>JABDJC010000019.1 GCA_013003395.1 Acidimicrobiia bacterium
CGATACAGGTTGGCGTACAAGCCGCCCAGATCGAGGAGTTCATGATGGGTTCCCTGTTCGACCAGTCGGCCCTGGTCGAGTACCAGGATGCGATCAGCGGCGAGGATCGTCGACAGTCGGTGCGCAATCACCAGGGACGTCCGTCCTCGCCTCACGTGCTCGAGAGCGTCTTGGATCAGCGATTCCGACCGGGCGTCGAGATGGCTGGTCGCCTCGTCGAGGATGAGAATCTTCGGATCGGCGAGAACAACTCGGGCAATGGCGATTCTCTGCTTCTCGCCACCTGACAGGCGATAGCCGCGCTCGCCGACGACGGTCTCGTATTTTGCCGGGAGGCCCTCGATGAAGTCGTGAATGTTCGCCGCACGGCAAGCCTCCTCGATCTCGCCCTGGGTTGCGTCAGGTCGCGCATATCGGAGGTTGGCGACAATCGTGTCATGGAAGAGATATGACTCCTGAGTGACCACGCCCACGGCGGCCGCGACCGTCTCGAACGCATAACGCCTCACGTCGACTCCATCAAGCAGCACTTCCCCCTCGGTGGCGTCGTACAACCGTGGCACGAGGTAGGTCGTCGTCGTCTTACCCGCTCCGCTCGGCCCGACCAGCGCAACCAGACTCCCCGGCTCGACAGTGAAGCTCACGTCCGACAGCGCCCAGGCATCTGTCTCGATCGCCTCGAAGTCGCCGTCCGTGTCGAGTTCACGCGAGCTGTACCGGCGGACAGCAGCCAGTGACGGCGCATCGGAGCGTTCGTAGGAAAACGAGACATCTCTGAATTCGACGCCGCCGGCTATCGGAGTGGTCACGGCTTCCGATGGCTCTGCAATCTCGTGCGGAAGATCAAGCACCTCGAAGACCCGCTCGAACGAGACGAGTGAAGTTGCGAACTCGACGCGGGCGTTGGACAGTGCCGACAGTGGTCCATACAGGTTCGTGAGGTACGCCGACAACGCGACGATGGTGCCGATGGTGATCGAACCGCGGATGGCCAGAACTGCTCCGAACCAGAACACCAGTGCAGTTCCTATTGCACTCATGACTCCGAGCGCCATGAAGAACCAGCGCCCGACCAGAGCCTGACGGATTCCCAGGTCACGCACGGCTCCCGCCTCTCCCGAGAATCGCTCGTGCTCGTCACCAATCCGTCCAAACAGCTTCGAAAGCAGCGCACCCGAAATGGACAGCGACTCGGCCATGTGTGCATTCATCTCTGCGTTGTGTTGCATCTGCTCGCGACGGATCACCCTGAGCATTCGTCCCACACGACGCGAGGCAAAGATGAACAGCGGGAGAATCGCCACCGCAAGCACCGTCAATCGCCACTCGAGTCCAAGCATCACGGCAAGTGTCGCTGCCACCGCAGCGATGTTCGAGACCAGCGCGATGAACGTCCCGGTGACTGCGGACTGCGCCCCGACAACGTCGTCGTTGAGCCGCGACATCAGCTCACCGGTGCGGGTGGTCGTGTAGAAGCCGAGCGACATGTGCTGTAGATGCCCGAATAGCTCGCGCCGCAGGTCGTAGATGATGCCTTCGCCGGCAGCAGACGAAGCCCACCGTTGGGCGATGCCGACCAATCCGTTGACGATGGGGATGGCGACCATGGCCAAGCCGAGCCAGGTGACCAGCCGTATGGAACCCGTTTCGATGCCCTCGGGGATCGCGGTGTCCAGGAGCTCCCGCATGATGAGCGGCGGAAGCAGCGAGACCCCGGTGATGACGATGATCGTGGCAAGTATGACCACAAGTTCTTTGGTGTACGGGCGTCCGTACTGCAGCACTCGCTTGAGAAGCTCTCGATCGACCGTCGGGCGATCCTGTTTCTCGTCGTACCGAATGTACGAATACCAACCGGAATTGTGAAAGATACAGACCTCCTAGGGAAGCAGGCTGGAGAGCGGGACGAGGTTTTCTGCCATCTCCCAGCAAGACTCCTCGACCAACCCGCTGCGACAGAACAACTCGTAGCGCAAGTCTTCGAGGCTCCATTGAAGACTGATTCCTTCGTCGGCTTGCGCTCTTGTGATGATTTCGGCTTCGGGGCTGGCATCGGACCGAACACCGACACGGAGCACCGCGACCTGGCCCTCCGAGCGGGTCACGGAGTACGGGATGGTCGACCAGAGTCCGAATGCTGCGGAGGTAGCCCCCTCGATCGAGGCCGAGACCGGATCGACGACGAGCTGACTCGTCACGTAATCGGCAACGTCAGGAAGCACCAACGGAAACTGGATACCGGGCACCGCTACGGCGATTTCTGCACGACTCGCCTGGATGAACGTCTCCGACCCGTCATATCGTGCCACCACTGAGGCAACCACTTCAGCGCGATCGTCGCTCACCACGCCGAGGTCGTCACTGAACCACTCCGCATCCAATGCCCCGCCGATGGGAACCGCTTCGCCGGTTTCTTCGATGACGATCGTGAGTGTGGTGGTCGACTCGCCGTGGAGGATCTCCTGCGATATGGCGCCAACGTTCTGCAGCGGGCGCGACTCACCACACGCGGTGAGCGCAACGACGACGAGAGCCGAACCGAGGATGAGGAACTTCACGAGTGGTGAGGATAGAAGCCGCGTGGCGCATTGATGTCGTCCTCGCTTCGACGCCGGACCGAGTTGTGCCGATAGGTACTCTCTCAGCCCATGATCAGGCTGCTCGACACGTCCTTTCCCGACCAACCAGGTCTCGACACTGCGGTGTCGAGAGCCATCCTGTTGCGAGGGTCCGACGACGATCTCGGCGAGACCTTGCGGCTGCACGTGCCGGGCCGAGTGGTGGCCTTCGGGAGGCAGGACGTCGTTTCGCCCGGATACCCCGCCGCTCTACGTGCTACTCACGCATCCGCTTTTGCCCCGATCGAACGGTTGGCCGGAGGCCGGGCGGCGGTTTTCCATGAGGGCACCTTGGCGTTTGCGTGGATGATTCCCGAACAAGATCCCAAGACCACGATCACCGCACGATTCGAACGGGTTGCCGGTCTCATACGCAACGTCCTCGTTGATCTCGGCCTCGATGCGCGGGTTGGTGAAGTTCCGGGAGAGTATTGCCCTGGGTCGTACAGCGTGAACATCGGCGGTCGATCGAAGGTCATGGGAATCGGGCAGCGGCTGGCGAAGCACGCAGCTCACGTTGGCGGGGTCATCGTTGTTCACGATGCCGAGCTCGTGAACGCCCCGCTGCGTCCGGTGTATGACGCGCTGGGGCTCTCTTGGGACCCCAGCACGACTGGTGCAATCGAGGACTCTGTCGACAACATCAGCATGAGTGCAGTTCGGGATGCGTTCGTGGCGCGGGTCATGGCCGAAGCCGACCTCGTCCCCGCAGTACTCGAGCCGGAAACGCTCGCTCTTGCCCGCGAACTTGCGCCGCAACATGTACCGGTTGGCGATGCACCCGCTCCCCGATAGCCTCGGCACGATGCAACGCGTACTCATTCTCAACGGACCGAACCTCAACTTGCTCGGCAGACGCGAGCCGGAGGTCTATGGATCGATGACGCTCGCCGAGCTCGAGGCCTCGTGTGCGCGGTGGGGTGGGGAGCTCGGGATCGAGGTGTCTACCTTCCAATCCAACCATGAGGGCGCCCTCATCGACACGCTTCATTCCAGTGAAGTCGATGGCATCGTGTTCAATCCGGGAGCGTTCACGCACTACTCGTACGCTCTGCACGACGCCATCGCCGCGATCAGCCCACCGACGGTTGAAGTGCATCTGTCCAACGTCAAGCAGCGCGAGGCATGGCGGAGGACCTCGGTCGTGTCAGACGCATGTGTGTACTCGATATACGGTCGTGGTGCCGAGGGCTACCGAGCCGCTCTGCGTCACTTGCACCATCGCAGCGAATCACCACCGACAACCATCGCGTATGGCACGGACCCCGACCACGTCGGCGATCTGCGCATCCCGCAGGGAGCTGGTCCGCATCGGGTGGCGGTACTCATTCACGGGGGCTTCTGGCGCGATCACTGGACGCGAGACCTGATGGACGGCGCGGCGGCCGATCTCGTGTCGCACGGTTTTGCCACATGGAACATCGAATACCGACGTGTGGGAAATGGCGGCGGCTGGCCCGCGACGCTCGAGGACGTCGGGCATGCGATCGATCATCTCTCTGAAATCGCCCCGCAACACGACCTCGACCTGGATGACGTCACGGTCATCGGCCATTCAGCAGGCGGACATCTGGCGCACTGGGCCGCCGGACGTCAGTCGCTCCCTGAGGGCGCTCCTGGAAGTAGCCCGAGAGTGGTCTCGTCCCGAACGATCGGACTGGCGCCGGTCTTCGACTTGGCGGCCGCCCACGAGCGCAACCTGGGTGATGGCGCAGTCGAGAGCTTTCTGCGGCGGGGTCCGGGTGACCAACGCTACAGCTTGGCGTCTCCCCACCATCTACAACCGCTGGCGGGCGAACAGCACATCGTCCACGGATCTGGTGACGAGGCTGTTCCGATCGAGCTCAGTCTCGACAGCGGAATCCCCGTCGTTGTACTCGAAGGGGTCGACCATTTCGCGCTGATCGACCCGAGCCACCAAGCGTGGGCTGCGGTGGTCGACCTTCTCGACTGATCGCTCAGCCGAGAAGCGTCGCCATCCGTTCGATTCCAGCGGCAAGGTCGTCGTCTCCGAGAGCGAACGACAGTCGGGCGCAGCCCGGTGCGCCGAACGCCTCGCCTGGCACGATCGCCACGCCCACTTCGTCGAGCAAGACGTCGGCCAACTCGAGGGTGGTAGACACTTGCCGACCGGCGAACTCCCGGCCGAGCACCGCTTCAAAATTCGGAAAGGCGTAAAAGGCTCCTTGCGGTTCCGGGCATTCCACGCCAGAGATATCGTTCAACATGCGATGCATGGTTCGGCGCCGCCTGTCGAAGGCGCTGCGCATTTCGGCGACGGCGTCCAACGGCCCGGAGACGGCTTCGATCGTGGCGCGCTGGGCGATGTTGTTGACGTTCGAGGTCATGTGGGATTGGAGCCGGGTCGCAGCAGCGGCGACTTCTTTCGGAGCGATCATCCAACCAACTCGCCATCCGGTCATGGCGTAGGTCTTGGCGACTCCATTCACCACGACACATTTGGCTTCTGGAGCCTCCACCGGCATCGAGGAGAACACCGAGTCGCCGTACACCAGGTGTTCGTAGATCTCGTCGCACATCACCCAGATGTCGTTGGCAGCCGCCCATTCCCCGATTGCCCTGACCTCGTCCGGCGTATAGACGCCGCCCGTCGGGTTGGAGGGCGACACGAAGATGAGCAGCTTGGTCTTATCGGTGCGAGCCGCTTCGAGTTGCGCCACCGACACCCGGTAGCCACTCGACGAATCAGTGGGGACGATCACCGAGGTGCCACCTGCGAGCGCAACGGCCTCCGGATAGGTCACCCAATACGGGGACGGAAGCAGCACCTCGTCGCCCGGGTCCACGAGCGTCTGCATCGTTGCGTACACCGCATGTTTCCCGCCGTTGGTCACGATCACTTGGGACGGCTCCACCGAGTAGCCGGAGTCTCGCTGCGTCTTGGCGGCGATGGCCTCGCGAAGCGCGGGGAGACCGGCCGCCGGGGTGTAGCGGTGCGAAGCCGGATCGAGCGCAGCCGCGCGTGCCGCTTCGACGACCCGCGGTGGCGTCGGAAAATCCGGTTCACCTGCGCCAAAACCGATGACGTCGACACCTTTCGCTCGAAGCGCTTTCGCCTTGGCGGTGACCGCCAAGGTGGCCGACTCGCTGATTGCCTGTACTCGTGCCGACAGGTCGCTCACTGCGTTCTCCCCAGAGTGTGGAGGTCGGAACGATACCGTTCGATATCGACCGGTGAAGCGAGGTCCTGTGCTGCAGGCCACTGGTACGTTGCGGATGTGGAAATCGTCAGCTGGAACCCTCCAGCCTCCCTCGACCTGGCCGTGAGCATGGCTCGCTTCGCGCGTTGGGGCGGCGATCCAGTGAACCGATTCGACGGCGTGCACTACTGGCGAGCATTTCGGCACGACTCGCAGCTGATGGCCTATCGAGCGCGGCAGGAGTCGAGGACCATCGTCATCGAGACCGACGGGGAACCCTCGATCGCCCTCGCCGACCTCGAATACCGACTGGGAGGAACGCTGCCGTTCGCACCCTTGGAAGACCTTTGCTCCTCGGACTTGGTGATCTCGCGAGAACGTGACGCTCGGCCTGGATACCGACCGCCACTCGAACCCGACCTCCTCGCCTCACTCGTGACGTCCATCACCGCCCAGCAGGTGAACCTCACCTGGGCCACGACGACTCGGACCCGACTGGTCGAGCGCTACGGCGCCGCTCACTCCTTTTTGGGAGAGACGTTGTGGTGCTTCCCGCAGCCAGAGGTGTTGGCTGCAGCCGACACCTCCGATCTGCGCGCAATGCAATTCACGACCCGCAAGTCCGAGTTCATCGTCGAGGTCGGGAGGCAGGTCGCCTCGGGCGGACTCGACGACCTGGAGCGCCTCTCAGACGAGGACGTCGTCGATTCGCTCGTAGCCATTCGAGGGGTCGGGCGCTGGACCGCCGAGTGGACGCTCGCCCGCCACCTCGGGCGCCCGAACGCCGTCGCCGCCGGCGACCTGGGTGTGCGCAAAGCGATAAGCCATCTCTACCTCGGGAGCGAACACCTCTTGCCGGACGAAGAAGTCCGCAAAGTGGTTGCTCCGTGGGGCGACGCCGCGAACTGGGCGACCCATCTGTTTCTCGAAGCGCTCTCAACGAACTGACGACGTCGGTATGGTCTCTGCATGCCAAGCGTGATGTGGACGAGAACCGACGGACCGGGAATGGAGCGCGCCACCCTGCAGTCGAGCCCCACCGGACACCGGGTCGCCGGCACCGCCATCTTGTCTATCGATGCCACGCCGTACGAGATCCGCTACAGCGTGCTCACCGACGAGCAATGGCGCACCACAACCGTCGGCGCGCACGCACAAATGCCTGACGGCGACCGCCGTCTCGCCCTGAGCGCTGACGGAACAGGATCATGGTTCGTCGGCGACGATCCGATTCTCGATCTGTTCGGCGCCATCGATGTCGACCTCGGGTGGACCCCCGTGACGAACACGTTGGCGATTCGACGACTGGGTCTGTCCGTCGGCGAAGAGCAAGAAATCACCGTGGCGTTGATCGATTTCCCGTCGCATGAGATTCAACGCGTGACACAGCGATACCGTCGACTCGACGACTCTCACTATCGCTATTCGTCTCGAGACTTCGTTGTCGAGTTCGAAGTGGACGAATACGGCCTCATCGTCGACTATCCAGGTGGTTGGGAGCGGCTCGCAACGTCGGTGTGAGTCACACGCCCGATTGACGATCGTAGTTGCGGAGACTCATACCGAACGATGGCGTGAGCCCGAGGTGGCGGTAGAAGCCCTCCATGTCTGCGTCACACAGCAAATCGATCGCATACACGTCGCCGATGGAACTCAACACCCTCCGCACCAGGTCGGAACCGATGCCGCGGTTGCGGTAACCGTCCAACACCTCGAGGAGCGGTATGAACGCGGTCAAGACACCGTCACTCAGTGCGGTGGCGAAGCCCACGACCATCTCGGTCGATTCGTCGAACGCGAGCGCAACATGGTCAGACCCGTTCAAGATCTCGAGATGGGTTGCCGGACTCGGCGGGTTTGGCCATCCTTCGAAGAAGCCGCCCTCCAACTGCTCTGCAGTGACACCGTCGCAGGAGTTTCGGTAGGCGATCATGAGCCGAGCCTATCGCCTGGCCAGGTCGAGTAGCGTTGCTCCATGGCTCGTTTGATACTCCTACGTCACGGAAAATCAGATTGGGATGCTTCGTTCAGCAGTGACCGCCAGCGCCCCTTGGCTCCCCGCGGTCGACGCGCCGCAGCCTCCGTCGGATCGACGCTCACCGCACAGAGCCTCGCTCCTGACCTGGTGCTCACTTCGCCCGCGGTGCGGGCGGCCACCACCGCAGAACTCGCAGCTGAAGCAGGTGGATGGACCTGTCCCGTCCGCGTGGTTGAAGAGTTGTATGGCTCTGGCGTCGTAACCGTCCTCAACGTCGTTTCCCAAACCCCACTCTCGGTGCAAACACTCATGCTGGTCGGTCACGAACCGACCTGGTCGGGCACGGTCCAGACGCTCACCGGTGCGCATGTCGCGGTGAAGACGGGAACCGCGGTGACGATCGACTTGCTCGGCAACTGGTCACGCGTTGCCGACGGCGGTGAGGTCTGGAGCGTCCTCCAGCCGAGATCGCTCGACGATTGACCGTAGTCACCTGAAGTCGCGTGAGCCTGCGTGTTCCACCGACTTGTGCAGTGGCCATTCGGAAAACCGGTGGGCGAGGAAGTTGGTGACCCCGTCGCGATACTCGATCCGCCCCTCGATGACGACCCCCACTGCTTTCCGAGCCACTTCCCAGTTGGCTTCCCACACTTCTGGCAACACCACCACGTTGAGCAGGCCGGACTCGTCTTCGAGGTTCAGGAACCGGACGCCGCGCGCCGTCCCAGGTCGCTGCCGATGGGTGATGATTCCGGCGACCCTTGCTCTGACGCCGTTGCGTCGTTCCATCAAGATCTCTGATATGCGTCGGCAGTTAAGCTCGGTGAGCACGTCCCTGGCCAATTGAACCGGATGCTTCACCGAAACCCCGGTCGACCACAGGTCGGCCTGCATCTGTTCGTTCTCGGACATGGCTGACAACGGCGGCGGTTTGGCACCGGCGGTCAGCGCCAGTCGCTCAGGACCGAGGTTGCCGAGCACGCCGGCTGCCCACAATCCCTCACGTCGCTCGACACCAAGCGATGCCAATGCACCGCCGGCGGCCAGGCCTTCGAACGCGTTCACGTCGAGTCCGGTTCTGTGTGCCAGGTCCTCGAGCCCATCGAATCGCCCTCCTATGTGCCGTGACGCTTCGAGACGAGCGATGTCGGCATCACCGAGGTTGCGCACATATCGCAGTCCCATCCGCATCGCGACTGCGCCCCGCAGCGGCTCATCGACCGGACCACGGCCACGTCTGTAGGCAACTCGATGGGAATACACGATGTCGTCAGGATCACAATCCGCTGGTTCGATGGTGCAGTCGAAGTTCGACTCGTTCACATCAGGAGGCAGCACGACCACCCCATGTCGCTGAGCATCCTGGACCAAGGTGTTCGGGCTGTAGAACCCCATCGGTTGGGCATTGAGCAGGCCGGCCAGGAACTCGGTTGGATAGTGATACTTGAGCCAGGAGGCCGCGTAGACGATGTACGCAAACGACACGGAATGGCTCTCGGGAAACCCGAACGAGGCAAAACCTTGGAGCTTCTCCCAGATTTCATCAGCCGCGGCCCCGGAGATCTCGTTGGTCGCCATTCCGGCGTAGACCTCCTCACGAAGCCTTTCCATCGCTTCCTCCGAACGCTTCGACGACATGGCTGACCGCAGCCGATCCGATTGCCCTGGGGTGAAGTTGGCGCAGATCCTCGCCAGTTCCATGAGCTGTTCTTGGAACACGGGAACGCCCATCGTCTTGCGCAAGATGGGTTCGGTCAACGGATGCGGGTAGCGGATGGGTTCCTCACCGTTGCGGCGACGGAGAAACGGATGCACCGAATGGCCCTGGATGGGCCCCGGACGAATGAGCGCTACTTCGATCGCCAGGTCGTAGAAGGTCTTCGGCTTCAGACGCGGCAGGGTTGCCATCTGGGCACGGGACTCCACCTGGAACACCCCCACCGTATCGGCCCTGGTCAACAGGTCATAGACGATCGGCTCTTGCGGGATGGTCGCCAGATCGATGGTGACACCGTGGGCCTCTTCGACCATGTCGACCGAGAGGTGCAGTCCGTTCAGGGCACCAAGTGCGAGAAGATCGAACTTGACCACGCCCATGGCTGCGCAGCCCTCTTTGTCCCACTGGACCACAGAGCGATCCTGCATTCTCCCCCATTCGATGGGGACGACCTCCCACAACGGTCGGCGGGACACCACCATTCCGCCTGAGTGGATGCCAAGGTGTCGAGGTACGCCATCGAGCCGGTGACAGACATCGTAGATCTGGTCGGCCGTGAACCCCTCTGGGAGATCCACCAGGTCTGGCAGCGCAGCGGGACTACGGGTGTCGAGGTATTTCGTGAGTCCGTTCACTTGGGCCTGGGTGAGGCCGAAAGCCTTGCCGACATCCTGTAAGACGGACCGAGCGCGGTACGTGATGAGGTTGGCAACCATCGCGGCGCGTTCTCGGCCGTATCGGCGATAGCAATACTGAATGACCTCTTCGCGACGCTCTGCCTCGAAGTCGATGTCGATGTCTGGCGGTCTCCCTCGTTCTTCCGACAGGAACCGTTCGAAAGGCAGACCGAGCCGGATGGGGTCGACTCTCGTCAGATTCAGGCACCGGCAGACGGCCGAGTCGGCTCCTGATCCCCGTATCTGGCAGTAGATGTCACGCGACCTTGCGAATTGCACGATGTCCCATGCCACAAGGAAGAAGCCGGGGAATCCAAGCTCTTCGATGATGCGAAGCTCTCGCTTGATCCGGTCAGCTGCTGCCGGTTCTATCCCACCAACTCCGTCGCCATAGACTTCCTTGGCTCCTTCCATGACGAGATGTTCGAGGTATTCGGCTTCTGTGGTGAACACGCCAGGCATCGGAAAGTCAGGAAGATCAGGACTGATGAGATCGAGATCGAACGCCAACGACATGCCGAGGTCTGCAGCACGTTCCACTGCCCCGGGATAGCGAGCGAAGCGTCTTGCGATTTCGTCGGGAGAACGGAGGTGCCGCCAATCCGTTGCAGGACGGAATCCATCGGCTTGATCGAGGTTTCTCCGCCCGCCGATCGCTGCCAACACTTCAGCGAGGTCCGCATCGCCGATGGTTGCGTGGTGCACATTGTTTGCCGCGACGAGCGGCATCCGCAGCCTCGAGGCCACTTCGGCAAGCAGATCGTTGCGCTCGTCGTCACCCGGCAGACCATGATGATTCAGTTCGATGTATGCCCGTCCGGTGAACAGTTCATCAAGTTCCGCTGCTGCGCGAATGGCCGCATCGAAGTCGCCACGAGCAGCTGCTGCCGGCACAGCCCCGTGTTGGCAGCCCGTGAGCGCTACAAGATCACCCTCGGCCGCAGCTTGCGCCAGATCGGCTCGGTCGTAGACGGGCCGATCCTTCTCTCCCCGGAATTGCGCACGGGTGATGAGCTTGCTGATGGCCATGTAACCAGCAGGTGACGGAGCCAAAACGACGAGGTGTTCGGTCGGGATCGGCGCAGGCTTGCTCCCATGCATTCGCCGGATGCGGCCCCTTTTCGTCACTCCGGGTTGCGTTGCCGGCTGTCGCTTCTGTTTGCGAGAGGGTGCGGGTTGCGAGTCGAGGGGCAAGCCGATTTCCGCTCCGTAGACGACGGGCAGCCCCACCTCTCTGGCGGCAACATGCGTGGCGACCGCCCCGTAAAACCCGTTGTGATCGGTGATCGCCAGTGCGCTGTAGCCCAGTTCAGCCGCACGACCAATGAGGTCGCGTGGACTCGACGCTCCATCCAGGAAGCTGAAGTAGCTGTGGGAATGCAGTTCGGCGTAGCGAGTCACGTCTTGATGGTATCGAACGTATGTTCGATGATGCAAGTGGATGCCGAGGGTGAGCGTTCCAGATGCAGACAGACGTTTTGGCCTTTAGGATCAGGGGCGAAAGATTTTCATTGCACAAACAGTGGTAATTCGACTACTGTGAGTCACCGACGGGCTTTTAGGCAACGCTCAGTCACCCAAAGGGCAAAAGGGGGATGGAAGGCATGGACGCAACAAGCGTCGAAACGCATCAATTCGAAGAGGCAAAGCGCGGCTTCGAAATCGACCAGGTGAAGGCGTTCCAACGCGGCGTCGCGGCAACACTTCGCCAGTACGAGAAGGAACTGGCAGACGTCCAGGGGCTTCTCCAGACCACCAAGGCACGCGCCGCAGAGCTCGAGGTTGCAGAAGAGGCCGTGAAGCGCACGTTTGTTGCTGCGGGTCTCACCAAGCAGCAAATGATCGAGGAGGCCGAGCGGGACACCGCGGCATTGCGTGCAGCGGCAGAAAAGGAAGCCGCTTCGGTACGCGCAAGTGCTCAAGCAGAAGCTGACAGCGTATTGCGAGCCGCAAAGGCCGCGGCTACGAAGTTGCGGGACGAGGCCGAAGCAGAGAGCGCTCGGTTGAGATCAGAAGCCCATGACGAAGCGGAAGAGATGCAGATCTCAACCGAAGCTCGCCGCAGAGAGATCGAGAAGCGCTTCGGGCAGCTCAGAGTTGCACTCGCAAGCCTCGAAGATCGTCTTCGAGTCTTCGCCGACGATGGCATCGAAGAGATCAACGTCACCCGGGACCTCATGGACCTCGAGACGAAGAACCTCGACGACATCGAGGCATTTCAGGACGACGCTCCGAAACCGGCCGAAAAGCCGGTCGCTACCCCGGTCGAGGCAGTCGACGCTGCGCTCGAAGAGCTCGACGACGACTCAGACGACGCGCCTCGCAGCGGGAGAGACTCCTTCTACACCCGACGTGAGGGTTTGAAGCAGCGACTCGCAGAAACTGAAGACGTCTAGGACCGACGCCGTGCTCCCCGCCCGTATAGGGTGGGGAGCATGAGCGAGTTCAGCGTCCACCTGAGCAACCGACCGGGCCACCTGGCAACACTGGCCGAAAAGCTCGCCGCCGCAGGAGTCAACATCGAGGCCCTTGCGGCGTTTTCCATGGGAGAGTTCGGCGTGGTCCGGATGATGGTCGACGACCACCTCACGACGAGAGCTGTCCTCAAACGCGCCGGCCTGCGATACGAAGAGCACACGGTCATCGAGACCGTCCTCCCCCACCGCCAAGGCGAACTCGCCCGGATGACCCGCGAGCTCGCCGATTCCGGCGTCAACATCGACGCGATGTACCTCGTCAACTCCTCTCCAGAAGGTCTGCACTTCGCGGTGACGGTCAACGAATCGGCCGACGCGGTCAGCTGACCGAATGGGACTCGGCTACGGACTGATCTCCTGCCAGCGGTCTTTTGGAGATCCGAGGACTTGGGAAGACCTGTACGCCGAAGCACTCGCTCTCACCGAGTTGGCCGAGGCCAGAGGTCTCGACTCCGTGTGGCTCACCGAGCACCACTTCATCGATGACGGGTACATGGCGAGCGTGCTGCCGATGGCGGCGGCCATGGCGGCGCGAACCAGCCGCATCGAGATCGGCACAGGAGTGCTGCTCGCACCGCTCCACAACCCCATCAGGCTCGCCGAGGACGCCGCAACGGTTGCCATCCTGGCTGGTGGCCGTTTCACCCTCGGCATGGGATTGGGTTGGATGCCGGCCGAATTCGAGGCGCTTGGGGCGAGGCTCGACCAACGAGGCCGTTCGATGACCGAGATTCTCGAAATCCTCTCTCGAGCCTGGACTGGCGAGCCTGTCACCTACGAGGGAAAGGTGCATCGGGTGCCAGGGGTCGGGATTCGACCAGTTCCTTCTCACGCCCCGCCGATGATCATCGGAGGGAACGCCGACGCCGCGGTACGCCGCGCTGCTCGACTCGCCGACGGGTTCTTCTCCAACGCCTCACCACAACGACTCGAGCAGCAGATCGCGGTCGCGACAGAGGAACTCGAACGGCTCGACAAGGACCCCACAGCGTTCAGGTGGATCTACTACCACGTCATTCACCCATCGTCCGAGCCGGGCCTCGATCCCGGCGGAGTGCTGGAACACGCGTGGCAGGTGCGGTGGAAGTATTCCGACATGGATGCCTCGGCCAGGCGCTCGGGACCCCTGACCGCCCCGCCGCCACTGCCTGACGACCAACGCGAGAGCATCAGGCGATCAACCCTGCTCGGCCCCGCCGATCACGTCGTGGAACGACTGACGGCGATCCGAGAGGCTTCCAGCGTGCCGCTGGAGTTCGTCGCCCGCTCCTACTTCCCCACGATGGGTCACCCAGAACAGGCCGAGATCGTAGAATGGCTGGGCGAGGAGGTGGCTCCGTACGTATGAATGTGTCACGTCAGTATTCAACCGAAGAAGTTGGCGACATCATCGACGTGGCCTCCCGTCTGGAGAGCCTCACCAAGGAACGCAAGCGGCAGATGCGCACCGGCGTGACCTACGAGCAACTTGTGGAAATCGCGTCCGAGTTCGGCATTTCGGAAGAGGCCGTGTTGCGAGCACTCGACACCAGCAACGCTGTTGCGCCGGCGACCGCCGCGCCGAGCAAGGCTCCACGATGGTCTCGGCTACTCCGATTTCACGCCGCAACCTACGCCACGACGATGGCCGGCTTGACGATCATCGACATCGCCGAAGGCGAAGGACTCGACTGGGTGTGGTTTCCGGCCGCAGGCTGGGGTATCTGGCTCAGCTTCCACGCTCTACTGAACCACTACTACAGAAACCGCTGAGCTGTAGCTGGGTTGCAGGCCGCGGCTGAACCCCGATTGGTGTCCGATTGCATCGGACACCAACTCGATTTCATCGAGCTTCATCGCGCCTCATCGCGCCTCACCGGGCTGAACCCCGATTGCATCGGGGTTCAGCGCTGAGCTGTAGCCGTATCAGAGTCCAACCCGAGCGGCATCCGATTTCATCGGATGCCAACCCAATCTCATTGGGCGTCGAGGGCGCTCAACGCCCAGGCCCGATCGTCCAATTGCGCGGCGAGATGCGCCGACCAACCCGAGGTCTCGGTCTCTGGCTGCCAGCGATACCAGGTTATCTTTGCTGCGGCGTCCCCGACGTCATCTGGGTCGAGGAGATCGACGTCCATCATGTCGGCCATCGCTGCGACGACCCACCATGCGAGGCTTCTCCCGACCGCGAGACCCCGCCTCCTGCCGTGGGCACCACCGCTGGCTGCAGTCCAAGCCATGTACGCCAGCGCCTCCTCTGGTTCCACGCGTGCACCATACGCGCTCGGCGCTCCGAGCGTCCGGATCGCCTGGAGCGCATCTCCGTTGACGCTCACCGCCTCAGCCCTTCCGTTTGAGTTGTCCACCCATGGCGTGACCAAAGCTCGCAGCGCTTCTTCGACTCTGTCGTCGGGTTTGGCCTCCGTCTTGTTCGGGAGCGCCAGCGACGCCAGCGGTGAAAAGTTGGGCTCCGGGAAGTCGGCCTTGTCCGACCGATAGACCGCCGGAGCGTACGTTGGCTCCCATGGCGCCAACTCGACGGTGGGGCCGAGTACGTCTTCGTCGACCTCGACGCCGTCCATGTCGTCACCCCGGATCGAACGTTCGTGAGCGATGAGCGTTCGGACAGGCTCAGCGAGATGTGCGGATATGTCGTCCCACGTGTGAGTGGATGCGGCCACTTCCCACAGCGGACCAAGCGTGAATCGGGACACCCCGTTTTGTGCCATGTCTGCGGCGATCGCCGCGGGCGCCTCGAGCGCAAGCCGGTATTCGGCGTACTGGGCCGGCCCGAACAACTGCTTGCCGCGCTCGGCCGCCTCGTAGCACCATCGGCGAAGTTCGAGCATGCCGTTCCAGTCTCGACTCGACGCCAGTCCGTCCACGTGCCGGATCAATCCGTCGAGGTCACTCCCCTCGACCAATTCACGGAGGCGGTCGGTCATGACAAGATTTCGGCGACAGTACGCATGGTGCCGAGATCGCTCGTCATCAGCGAGACCGTCGTGACTCCCGATTCCTTCCACGCTTCGAGACGCTCGGCTATGTGCCCCGCAGGTCCGACCAGGCTCACTTCATCGGCCAACTGATCCGGCACCGCAGCGATGGCCTCCTGCTTCTTGCCTTCGAGGTAGAGATCTTGGATCTGATTCGCCTCTGCTTCGTACCCGTAACGACATGCGAGGTCGTGATAGAAATTCTTCCCCCGGGCTCCCATGCCTCCGATGTAGAGCGCAAGCGTGGGTTTGATGGCCCAGAGCGCCTGCTCGGGCGCGTCGGTGAGCACCGTGGCGACGCTCGCCACAACGTCGAAACGGTCCCGCTTGGTGTCGTCGCCGGACGCTGCGAACCCGGCGTCGAGCATGGGACGGTACGCGTCTGGAGCGCGGAACGGTGACCAGAAGATCGGCAACCATCCGTCGGCGATCTCGGCGGCCAGGGCAACGTTCTTCGGACCGCTTGCGGCCAGGTAGATCGGAACGTTGTGGCTCGGATGAGTGATCATTCGCAGCGGACGGCCCAACCCCGTGGACCCAGCACCCTGATAAGGAAGTTGATAGTGCTCTCCATCGAAACTCACCCGCTCCTCGCGAGCCAGCATCTGGCGCACCAGGGAAATGTATTCGCGTGTTCGTCCGAGCGGCTTCGCATACGGCTGACCGTGCCAACCTTCTGCAACCTGCGGACCGGAGGCACCCAACCCGAGGAGGAATCTGCCACCGGAGAGCTCGCTGAGTCCGACTGCGGTCATTGCCGTCATCGCAGGTGTCCTGCCGGGGATCTGCATGATTCCGGCACCTACGTTGATCCGCTCGGTGCGAGCTGCGTACCAGCTCAAAGCCGTGACGACATCGGCACCGTAAGCCTCAGCAGCCCATACCGAGTGATAGCCGAGCTTTTCTGCTTCTTGCACGAGGTCGGTGCGGTCGACCACATCAGAACCGTCGTATCCAACATTGAGCGCGAGACGCATGCATCCTCCGAGACACCAAGTTCAGGCATCTTACGTGTGGTCCGTCCAGTGCCCGCACGCCAAGTCACGCATGCTCATCTTGCTCTACTTCGCAATACCAGCCATGCTCATCCCATGAGCGAATGGACTCCGTCGTCGTGGCGGTCAAAAGCGATTCAACAACAGCCTTCCTGGCCCGATGAAGGTGCCCTCGAAGACGTACTCAAGCGGCTGTCGGCGCTCCCTCCGCTGGTGTTTGCGGGAGAGGCGAGAGAACTCCAAGCACAGCTGGCAGAGGCTGCCGCCGGCCGGGCGTTCTTGCTTCAGGCGGGTGACTGCGCGGAGTCCTTCAACGACTTCAATGCGGACAAGATCCGCGACAAGCTGAAGATCATCTTGCAGATGGCCGTGGTGCTCACGTACTCCTCCGGCGTGCCGGTAGTGAAGATCGGCCGAATCGCCGGTCAATTCGCCAAACCGCGATCGAGCGACACCGAAACCCGCGACGGTACGGAACTGCCTTCGTTCCGGGGTCACATGGTCAATGACGACGACTTCACGACTGTCTCGCGTGCTCCGAACCCGGAGCGCCTCATCAACGCCTACCACCAGTCGGCGTCGACGCTGAACCTGCTGCGAGCGTTCGCCAAGGGCGGATTCGCCGATCTGTCGCAGGTACATGCGTGGAACCAGCAATTCGTCACGGACTCACCCCAGGGTCAGCGCTACGAGGAGATCGCCGACGGCATCGACCGTGCCCTCCGCTTCATGGAAGCCGCAGGAGTCATCTCCGAAACGCACCCGCAACTCCACGAGGTGGACTTCTACACGAGCCACGAAGGCTTGCTCTTGGGCTACGAAGAGTCGCTCACGCGGAAGGACTCGCTGACCGGCGACTGGTACGACTGCTCCGCCCACATGGTGTGGATCGGCGAACGGACCCGCAATCTCGACGGAGCACACATCGAATTCTTCAGAGGCATCCTGAACCCGATCGGATGCAAGATCGGGCCGACGGCCACTCCCCAAGAGGTGGTCGACCTCTGCCGGACGCTCAATCCCGACAACATCCCTGGCCGCCTCACGCTGATCGTTCGCATGGGTGCTGGCAACGTCCGCGAGCTCCTTCCGCCGATTCTTCGGGCTGTCGACGAGGCCGGATGCTCGGTGCTTTGGACGAGCGACCCGATGCACGGCAACACCTTCACTTCAGAGTCGGGCAAGAAGACAAGGCACTTCGACGACGTCCTGGACGAGGTCGCTGGGTTCTTCGAGGCTCATGCGGAAGTCGGTACGTGGCCTGGCGGAATCCATTGCGAACTCACCGGCGAGGATGTGACGGAGTGCCTCGGCGGATCTGAAGAGTTGCTCGACCACGAGCTTCATGCCCGGTACGAGACGGTCTGCGACCCACGCTTGAACGCCCGTCAGTCGCTTGACATGGCGTTTCGCGTTGCGGAGTTGCTCCAGAACAACCGCCCCGAGAGTTCCTGACCCACAACCTCACCGCGGCAGCAGTTCAGCGGTCCAGACCACCCAAATAGTCACGCAGCATCGAGTTGACCGTGCCGACCGCGACCTGGTTGTACCCCTCGGGGATGATGATGTGGGCGAACCGTTTCGAGGGTTCGACGAACTGTTGGTGCATCGGCCGGACCGTCGAGAGGTACTGACTCAGAACAGAGTCGATGGTTCGTTGACGCTCTTCGATGTCGCGTCCGATCCGTCGAATGAGGCGCAGGTCAGGTGGCGTGTCGACAAACAAGCGCAGATCGAAGAGGTCACGCAAGGCCGGCTCGACGAAGACCAGGATGCCTTCGACAACGATGACCGGTTGCGGATCCAATCGTTCGACGTCGTCCGTCCGCAGGTGCGTCGAGAAGTCGTACACGGGTACGTCGATGGCCTCCCCATTGCGCAGCGCTTCGAGGTGTTTGATCAACAGCGCCGTCTCGAGCGAGTCGGGGTGGTCGTAGTTGATGGCGGCTCGCTCGGCGTACGAGAGATCGGATCGATGCTCGTAATAGGAATCATGCTGGATGAACCCCACCTGGTCCACACCGTTCAGCACGGCGTGCGCAATGGTCGTCTTGCCGGAACCTGAGCCACCGGCGATACCAATGATCAAAGGCCGATTGGGTTCGATCTCTGGCCAGGTCTGCATGGGGGCCAACCTATCCCACGGCGACACTGCGGTCCAACTGGCCAGTGACGATGTCCTAGGGTTCTGTCGATGAGCACGGCTTCGGCTTGGAAACGACGAGCGATCACCATCCCGCGCACCTTCGCCCTGTTCGTTCTGCTGACTGTGCTCTCTCCCGTCTTGTTCGCCATCGCGTTGCTGGTCGACGTCGTGCGTGCACTGACCGGTTCGCGACAGTTCGCAACGATTCGCGTTGTGGCGTTCGGCTGGGTCTACTTCGCGGTCGAGACCATCGGCATCTTGCGTCTGACCTTCGTCTGGCTCACCTTTCGCCGCAACGAGGCAGTGTTCAGGCGCCGTGTCAGGAAGGTCCAGATGTGGTTCGCGAGGAACCTTCTCCGCGGCGTCACGAGCCTGTTCGGACTTCAGATGACGGTGGACGACCCGCAGGTTGCCACTCCTGGACCGATGGTGATGTTCGTTCGACACTCGAGCATCATCGACACGCTCCTTCCGCCAGCGCTCATCGGCGATCAGTTCGACCTGCGGTTGCGGTGGGTGGTCAAGGCAGAACTCCTTGCCGATCCTGCACTCGATCTCGCTGGATTGTGGCTCGACAACTGCTTCGTCGACCGAAGCGCCGGCCTCGGCGAGATTCGAAGAATTCGCCGACTCGGTCAGGGCCTCACCGAGGACGAGGGAGTCGTCATCTATCCGGAAGGTTCACGATTCACCGAGGCTCGCCGGAAGCGGGCGATCGAGAAGCTCACGGAGACCAGCCCCGACCTCGCGCAACGGGCGAGATCGATGACTCACGTCCTGCCGCCCCGGCCCGGTGGAGCACTGGCGCTCCTGCAGGCCGGGACTGACGTGGTGTTCTGTGGTCATGTCGGCCTCGACGGCTTTGCGAAGGTCACCGACATATGGACCGGCAACCTGGTCGGGAGCACCGTCCAGGTGTGGTTCCACCGGGTGCCTGCCGCCGAGATTCCCAAAGGGCGGGACGACAGGGTCACATGGCTCTTCGACCAGTGGGCGGCGCTCGACCGTGAGATAGCCCAACGGTCGGACTGACGACCTCTCAGCCGAAGAAGGCCAAGAGGTCGGAGCCCCAAACAGGCAAGAAAGCGTCGGACGCATGGCATCCGTCGGTCGTATCCGAGACGGCCATGGGTGACATCGTTGGGCCACGAAGTGCGGCTCCGGATGACGTCAGGTGGTCACTCAATTCGGCGGCGACTCCGACGCCGTACTGACCGGTGCCGCCACACGTGTGGCCGTTCAGGTAGTCGTTGAGTGGAGAGACGTAGATCGTTGCCGACGGGAAGCGCTTCTTGATCTCGCTGACCACGAACTCTGCGTCGGCGATTTCGCCGGCAGTTGCCGCTTCGCCCGCACCGACCCGTGCCGAGGCACGAATGCAGATCTGGTACCAGATGGTCTGCGTGGAAGGATTCTCCTGTGCCATGACATCGAGATAGTCCCAGTACGACTCGCTCGGGTTGGCCCACTTCTCGAGACTTCCGCCGCCGATGCCGCCTTCGACTCCTGGCTGTCCTACTGCGGTATAGGACCAGAAAGCAGTTCCTCCTTGGCCCAGCACCACTTCAACGCCTTCAATTCCTTGGGCGGTGTTCGAGCATCCGACAACACCAACGGCCTGGGCGGACGGTGGTTGCGTAACTGGCGGCTGCGTAACTGGCGGCGTCGTCGTGGTGGTCGATGACGGAGGCGGCTGAGTAGGTGGCACGCGGGTTGTCGTGGTCGTCGACGGTGGTGCCTGCGTCGTCGTGGTGGACGGAGGTGGAGCCTGGGTGGACGTCGTCGTACTCGACGGCGGCACTCGTGTGGTCGTGGTCGAGGGAGGTGCTTGCGTCGTCGACGTGGTTGGTGGCTCGGTCGTAGTCGGGGGCAGCGTCGGAGATGGAAGCTCGTCTTGGCCGCCGCGACGGTTCTCGCGCTTCTCACGATCTGTCTGGTCACGGCGAGCGTTTTGCCGCGTCTCGTCAGCGTCCGCCGCGCGAGCGACGTCGTCTGACGAAGCTTCAACAGTCGATGCGGCGACGGGGGTGTCGGTCAGCCCGGGAGCGGCGGGTGCTCCAGTGGTGGCAAAGACCAACGAGACGACGAGTGAGACGAGAGTCGTGAGCATCACGACGCGATGACGTAGAGGCATGGTGGGGGTGTACTCCGGGTATTCGAGATTGGGGGTTATCGGGATCTCTATGAGACCACGACTCTGGTTAATTCGGCGTTAGGGCGGTATTTCTTGACCCTAAAACTCGGAGTTTTTCGCGCGCACCAAGCGAATCGACCCGGAAACCGACGCCACCGAGGTTAACAGTTGCCCCGTGCGAGGTCCATCAGTGCGCTCCAGATCGGACCTGACCTGTCCTGAGGTCGAGCGTAGATCGACATCGACCACCCTGCGCTCTGGAATACCCAACGTGACATCCCCCGACAGCGTCTTCACATGCACAGAACGTCCGGAGCAGTCCGCCACCTCGACGTCGCCTGAGACCGTCTTCACGTCGACGTCGGCCGCGGCCTTGGTTATTCGCACGTCACCTGATGCGGTCTTGATCCGGCACGGTCCTTCCACCTGCGAGAGATATACGTCCGCCGATGCCGCCGACACGTCGACGGAGCCTGCGACCTTCCCCATGGTGATCCGACTGGTAGCGACCTTCAGCCTGACGTCTCCATCGACGTCACCAACCGTGATGTCACCGGTCGCCGACTTGAGGTTGAGATCGCCCAGCGCCACCGAAGCGAGGAATGACGCAGTCGCCAGGCGCGCCTCTGCAGAGACATGCGGCTGCGCCCGGACGATCACGTCGATGCTCGAACGCAGATTCCTGCTTGCCGGTTCGATGACGACCACGTCGCCGTGCAGCGTCACCCGCATCTGATCGGCGACGTCGTCGTTCATGGACACGGACACCCCAGGCGATTCGTGCGGCGAGATGCGCACCGACCCGGTTGGAAGATCGATTCGCAGCCGTGAGCCCTCCGGAAATGACCAGTCGCTCATGATTCGATTGTTCCCGACAGGCGCTCTCCCGACCTCTTCACACCGTGACGACCGAGCAATTTCACCACGTGGGCGTTGAGCGAGTCGCCGGCGTCTTTCGCTGCGGTCTCGATGGTCTGTTTGAGTTCGTCGGGGAGTCGCAACGTCACGCGAGCTTCAACATCTGACCACGCGTCTGAGGCCTTCGGCTCCTCCGAGACCACGAGCGTCGGGTCATTTCCGGACATCACGACGTCGACTCGGCGACCCGGCAGCTGAGCAGCCACTTCGGCGGCTGCCTGACCGGCGAGATTCACCGCAGCAGCCCGGATCGCGGGCTCGAGCACGCCGAGCACCGCCCCGATGGCGGTGTCAACGGCAGGATCTCCGCCGCCGATGAGTCGCTGGGCGCTGAGCGCAGCATCCAATTCGACGATCATCGAGTCGACATCCATCAGTTCGAAGCTCGTCGCGGACGCACTCCGAGCGGCCGACGTTGCTCGGCTCGGCTGCGATGGATGGCGTTGATGGTGTGCGGGTGCAGGTACCAGGTCATGACGAGTCCTTTCGTGGAGACCGGGCTTGATGTCATAATGATGTCAAAATGATGTCACTTTGTCAAGTACCTATTCGATGCCAGAGTGGGTATCATCGGTGACTCACCACCCTGGGGAGCTCGAACCACGAGCTGAGAGGGCGTCAACGGGCGCCGACCCACGGAACCTGAACTGGGTAATGCCAGCGGAGGAAGAGCGTGGACAAACCAGCAATAGTGCTGACCGGCGGAGACCCGGTCGACGCCGACTTGGCACACGACCTGCCTCTCGACGCCTACGTGGTCGCCGCTGATTCCGGCCTCGGACACGCCAAGACGCTTGGCCTCGCAGTTGATGTACTCATCGGCGACATGGATTCGGTCGACCCGCAGGATGCGGCGCGTGCCGAGCGGGCCGGAACCGTCATCGAGCGCCATCCGGTCGACAAGGATGCAACCGATCTCGAGCTGGCGCTACGTCATGTTGCCGCTGAGGGATTCAAAACGGTCATCGTGCTCGGCGGCAAAGGCGGGTCGCGCCTCGACCACTTCCTCGGCAACGCACTCGCCATAGCCGCACCCCAGTTTCGCGATCTCGACATCGAGTGGCGGGTGGCTGACACCCTCTTGCGGGTGGTGAGAACGTCGACTGTGGTGACGGGTTCGCCCGGCGACATCGTCAGCCTGCTACCCCTCGGTGGACCGGCGATCGGAGTGACGACTTCAGGTCTCCGCTGGGCGCTCGACGACGAGACCCTCTCCCCCGGCACGACGAGGGGAATCAGCAACGAACTTACCGACGAGCAGGGAACCGTCTCCGTGGATGACGGAACCCTGCTGGTGATTCATCACGAAGGACAACAATGAAACACACTTTGAAGGTTTTGCTCGTCATGGCGATTCTCGCCGCAGCCTGTGGCGGAACAGACGACGGAACCCCCGCCGCAACAGGCGGGGCCGAGGCACCCAATTCGCTCGTCCTCATGACGCACGACTCGTTCGACATCAGCGAAGAGACTCTGGCTCTGTTCACCGACAAGACCGGCATCGAAGTGAACATCCTGCGTGCCGGCGATGCAGGCGCGATGGTGAACCAGGCCATCCTCACCAAGGACAACCCCACCGCCGACGTCTTGTTTGGCATCGACAACACGTTCCTCACCCGGGCGGTGTCCGTCGGTCTGTTCCTCGAGTACGAATCGCCATTGCTCGCAGACGTGCCGGATGAACTGGAAGCGCATCCCCAGGTGACGCCGATGGACTTCGGCGACGTGTGCGTCAATTTCGACAGATCGGCCTTCCGCGACCAAGGACTTCTCCCGCCGTCGAGCTTGGCCGACCTCACGAAACCGGAATACCACGCGATGCTTGTGGTTCAGGATCCCGCAACGTCGTCACCGGGCCTGGCGTTCCTGCTGGCAACCATCGCGGCGTTCCCAGAAGATTCCGCGTATTCGTGGAAGGACTACTGGTCCGAACTCCGCGACAACGAGGTCGAAGTCGCCGCCGGATGGGAAGAGGCGTATTACGGATCGTTCTCGGGCGGCGCGGGTGAAGGCAGACGGCCGCTCGTCGTATCGTATGCCTCCTCGCCACCTGCCGAGGTGGTGTTCGCCGAGGAACCACTCGAAGAAGCCCCAACTGCGGTGATTCCCTCAGGATGCTTCAGACAGGTCGAATACGCCGGAATTCTCACCGGCACCGCATATCCGCTCGAGGCCGCGCAACTGGTGGACTTCATGCTGTCCGTCGACTTCCAGCAGGACATGCCGCTTCACATGTTCGTCTTCCCAGCGAACGAACGTGCGCAGATTCCCGACGTCTTTCTCGACAACACGATCGTCCCCTCCGAGTCGGCGACGATCGACCCAGCCGTCATCGACGAGAACCGTGACAGATGGATCGACGAGTGGACGGAGATCGTCAGCCGATGAAGCGACTGGCGCTCATCGGCATTCCGCTTGCGTTTCTCGGCTACTTCTTCGTCTACCCGATCGCATCGATCCTGTGGCTCGGCATCTCTGAGGACGGCGGGCGCGGCTTTCGAGAGGCACTCGGCGGCTCGTGGGACGTGGCGTGGTTCACGTTGTGGCAAGCGGTCGTGTCCACGGTGGTGACGCTGGTGGTGGCCATGCCTGGTGCGTATGTCCTCGGCCGGTTCGACTTCCCCGGCAAGAGTTTCGTGCGAGCGATCGTCACGGTGCCCTTCGTGCTGCCCACCGTAGTGGTCGGAACGGCCTTTCTTGCCCTCATCGGCCCGTCCGGCGTACTCGGCGTCGATCTCGACGGCACCATCTGGGCGATCCTCCTCGCCCACGTGTTCTTCAACTATGCGGTGATCGTGCGAACCGTTGGCGGCCTGTGGGCCAACCTCGACCCCCGACTCACCGAGGCGGCCCGGATGCTCGGCGCCAGCCGGTGGCGCGCCTTCACCCGTGTCACGCTCCCCTTGTTGCGACCTGCGATAGCGGCGGCGTCATCGATCGTGTTCCTGTTCACGTTCAGTTCGTTCGGTGTGGTCCTGATCCTCGGCGGCCTCAGGCACCGAACGCTCGAGGTCGAGATCTGGCGCCAGACCACGGCCTTCCTCGACCTGCCGGTGGCCGCCGCCCTGGCGATACTGCAGCTGGTCGGTGTGGGAGCGATCCTGTTCGCGTACTCGCGGTATCAGGAGCGCCGGTCGGTGCAGATGCAGCTCAGGGCACGGAGCGAGACGACGATACGACCGACCACTGCTCGACAGCGACTGCTCGTCGGCGCCAATGTGGCGATCATGACGGTGCTGCTTGGCGGACCGATGGTGGTGCTCGCCGTTCGCTCATTGGGCGACGGACCGTCGTTCGCCAACTACGCCGCACTGGCGGACGCCGGACGTCGGTCAGTTTCCTTCGTGCCGCCCGTCGAGGCGGTCCGCAACTCGGTGCTCATCGCCTTTGCGGCAACGGCGATCGCGCTCATCGTCGGCGGCCTGGCTGCAGGAGTCGTCGCCTACCGGCGAGGCCGAGTGTCGCAGTGGTTCGATGCGTTGCTGATGTTGCCGCTCGGGACGTCGGCGGTGACGATCGGTCTCGGCTTTCTGATCGCACTGGACACGCCGATCGACCTGCGGACCTCGCTGGCACTCGTGCCGATCGCTCACGCCCTCGTCGCGATCCCGCTCGTGGTGCGGACCACCGTACCGGTCATGCGGTCCGTGCGAACCACTCTGCGTGAAGCGGCCGCCGTTCTCGGGGCGAGCCCGGCGCGGGCGTGGCGAGCCGTCGACCTGCCGCTGGTCTCGCGCGCACTCGTCGTCGGCGCCGGGTTCGCCTTTGCCATCTCCCTCGGTGAGTTCGGGGCCACGTCGTTCATCGCCAGGCCGGACACCCCGACCATGCCGGTCGCCATCTTCCGACTCCTCGACCAACCGGGTACGGCGAGCTTCGGGAGCGCCATGGCGATGAGCACCATTCTGATGGTCGTGACCGCCGCCGCCATAGTCGCTATAGAGCGGTTCCGCGTCGCCGATCTCGGGGAGTTCTGATGCTGGAGCTTCGCAACGTCACCGTGCGCTTTGGCGATCGAGCGGTCCTGGACGATCTGTCACTCGATCTCGAAGCCGGAACCGTGGCTGCAGTGCTCGGTGCATCCGGCTCGGGCAAGACCACGCTGTTGCGGGCGATCGCCGGGCTCCAGCCCCTCGACGGCGGCTCCATCGCATGGCGAAACACGGACCTGTCGTCGGTACCGCCGCATCGCCGCAACTTCGGGTTGATGTTTCAGGACTACGCCCTGTTCCCGCATCGAAGCGTGGCGCGCAACGTGGCGTTCGGACTCGAGATGCAGGGCGCGGCGAACCCGTCGGCCAGGGTGGCCGAGGTCTTGGGAATGGTCGGACTGGAAGGCGCCGGCGATCGGTCTGTGAGCACGCTGTCTGGGGGTGAGCAACAGCGGGTGGGTCTGGCCAGAGCCCTCGCTCCACAGCCCGAGGTGCTCATGCTCGATGAGCCACTCGGAGCGCTGGATAGATCGCTTCGCGACCGATTGGCTCTCGAACTGCGAGAGCTCTTCACCACCCTCGACCTTACGGTGCTGTATGTCACGCATGACCAGGACGAGGCGTTCGCCGTGGCAGACGACATCATCGTGCTCGCCGGCGGCAAGGTCGTCCAGCACGCCACGCCCGAGGACCTGTGGACGTCGCCCGCCACCCCCTACGTCGCCGAGTTCCTCGGCATGACGATGCTGACCGGTGAGCAGGCTGCCAGCCTCGGC
>JABDJC010000040.1 GCA_013003395.1 Acidimicrobiia bacterium
GTGAAGAGGGATGTGTCCGCGTCCGGGTCCGGCCTATAGAGGGGAAAAGTGGAAGTGCCCGACCCGACAGGTTCGCCGCTCTCGGAGTCCACCACGGTGACTACCCAGACATCGCCCGATTGTGCGCTTGTCCAGTCGTACTTGGCCACGAGATGGTCAAGCAGCTGAGCGTCAACCGCCGGGTCCACTCCGGGCAAGTAGGACTCGCCGTCGACGTCCAGAAGCTCCTCGTCACTACCGGTCAACAAATAGGTCGTCACGGAACCTGATTCAGCCGAGGAGGAGATCCCGATCGAGTGGAGAAGGCCACCGTTGTCCGACCGATCGCTCAGGCTCTCGCCACCATGGACGAGGGCCGTTCCGCTCCAGTCGATTTCTACGAACCATTGCGTGAGCGTCGTATCGCCAGCCGTCGCCACCAGATGGCCTCGCGCACTGGTCACGATCCCTTCGCTGGACAAGAGGGAGTCCGGTAGGGCCGGCGCGGAGTGCTGTGGAGCGCCGAAGTCGGTGGCCGCCATCAGGTCGAGGACATCGACCGAGGAACTGTCAAAGACCTTCCAGCTTGCGTCGCCGATTGACGTGGGTGTGACACGCTCGTCAACTAGTTGGGGCGTGACCGACTGTGGAGCCGTGGATGTTGGCGGGGGTGTCACTGTTGTCGGGATCACCGTCGTGGGGGTCACCGTGGTTGGGACCACGGTGCTGGTGACTGCCGGCTCTTCAGGCTGGTCAGTGCGGAGTAGCCACGCCATTCCACCCACGAGCAACAGAACCACAGCTGCAGCAGCTACCGCGGCCCAGGCCTGAGTTGGGCGCGAGGCGTTACGAGCCCGCAGCGGCCTCACCTGACTGTCTCCGGCCGGCTTCGTCAAGATGTCTTCGAGTTCCACCGCCGGCGCAGTGGTATCGAGGTAGACGCGAAGTTGGGTACCCAGGTCAAGCATGACTCTGCACCCCCAGACCATCACGAAGCTTCGCCAATCCACGCTGCAGATGGGTATCAAGCGTCGACACCGACACACCCAGTACCTCGGCAGCCTCGCCCCGCGACCACTCGTAAGCGTGAACCAT
The DNA here is from genome assembly GCA_013003395.1 of Acidimicrobiia bacterium. GTDB lineage: Bacteria > Actinomycetota > Acidimicrobiia > Spongiisociales > UBA5794 > JABDJC01. The sequence continues at coordinate 1,075 of JABDJC010000040.1, forward strand.
CACCACCGCGACCCTCTGTTTCTCCGACAGACCCGACAACGCATCGGGCAAACCCGGCTCGACCTCGGGAAGATGACGAGACGGCACCGGATCAAACACGGGGCGCGAGCGTCGAGGTCTTCCTCGGCTCCGTCCCACCCGATACAGATAGCCCGCCGCGTTCTCCATGGCTTCGAGTCGGCCCCAGTGTTCCCACGCATAAGCCAACGCCTCGGCAGTCGCCTCGCGGCCCTCTTCCTGCCCAAGGGACGCCACCAGGGCGTGGCGGAGCCGGGGCTCGACCTCCTTTACGAAGATCGTGAACGATTCGGAGAATTCCTCAACAGCACCCACGCCTGCTCCTGTGTACTACCTAGTAAAGGCTCCAGAACCCTCAACGCGCTACAAGGAATCCACTAGTCGGAGCAACGAAGCCTGCGGGTTGACTCGCCACCGACGCCGCGCCAAGCAACATGGCGACGACGCATCGGGTTGCAAACTGCATCGGTACTGCGTGGCGGAGTCAGCAATGAACGACAAACTCGTTGCATCGCAAAGGGATTCAGCACGCCCGGAGGAACTCGAATCCCCAACCTTCTGATCCGTAGTCAGACGCTCTGTCCAATTGAGCTACGGGCGCATGTCATCCCTCTGAACGCGAGGGAAACTGGCAACTCTCGTCACCTGATGCCCCAAGCATAGCCCTGCTCCGAATTGGTCCAATTTCGATCGGTCCAAACCGTCAGCGTTGGGTCTCCATCGCAGACACGTGCGACAGCGGCGCTAGGTTCCCCAACGACTCTGCCACGACCACTGCGTCATCTCCGCGCTTCAGCGTGAAACCCGTCGGTGGGTTGAGGTGCGTCGAGCCATTCCGACTCACGGCCAACAACGTCGCGGCGTGATCTGCCCGCAGCCTCGCCGACAACTCATCGATGGTCAGGCCTACGTACTCGTCTGGTAATCCGATGCGATACAACTCGGACCCGTCACCGCCGGACACGAGATCGGTCACCAAATCCGACAATCCCGGATACAGGGAGGTGCGAGCCAAGAGGTGCGCACTCAACTTCGAGGTGATCAGCAACTCATCGACCGAGGCGCGCTTGAAGTGATTGGCATGCTGCGGATTGTTGACTTCGACCACCGTGCGCACCTCTGGTGCGATGGACTCGATGGCAAGAACCACCAAGATCGAGCGCATGTCCGCCTCGTTCGATTCATCCGAGGGGCAAATGATCGCCGCGGAAGCGTGCTCGATCCCCGCTCGTTTCAGATCATCGGTGCGCGTGGTGTCGCCTCGCACGAAGTAGACGTCACCCTCGGACGGGTTCCGTTCTGCCTCGTGCAGGATCACGACCTTGTGGTCATAGTCGTCGGACCGAAGCTCCTCGACGAGTTCTCTCGCCGTCGAGTTCCATCCGCAGATGACTATGTGGTCCTCATACCCCGAAGCTCCCATCCCTTGGCCCTCCTTCAGTAGGAAATCGATGACAAAACCGAGCAGCGCGCCGGTGATCGTGGCAACGATCCCCACGCCGAACAAGACCAGAACCCAACTGACCAGCCACCCACCCCAAGTGGTCACGTGCGACGCATCGCCTTGACCCATGACGGTTGTGACGGCCCAATAGAACGTCTCGCCGAATGTCGTGAATGTGCGGTCCTTCTCGATGAGCATCACCGCCAGCGCCGCCAGCGAGACGACCACCAACAACCCTCCGAGCAGTGACACGAAGAAGTGCGGATCGAGGTTCTTGGCGATCCGCTTCAAATGCCAAACGATGCGCTGGATGAGGGGATGACGAAACAGGCGCTTCCCCAACCGCTTGCGCACGACGGACCCTCTCCCCACTGCTCGCCTGACCTCGACAACTGGAGTCCAAACGCTACCCGTTGATACAAAGGATCGCGTGTGAGACCACCCAACAAATGACCTGCACACGGCTCGAATCCGAGCGTACGGTTGACTGGAAGGGAGCATGTAATGAAACGACTACGTCTGGTTCTGGCAACGATTGCGACTGCTGCGTTGGTACTGGTTCCGACCACAGCCGCCCAAGCGAACGATGGTTGTTCTCACGTAAACGGCAACGCGGAGTTGGATTTTGGCCGCAACAACGGACGAGCTCGAGTGTTCGTCGACGGCGAACGGCAGTTCGTGAATTTCCGCAGTATCGACTTCGTGGAGACTGGCCCTGGTACGGCCGACATCACGTTCAAATGGTTCTTCGATGAGGGCGTCATCACCGTTGTCGAGCATTCGGCTTCGGTACCCATTGGCGGCCCATTCCTGGCGATCGACTCGCCGGTCGATGTCATCGCGGGTGGCACCGGTTCGATGGTTTGGGTCGGCATAGTTGACGTATCGAAATCCATCGCTCGCTTCGCGCTCGGTGGACAGATCTGTTTCGACGAATGACCCCTGTCCCCGAAAGGTGTTGAGGCGATAGGCTCGGGGACCATCCAACCGAAAGGTCCTCGAGCCAATGCCTGACACGATCGCCGGTCTCGCCGACGAGTACTGGCAGTACAAACTCCGTCAGTCTCCTGCCACCGCACACCTGCTCGGTTACCACGAGTACGACGCCGACTTCGACGAAGCCAGCCGCGAGGCAGAAGCACGACACGTCGCGGCGCTCCGTGACTTCGCCTCGCGGGCCGAAGCGTTGAACACCGCAGGGATGACACGGGACGAACGAGTGAGTCGTGAGGTGTTGTTGTACGAGACGACGGTCGGCGCCGACCATGCGGAGTCGCCGCTTGCCGAATTCGATGTGAACCACGAGGTCGGATTTCAAACCATGCTCCCCGTCATCGTGACGCAGTTTCCTGTGCTCAACGCCGAGCACGCCGCCGACATGGTGCGCAAATACCGAGTCATCGGGCTGCGGATCGACGAGATGACCGAGCGTTTTCGAGAAGGTAGAGCTGCGGGCCGCGTCGCTCCCAAGCTCATGATCGAGCGCACTGCGGAAGCCATCACGAGCTACCTCGGAACCGATCCAGCGGCCGATCGACTGCTCAATGTCCAGGTCCCCGACGACGTCGACGAACAACAGTTCAAGGGCGAGCTCCGCGATGCGGTAACCGACGCCATTCGACCTGCGATGGAGCGCCAGCGGGCGTTGCTCCTCGATCTTGTTGACGAGGGACGCCCCAACGAGGCGGTAGGGATCAGCAACGTTCCGGGTGGCGAAGACATGTATCGACGGGCGGTGAAGTGGCATACGTCAACAGATCTCACTCCCGACGAAGTCCATCAAATCGGACTGGACACGATTGCCTCTCTGAACGACGAATATCGCACGCTCGGATCCGAGGTGCTGGGTACCGACGATCTCGAACAGATCTACAGCCAGCTGCGGGACGACCCGGAATTGCACTTCGACGACGGGGAGACGATACGGCAGGCTTCGGAAGCTGCGATGGGCAAAGCCAAAGCGGCCATGGGCGACTGGTTTGGCCGACTGCCTCGAGCCGACTGTCTCGTGAAGGAGACGCCTACCGGACCCTTGGCGTTCTATCAGCGACCCGCCAGCGATGGCTCGCGACCAGGCACGTTCTACATCAACACGGCCGATCCGACGCGCTGGGGCAAGTTCGAGATCGAAGCGATGTCCTATCACGAGGGGATACCTGGCCATCACCTCCAACTCGCGATTTCAGGCGAACTCACCGACATCCCCGAATTCCGCAAGCATGCACGTATCACGGCATACGCCGAGGGTTGGGGCCTTTACACCGAGCGCCTCGCGGACGAAATGGGGCTGTATTCGACGCCACTCGACCGCATCGGCATGTTGTCCGCAGACTCGATGCGGGCGGCACGTTTGGTGGTTGACACGGGAATGCACGCCAAGGGCTGGAGCCGGCAACGGGCGATCGATTACGTCCTGGAGAACTCGCCGCTCGCTTCGGGGACGGTGACTGGTGAGATCGACCGGTACATCGGCATGCCCGGTCAGGCGCTGTCTTACATGATCGGGCGCAAAGAGATTCAGCGAATTCGCCGAGACGCGGAACAGACGATGGGCGATCGATTCGACATCAAGGGATTCCACGACACCGTGCTGGGAAGTGGGCTGTTGCCCCTTCCGCTGCTCGCACGCCTCGTTCGTGAGTGGGCGGTAGCCGCTTAGTTGACATGGAGCCGGAGCCGAGTCCACGACGGGACTCGGCTCCGGGATGGAAGGGAATGAGCGGGGCGAACCCATTCCTTTGCTGGGGGATTTCTGTCAGGTGAGCGGTGCAGGCTCCTCGTCGAATGCGTCTTCGACTCGGTCGGCCGCTTCATGGGCGGTGTCGCTCACGGCCTCGCCCGCGTCTTCGACCTTGTCTCCAATGGTGCGCGCTGCGTCCTCGACCTTGTCGCCAGCGGATTCGGCCACGCTTTCGGCCTTGTCGGCGAATTCGCCCATCTTGCGCTTGACGGTCTCGGTGGCTTCACCGGTCTTGTCCTTGATGGTGGCAACGAGCTTGTCCCACTTGGCCTCGACGTTGTCATCGAACTCGCTGAAGTCGTAGTCCTTCATCTCGTCCCACTCGCGTTCTATGCGGCCCTTCACCTTGGCCCACTGCGCCTTCACTCGTTGACTGAGATCTACTGACATGATGAACCTCCTCGGTATGTGACTGGGTTCGGCATGTCCTTACCCCTTGGACTCGCACGCCAAACGCGGCCTTTTGCGGGCGTCGGGGCTTCTGGCCCTGTTTGTCGACCGGCATCAGTGGCACGATTTGAGTGAGACCGAAAACCAGGTGCAGGAGGTCACTCATGGAAATGGACGTCAAGGTCGATATCCACATCTGGGAGGACGCGACCGACACTGTGGTGCGAGCCGAGCTGTTCCTTCGAGGTGATCACTTCGAGACGATGGGCAAGGCCCGCCGCAACCCTGAGGACAGGCCGGTGCCGGTCATCGGCGAGGAAATCGCCGTCGCAAGGGCGCTCGGTTCCTTGGCTCTCCAGGTGATGGAATCGGCCAACCACAAGATCCAGGACTTCTTCGAGCCCGCTTGAGGTCTATCGACTTCGATGCCGCTGAGGTCCCGGCGACTGGCGGTGGCCGACAATCGGTCGCGCTCGACACGGCTGGGATTACGTCAACACCAGTGAATGCACGACGTTTGGCCGCCAGGTAGCGTCATCCCCCGAACAAGGGGAAGTCGTGAACGAGCCGCTCGAACAGTTGTCGTCTGCCTACTGGGAGTTCCTGTCGAGGTCTCAGCCGATCGGGGCCTCGTTGCGGGGCGATCATCGCTTCGACGACCAAATCGACGACATGACCCGCAACGCCGAAGACGAGATGATCACCGCTCTCGACAGTTTCGCTTCACGCGCTGAAGCCATCGATCCCGGTTCGCTGAGCGCCGACGAACAGGTGACCCGCGAGGTCCTGTTGTTCGAGGCCTCCACGCACGCAGACGAGCTCCGATCGCGACTCGCCGAGTTCGCCGTCGACCCATCCATGGGTGCTCACATTGTCTTGCTGCAGTTGATCCCGGCATTGCCGATCACCGAACAACCTCACGCCGACGCCCTGGTTGACCGTTACGCCAAGTTTGGTGAGCTGTTCGACCAGATGATCGGGCGGCTTCGCCAAGGTATTGCTCGCCAACGCACACCGTCTCGCACTCCCGTCGAGAAATCGATCTCCCAACTCGACGACTACCTGGCCAGCGACATCGCCGACGACCCCTTCATCGTGGGCCCCGGCGCTCCGGAAGTATTCGACGAGGCGGCGATCGCCGACTGGCGCGAAACCCTGACCGACGTCGTGACTCGCGTCGTTCGCCCCGCCTACGCGGCATATCGTTCTGCTCTCGTCGATGAGGTGTTGCCCAAGGCTCGGCCAGACGAGCGCTGTGGCGTCCGCTGGATCGAGGACGGAGAAGTCGTCTATCAACGAGCGATCCGCCGATACACCACGTTGGATCTGGCACCTCTCGACATCCATCAGATCGGTCTCGACGAAATCGCCGGCCTGGCCGCCGAGTACCTGCAGCTGGGTGGCTCGGCTCTCGGACTTCATGACCTACCGCAGATCTTTGAGCACCTCCGTACGGATCCTGCCCTCCGATTCACGAATGCCGAAGAGGTGCGAGAAGCCGCAAAGGAAGCGATGGATCGGGCGCGAGCCGCCATGCCGGAGTGGTTTGGGCGGCTGCCCGTCGCCGACTGTGTGATGGCAGAAATCGGCGGTGGTGCCGAGGAAGCGCCTCTCGGCTACTACCTGCCTCCGGCAACCGACGGTTCTCGACCAGGCAGCTACTACATCAACACCAGCGAACCCACCACGCGAACCCGCTATGAATCCGAGGCACTCGCATTCCATGAGTCGATCCCTGGTCACCACCTGCAATTGGCGATCGCTCAAGAACTCGAAGGCATACCCGAGTTTCGCAAGCACGCCAACGTCACCGCGTACGTCGAAGGCTGGGGTCTCTACACAGAACGGCTCGCGGACGAGATGGACCTGTACTCGAGCGACGTGACACGACTCGGCATGGCTTCGTTCGATTCGTGGCGAGCCGGGCGGCTGGTGGTCGACAGCGGCATGCATGCGCTCGGTTGGAGCCGCCAAGAAGCGATCGACTATCTCACCACCAACACTCCGCAGGCCCCGAACAACATCGAGGCGGAGGTGGACCGCTACATCGGCTGGCCAGGTCAGGCCTTGGGATACAAGTTGGGCCAACGCGAGATCTTCCGCCTCAGGGCAGCGGCCCAGAATCGAATGGGGGAAGCGTTCGACATCAAGGGCTTCCATGACGCCGTTCTCGACAGCGGACCTGTGCCACTATCCACTCTGGAACGCCTCGTCAACGGCTGGGCAACTGGCTGACCGTCAGTGTTCGCGAACCACCCGCAGCAGAATCAACAGTGCCAGGACGTCGGCTGCGACAGCCGCAACGACGTTCCAGCCCAGTCCGAAGTTCACGAAGATGAAGGGTCCCAGCGCAGCGCCGATGGCCCTACTCAGCGCAAAGGACGCAACGAGCATCGCCAGGAATCTGGCTTTGGCCTGCGGACGCTGTTCCGTCGCCAAGGGGATGGCCGCAACAATTGATATCTCGAAGCCGCCGAGACCAACGGCGACTGCGAGCAATCCAAGCGCAAGGTTGTTGCTCATGGGAGCGAACAGCGCGAACGCTGCGATGGAAACGAGCAAGCCGACCATCACCATCCGACGCTTCCCGAAGCGATCACCCAGCGCAAGCACCAAGCCTTCGCCACCCAGCTCGCCGAGACCAACAACTGTTGAAACGAGCCCGAGCGACACCAGCGACAAAGCGAACCCGTCCTCCAGCCAGGCGCCGATGATCAATGTCATGTTCTCGGCGGCCAACGAGAACAGCCCCGCAACGACGAGGAGCCCCCACGCCGCACCATCGAGTGCCAGCTTCACTGGCTTGGCGGTGCTGATGTCGGTGTCCGGTTCGAGGATCTGCGCAGCCACGAGCAACGCCAGCGTCGCCAGGGCCGTGAAAAGCCAGAACGGCAACGTCCATCCGCCGATATCTATGAGGTAGCCCGCCAACGGAGCACCTACGAGCAGTCCTCCTGCCCAACTCAGCTCCATCACGGACATGTTCCGGGCCCGCTGAGCGTATGGAGTCCGGTCGGCGACGTAGGCCTGGGCAGCAATGTCATGCACCGGCTTGGCTATGCCCAGCATCACGAAACCGGCCAGCGCCCCCCAAAAGGCACTCGTTGCGGCTGTCACAGCCGCCCCGGCGGCAAACAGCATCAAACCGAACATGTACAGACGAACCCTCCGCTCGCCGCGACCGACGACGCCGACGACGCCAGGTACGAGCAGCCCAACGAGCCACCGAGCAGAAACCAGCAGGCCGGCTTGGCCGAGGGAGATTCCGATGCCTCTTGCGATCGCAGGTAAGAACGGCCCAACGAAGCGTTGCGACGTGTTGACGAGCAAACGCGTCGCCGAGAGGAAGACGATGGCTGCGGTCAGTGGCTTCGATCGGGAATCCGTTGACATGACGGCGGAGTGTAGGGAGCGGCTACGCGCAGACTGTGGGCGAACTACAAAACCGTCTTACGCGTGCAATCGCGCAAGACACCGGATGAATCACAAAATCGTCTTACGCGCAGACTCGGTTCTCGACCCGCGCGAACTACAAAATCGTCTTACGCGTCGGGCCGTGACCAAGACCTCGATGAATGACAAAACCGTCTTACGCGCAATCGCGCGTAAGACGGCTTGACACAGGTGGACCGCCTTGAGATTGCATTGACGTTGAACAGCGGCAATCGAGGCGCGCCTGCCAACAGAACCCACCGGCCAACTCAACGACGGCGATCTGTCGATGACGCGGTTCGGATAGAGACGACCCGACGGAGCCGGACCCATCCGGCTCCGACGGTCTCCTCAACCTCTCAACCCGATAGAGTGGCCCCGCTCGGGAGGGATGGCCGAGCGGACGAAGGCGACAGTCTTGAAAACTGTTGAGCTCTTAGGGGTTCCGTGGGTTCGAATCCCACTCCCTCCGCAAACTGATCTTGGTTACGCAAAAGGCTCCACGAACTGAGTCCTGCTCGGCCTCTGATCCCTCCGCACGCCGGAGCCTCCGCTAGCGCTACGGCGCTGACTTCTAGGTTCGAATCCCACTCCCTCCGCAATTAGATCCTGGTCACGCAAAAAGCTCCACGATCTGAGTCCTGCTCGGCCTCTGATCCCTCCGCAAGTCGATGCCTCCGCGAGCGCTCCGGCGCTGCCTTCTAGGTTCGAATCCCACTCCCTCCGCAAACTGATCTTGGTTACGCAAAAGGCTCCACGAACTGAGTCCTGCTCGGCCTCTGATCCCTCCGCACGCCGGGGCAGCACCTACTCCTCGTCGTGGGTTTCCAACGCTTCGAGTGCCTTCACCGCTGGTCCAGCGAGAACGGTCCCGTCCACGTCGAAACGGGAGCCGTGGCACGGGCAGTCCCAGCTCGTCTCGGCACCGTTCCATTGCACCGTGCACCCGAGGTGGGTGCACGTGGCGGATACGCAATGCAGCTCGCCCGATGCGTCTCGGTAGGCGGCAACGGCATCGCCGTCGGTCCGGACGATGCGCCCTTCCCCAGGTTCGAGCGTCTCCACTTCCGGCGCACTGAGCCGTGCGATGCGGTCTCCTACCAAGTGCTTGGCGACGTTGGCCGAGTACTTGACCAGCTTCTCCACCGATGCGAGATCGCTCAAACGCGACGCGTCGAACGCCTCGAGCCACGGGTTGTGTCGCTCCATGAACAGATCGGTCAAGATCTGTGCTCCAGCCGTGCCGTTGGACAGTCCCCACTTGCGGAACCCGGTCGCCACATAGACGCGGCGGCTGGCGCCGGCCCGCCCGACGTAAGGCAATCCGTCGAGCGACGTGTAGTCCTGGGCCGACCACCGATACTCGAAGGTGTCGACGTCGAAGTGTTCACGTGCCCAACGCTCCAGCTCGCCCCAACGTCCCGGAGTGGCATCGTCGGTTCCCGTTGGGTGACCTTCGCCGACAACCACCACGCCATGTTCCCGCGGGCGGGTCGAGCGAGTTGGTGAACCGACGTTGATGTGCACGGCTTCCAAGCCGCCGCTCTTCAAGGTTGCCGCCACGCCGTACGCCCGTGACGGCTTCATGCGGGCGAAGTAGCCGCCACGGTCGAACACCGGGATGAGCGTTGCGACGACGGCGCGTTCGGCGACCACCGTTCCCTCACTTGTGGTGACCGTGACATTGTTGAGGCCCTCGTCGAGATTCATCGCTCGGCTGTGCTCGTGGATGATCCCACCGGCCTTCTCGAAGAGATCGGCGAGCCCCATCAGATACGGACCGACATCGATGCGTGCCTGGTCGTCGAAGCGCAGTGCCTCTTCGACGCCGAACGGGAGATCGGTTTCCGTGGTGAGTTCGCCGGTGAGGCCAACATGGGCGGCGGCGGTGAACTCGTCGCGGATGTCTTGCACGAGCTCGGCCGAACGTGTGTAGAGGTACGCCGGGCAGCGAACGAACCCACAGTCGCGTTCCATCTGTTCGGCGAAGGTTGCAACCACCTCGACCGCTTGCGCGTTCGCCTCGGCATACATCTGCGTCTTTTCGTAGCCGTGACGATCCATGAGTTCGGTGTACGCGAGCCCATGGAGCGAACTGACTTTTCCGGTCGAATTGCCTGAGCTTCCGTGTCCGATTCGCTCGGCCTCTAACAACACCACGTCGAGGCCATCGAGTTGCATCATCAGCGCTGTCGTCATTCCAGCGATACCGCCGCCGACGACAACAACGCCGGATGCCACCTGGCCCCGCAAAGGCGGTCGCGGCGGATCGTTCACGCCGGCCAACCAAACAGACTCTCGTTGTGACATGGGGCAGCCTCCTTCGACGCGAATCGCGATGCTTACCCGACGGTTGGCCGCGACAAACGTCAGCGGCGGTCGGCGAAGAAGTCCGTGAGCAGCTGCGAGGTCTCGTCTTGCCGGACGCCTGCGACCAAGTCGATGCGGTGGTTGAGGCGTTCATCCTGCGGGATGTTGTAGAGACTCCATGCCCCGCCTGCCTTCAAGTCGGCGGCTCCGTACACGATTCGGTCGACTCGTGACCACACCGCTGCCATGGCGCACATGGGGCATGGCTCAAGCGTCACGACGAGAGTGTGGCCGGCCAACCGCCAACGGCCGAGCTGTCGCGATCGACTCGACAACACGAGCATCTCGGCATGTGCCGTGGCATCGCCGAGCTCCTCGCGGCGGTTGTGGTCGGCCGCTACGACAACGCCCTCAGGGTCGACCAACACGGCGCCGATGGGAATGTCGTCGTGTTGGAGGGCCAGCTTCGCCTGCTCGATCGCCAGCGCCATCGGGTGCTCGAACATCTCGGATATGGCGCTCATCGGTCCTTCTAGAATCGGCAGCCCTTTGGAGGGGTCGCATAGTCTGGTCTAGTGCGCACGGTTGGAAACCGTGTAGGCGGGTAACCGTCTCGAGGGTTCGAATCCCTCTCCCTCCGCGGACCTACCGATCGCCGACCGACGGCGCAACGGTAGTCTCCACCTGGTCCGTCGATGTGTGCGCACGTCGAAACCTGGAGAGGTGGCCGAGCGGTCGAAGGCGCTCGCCTGCTAAGCGAGTAGGGGGTTTAAAGCTCCCTCGAGGGTTCAAATCCCTCCCTCTCCGCCAAATGAACGCCGTCCCGTTGGGGGGCGGCGTTCCTCGTTCAGCACCAACGCGAAAGGACGCACCGAGATTGGTGCGTCCTTTCTGGTTGTCTGATGCTGAGGGGGACTCGGGGCGCGGCAAGCGCTCGAGCCGATGCCTCAAAGGTACGCATCGAAGGGCCAAAACTTAATGGGTCGATCGTCTCATTAAGTGGTTGACTCAGACACGCCGTGCATGCGCCGACTTCCTCGTCCAAACAGGCTTGTGAGCCCGTTTCCATCTCAAGCGACCCGACACGTGCCTCACTACGCTCGCCGCATGCAACAGCACACTTTCGGATGAACGGATCTGGGCTTCTCGAAGCGCTGATCGCTGCGCTACCCGCCGACTGTATCCAGACGGACCCCGACGTCGTCGCTGCCTACGCGCAAGACCGAGCCCTGTTCGAGAAAGCGGGCACTGCTTCAGTTCTGGTAATGCCGCGGACGACTGCAGAAGTTGTCGCTGCCGTGAACGCCGCTTCCCATAACGGCGTGCCGGTCGTCACCCGTGGCGCCGGAACCGGGTTGACCGGGGGAGCCAATGCCATCGATGGCTGCCTTGTGCTCTCGCTGCACCGGATGAATGAAATCATCGAGATCGACGCTACCAATCGGATGGCGCGAGTCCAGCCCGGTGTCATCAACAGCGACCTCAAGAACGCCGTCGCATCCCACGGCCTCTTCTATCCACCGGATCCGGCATCGGTGGAGATCTCGAGCATCGGCGGCAACGTCGCCACCAACGCCGGTGGTTTGTGCTGCGTCAAGTACGGCGTGACCAGGGATTATGTGATCGGACTCGAAGTTGTACTCGCCTCCGGAGAGGTCGTGCGGACGGGGCGCCGGACACTCAAGAGTACGACAGGCCTCGACCTCACCGGGTTGTTCATTGGTTCAGAGGGCATCCTGGGGGTGATCACGGAAGTCACCGTAAAGCTCGTCCCGCAACCCGAGGCACCTGAAACCGCCGTGGCCTTCTTCAACGACCTGTCGTCGGCGGGTTCCGCGATCGCCGAGATCTTTGCCGAAGGTCACAACCCTTCGATGATGGAGATCCTCGACCGGGCCTCGATCGGCCACGTCGAACGGGTGTACAAAATGGACCTCGACCTCGACGCCGCCTGCCTTCTTCTGATGCAGACCGACAGCGAACCGTCAGAGGCGATACAGGCGATGGCAACGATCTGCGCCCGACACGGAGCAACGCTCGTGCATCACGCGACCGACCCGGTCGAGGGCGAAATGCTGGTGGCAGCGCGGCGCAGGGTTTGGCCGGCGATGGAAACGCTCGGCAAGCATCTCCTGCCAGAAGACGTAGCGGTGCCTCGACAGCGATTGACCGAGATGCTCGCCGGCATCACCGAGATAGGACGCAAAGACAACGTCACGTTGGCCACAGTTGGCCACGCCGGCGACGGCAACCTCCATCCGGTATTCGTGATCGACCCGACCAGCGCCGACGAGATCGAGTGCGCCAAGGTCGCGTTCGGCGAGATCGTGGAGCTCGCCGTCGAGCTGGGTGGCACCATCGCTGCCGAACACGGGATCGGCACGCTGAAGCGGGCGTTTCTCGAGAGCGAACTCGGTCCAGCGGAGCTGCGCCTACAAAGGTCGATCCGAGACCTACTAGACCCGAAAGGGCTACTAAATCCCGGAAAGGCG
>JABDJC010000047.1 GCA_013003395.1 Acidimicrobiia bacterium
GTGGAAGACGCCGCTCAGGCGCACCTCGCCATCAGGGACGGACATGCTGCAGGCGCCACCATCGGAGCCTTCTCGCTTTATGCGACCAAGAACATGATGACCGGCGAGGGCGGGGTCGTCACGACCAACGACGCCGCGGTCGACCAGCAGCTCCGACTGTTTCGCAACCACGGCATGCCACAACGGTATCGCCATACCGAGTGGGGACTGAACCTGCGCCTCACCGATCTTCAAGGCGCAATCGGACGCACTCAGCTTGCCAAACTCCCGGCAGCCACGGCGAGGAGGATCGAGAACGCCAAGATGCTCGACTCGGCGTTGCCCGAATTCTTCCGACGTCCACCCCGGTTCGAGGGTGCCCACCACGTGTTCCACCAGTACACCGTGGCCGTTCCAGCAGAGCATCGGCAACCGCTCGTCGAGTCGTTTCGTGAAGCTGGGGTCGGCGTCGAGGTGTACTACCCCGAGCCGATCCATCATCAGCCGGCGTTCCGCGAGCACGCCGATCCGGCCAGTTGCCCCAGGGCGACAGAAGCAGCCAAGACTGTCATCAGCATTCCGGTCCATCCAGCCGTGACCTCAGCGGACATCGACTACATCGGAGAAGTGGCCCACACCCTTGCCGGGAACTTGCGATGACGAAACTCGCCGTCGTCGGTATCGGCAAACTTGGTCTGCCCATCGCCACGTACTTTGCGTCGAAGGGGGCAACGGTCGTCGGCGTCGACATCGACGCATCGATGGTCGAACAGCTGACCCAGGGCGTCAGCCCGATAGGTGAGGAACCTGGCGTCGACGAAAACCTCGCCGACTTGGTCTCCTCCGGCAGCTTTCGAGCGACCACGGACGTAGGGGACGGCGTCGCATCGGCCGATGTCGTGATCATCACCGTTCCACTCGTCACCCACGGCGGCGAGCCGGACTACCGCCACCTCGACGCCGCGGTCGGTTCGATCCTCCACCACCTGCAGGAGGGTGCTCTCGTCGTCTTCGAGACCACACTTCCTGTCGGCGTCACTCGGCAACGATTCCTCCCGGAGCTCCGCAAGCAAGTGCCGTCTGCCCTGGTGGCATTCAGCCCCGAGCGGGTTTCGTCCGGGCGCATCTGGCGCGACCTCGACACCTACCCGAAGCTGGTTGGCGGCGTCGACGCTGCCTCCACCGAGGCGGCCGTCGAGTTCTACCGCACGCACCTCGATGCCGAGGTGTGGGCGATGGACTCGGCCGAAGCAGCCGAGCTCACGAAGCTCGCAGAAACGACGTATCGCGACATCAACATTGCGTTCGCCAACGAGTTGGCCATCATCTCCGATGACCTCGGCGTCGACGTGACCGCCGTGATCGAAGCTGCCAATTCTCAGCCGTACTCGCACATTCATCGTCCAGGTATCGGCGTCGGCGGGCACTGCATCCCGCACTACCCGCACCTGCTGCAACTGTCGACGGTTGGATCGGATCTCGCCATGACGTCCCGTCGCCTCAACGACGCCATGCCAACCCGGATGGTGGACGTCCTCCGGTCAGAAGTCGGACCTCTGGAAGGACGCACGGTGGTGCTCCTCGGAGTTGCGTACCGACCGGGGGTTCCGGAAACTGCGAGTTCCCCGGCCTTCGACTTCAGGGACGCCGCCGCTCAGCAAGGCGCTGTGGTGCTCGCCGTCGATCCCTTGTTCACAGAAACCGACCTCAAAGAGTTCGGCTTCTCGCCCTGGGATGGTTCACCGCCGGACGCGTTCGTGCTGGTTACCGACCATCCCGAATACAAGGAATTCGATTTTGGGGGGTATCCTTCAACAGTTGTGATCGACGGCCGTAACGCATTGGACGCGCAACAGGTCGAAGCCGCCGGACATCGGTACCGAGGTACCGGTCGTTGGCAAACAAAGCCGGTAGGCTGATTCAGCACGAACTCAGGAGTACATGGTGTTACCGACCGACCTGATAGAACGGTCTACCGACTCGGTGAAGGTCGGCGTCATCGGCCTCGGCAACATGGGCAAGCACCACGTGCGGGTCCTTTCGGAGATGCCGCATGCGCATCTCGCCGCGGTTTGTGACCCCTCAGAGCTGGCGATCGAAGACATTTTGCGCGCCCGGAATGTCAAGGGCTACCTCTCGATTGAGGAGATGTTCGAGAAGGAGAAGCTCGACGCGGTCACCATTGCCGTCCCAACATCGTTCCACGAAGAAGTGTCGATGGCGGCTATTGCGGCCGGCGTGCACTTCCTCGTCGAAAAGCCAATCGCCGCCACTGTCGAGGCAGCGAGGCGAGTGACCGAAGCAGCGAATGCGAGCGGACTCGTCGCAACCGTCGGGCACATCGAGCGATACAACCCGGCCGTAGTAGCGCTCAAGCGTGGACTCAAAGCGGGCGAACTCGGGCAAGTGTTCCAGTTGCGGGCCATCAGAACCGGCCCGCTCCCAGGCAGGATTCAGGACACCGGAGTGGTCGTCGACCTGGCGACCCACGACCTCGACGTCATCCGCTACCTCGTCGGCGAACCGGTGGAGCGAGTGTTCGCCGAGACCGCCCGTCGAATGCACTCAGCCCATGAAGATCTTTCGACAGCGCTCATGCGCTTCGCCGACGGCACCATCTCCCTGCTCGACGTGAACTGGCTCACGCCGGTGAAGATCCGCGAACTGACCGTCGTCGGCGACGGAGGAATGTATCGCCTCGACTACATCACGCAGAACCTGTCGTTCTACGAAAACAGCCACATCGGGTATTGGTCAGACATCGGCGGTCGCCAGGGCGTGAGCGAAGGCAACATGGTCCGCTACCGCATCGAGCGACAGGAGCCTCTCCGCGTCGAACTGGAGACGTTCGTCGACACCATCCGCGGCAAAGAAGCGATTCCGCTCGTTCCACTGTCGGACGGCATTGCCGCCGTGGCACTGGCCGAGGCGTTGAAGCGCTCCGCCAGCACGCACCGCGCCGTCACGAACGGCGATTTGTCGATGGAGCTTGGCGTTCCGCTCTACGGTTGAGACCGAAATGAACGACCAAGGCCCGGCTGCACTACCAGCTCGCCCCCTCTACGACGTGCTGAAACGCCTACTCGATATCGTTGTTGGAGGTGTAGCCCTTGTTTTGACCTCTCCCGTGTTACTCCTCACGGCGCTCGCCATCAAGCTCGGCTCGCGTGGTCCGGTCTTCTTCCGGCAGCAGCGAGTCGGTAGAGGGGAACAAGAGTTCACCCTCGTCAAGTTCCGGACCATGCATCCGCACAATGACGACAGCATCCATCGTCAATACGCCAAAGACCTCATTCGGGGCACCGCAGAATCTCGTGTGAACGAGAAGGGTGAAGAGATCTTCCTGCTCGACGATCCACGCATTACGCGAGTCGGGAAATGGATCCGCAAGATCTCCCTCGACGAACTCCCCAACCTGCTGAACGTACTGGCTGGCGACATGTCGCTGGTTGGTCCACGGCCGCCGATCACCTATGAGGTCGAAGAGTACGACGAGCACTCGAGGCGGAAACTGCTCGTCAAGCCAGGCATGACCGGTCTGGCACAGGTGAACGGGCGGGGGAGTCTCACGTTCGAGGAGATCATCGAATACGACCTCGAGTACGTACGGAACCGCTCATTCGGTCTCGATCTCCGGATCCTGGCGAAGACGATTCCTGCGGTTCTTTTCCCGAAGGGCGTCTAGATGTCGCGGGCGATCGTCATCAGTCATTCGTTCCTGGAGCGCGATCCGCGTGTCTCGCGTGCCGTCGAGGCGTTGGTGGATGCAGGCTGGCAGGTCGACGGGTTGTTTCTCGACGAACCGAAACGAACGGATCGGCTGCGGACGTGGCAAGTCCCGATCGGTCGGCAACGGGGGAGCGCGTTGCGCTACGTCCTCGAATACGGGGCGTTCTTCTTGTGGTCGTTCTTTTGGATCGGTCACCGCTCGTTCTGGCACACGCCTGACGTCATCTACATCAACTCGCCGCCAGATTTCCTCGCGTTCGCCGGTGCGCTCGGGAAACTCAGAGGGATCCCCGTCATCCTGGACGTGCACGACCCGATGCCGGAACTGTTCGTGGCGAAGGGGAAAGAGTCGGGACTGGTGACCAGAGCTCTCGGCGCGCAGGAGAAGTGGTCTGCCAAGTTCGCCGATCGAGTCGTCACGGTCCACGAGCCGCTCCGCGACCTCCTCCAAACTCGATCACCCGAGGTCGACATGGACATCGTCATGAACGTGCCTGACACTTCGACCTGGCCGGACATCACGCCGAATCCCGATTCGCGCACGATCGTGTACACCGGCTCGATCGCGGTCCGCTACGG
>JABDJC010000081.1 GCA_013003395.1 Acidimicrobiia bacterium
TCTCGAGCGTCCTCATCGCTTCGTCTTCGGACAAGTGCCGTAGGAAACAGAGAATCAGCTCGGAAGACAACGGCGCATCCGCGAGTCCTGCGCTCAATCCCTCGATGATCGTGTCCATTGGGATGCCACGTGAGGTGTGCGTCTGAGGATCGAAGAAGATCTCGGCATGACGCACCCCATCTGCTGCGACCCGATGCGCGTATTCGCGGGCCAGATCAGCGAAGTCCACCTCGTTCTGCAAGACAGCTGCACCTTGGTAGTACACATCGAGGAACGACTGGAGGTCGGTGAACTCGTATGCAGCACGAACGGCCTCGACGTTGGGGTACGGAAGATCGATGTCGTTGCGTTTGGCGAGCGCAAACATCAACTCAGGTTCGAGGGTCCCCTCGATGTGCAAGTGGAGCTCTGCTTTGGGTAGTGAGCTGACCAAGTCTTCTTCCATGAGTGGACAGCCTATTGGTCGAAGTGGCCAAATGTGTGGCGACCGCTCTGGATCTAGAACTCTCGTCGGATCGGTCGCAACGCCGCGACGATTGCCTTGCGTTTGAGTGTTGCGACAGGAGCCTCTTCGGCGGACGGGATACAGGCCTTCAGGTCCTCCTCGAAATGCGCCATCAGTTCTGCCGTGATTGCCCGATCGAGCACGACCAACATCACCTCCTCGTCCTTTTCGACGGAGCGTCGATTGACGTTCACGGAGCCGACACACGCCAGGCGATCGTCCACCAACACGGCCTTCACATGCATCATCGAGGTCTGGTACTCCCACACGCGTGCGCCGTGGGGAAGGAGCGGGGCGTACCGATCACGGGCCACCACGCCGCTGAGCGGTTTGTCGATGTGTGGGCCGGGGAGCAGGAGATCGATTTCGACACCGCGTTTGGCGGCAGCGATCAGGGCGTCGATGAGTGTGTCAGTGGGATTGAAGTACGGCGTCTGGATGACGATTCGGTCCTCGGCTGCGGTGACCACGGCCTCGAGCATCCTCTGGGCGTCGTTCACACCGATCTGCGCCGAGCCATCGATGACCGCAGCAAGAGTCGACCCAGTCGGCTCCGGCCGAGGCGCGGCCACGTCCCGTTCTCCGATGGCGTGACCCGTGTCGCGCCAGTCAGTGAGAAACGCTGCCCGGAGATCGAGTACGGCCGGCCCTTCGATCTGAAAGTGGGTGTCTCGCCATTCGGTCTCGTCGTTGGCGTTTCCCTCCCACTCCTCGGCTATGCCGACGCCGCCGGTGAACGCGACCCGGTTGTCAACCACGAGGATCTTGCGGTGTGTTCTGTGATCTGATTCCCAGATCTTCCACCTGACAATGGGGCGGAACCGCTCCACTTCTGCGCCTGCCTCCTCGAGCTCGTCGATGAGGGCGCTGTCCATCGGCATGCTGCCGAATCCATCGAGGATGACGCGGACGGCCACTCCCTCTCGTGCTTTGGCAGCGAGAGCCTGCGCAAAGGTTCTGGCGATCTCGCCAGTCCAGAAGACGAAGGTCACGAAGTCGATCGAGTGCGTTGCACCAGCCACTGCTTTGAGCATCGCTGGAAAGATTTCATCGCCGTTGCGCAGGACACGTATGCGGTTGTTCTCGGTGAAGCGGTGGCCGAGGGCCGACTCGATGGCGAGCCGCAGGCGGTCGCCGTGGTCGTCGACGGAATCGGGTGAGTCGTTGGTGATGGTCGGTCGGTTCGTGTCGGTCATGACTGGCCTTGGTCCTCTCGAGGTTCGGTGACTCCGGCGCGCTCGGCTTCGAGCTGAGCGGCGAAGGCCAGTCCATAGAAGATGGCGATCGCCGACAGTTGCGACCACAACATGATCCCGATGACACCCGCCAGTGGTCCGTACGTTTGGCCGAACGAGGAGCTGGCGTTGAAGTAGAGCGCGAGGCCCACCGAGACGCTGAACCACCCGACTACGCCGATACCCGAACCGACGGCCAACCACGAAGAAGCCGGTTGCTTCCTGTTCGGAACGATCCGGTAGAGGATGGAGAAAGCCACCGTCAGCAGTACGAGACCTGTCGGCCACCTCGCCCAACGCCACACGGCAGCTAGTTCGTCTTGGAAGTAGCCGGCGACGCTGCCACCGAGCGCAGTCAGAAGAAAGGCGAGCGCCATGAGCACGCCAACGCTGAGCGTGAGCCCCAATGCCAACCCATACCGTTTCAGCGTTGGTCGGTCGACGTCCACGCCGTAGATGCGCGAAGCGCCCCGTTGGAGCTGTGCCATACCGGCGGTTGCTCCGATGAGCATCGCCAGCGCACCCGCCATGATCGCAATGAGATTTCCACTGGATCCGTTCTGCGCGCCCTGGCTGAATGCCTCGAGAAAGATGTCGCCGGCAGGTCCTGGGGCCAGGCTCTCGATCATCGCCCTGAGGATCGATTGGAGCTGCCCTTCGCCAGCCCGCACAGCCAGAGCCACGATGAAGATCACTCCGGGAATGATCGCCATCACCGACTGGAAGGCGAGCGAGCGTGCATACGTGAAGCCATCGGCGTATCGGAAACGCTCGAAGGACTCTTTCAGCAGCTCGCCGATGGAAAGAGTGGACAGAGTCTCGGCGGCGTCCGCGCCGTCAATGTCGTCGGCTTCCGCCAGCGCGATCTCGGGAACGAGGGTCACTGAACTCATGGCGAGGTCTCCTTGCGGCGTAGGTTGAGAGAATTGGGTTCAACGGTGAATTCGAATCTGTTCGCCGGCGGCCGCTCGTCTCCGTCGAGTTCGTACGGCTGGGGGACGTCGAGGACGATCTGTCCCGATTTGCCGGCCCATCGGTTGATCGTCGCCGCCTGGCGTTTGCGTGTGAGAATCGACCAAGCGGTCCAGAACCATCCCCAGATGCCTTCTGGGCGCAGGACGAGCACCTCGACGATGCCGTCGTCGGGCCGGCCGTCGGGGAACAGGTTGACACTGCCTTGAAGGCGGCCCATGTTCCCTACCAATACCGACTTTGCTCGTCCCCGAAACACTCGAGCGCCGTCCACGCTGATCGTCGCGTCGAAGCTGCGGTCTTTGAGATGGTGCATCGCCGTTGCGACGTAGGCCAAGGCGCCGAAACGCTCCTTCGACTCG
>JABDJC010000073.1 GCA_013003395.1 Acidimicrobiia bacterium
CGACCAGGTAGGCCTTGGGGACAACTCTGAGATTGTCGAAGCTGGCGACGCAGTCAGTGGGCATGCCGTCGTCGGCTCCGAGCCGAAGTTCGGTGGGGATGTCTCTGATGGTGCGGGTCAGCGGATCTGGGCGGCTCATGGCCGTGTCCCTTCGAAGTTCCGGCTCGTCGTCCGATGTCGGTAGATCTATCGCGGCGACCTCCGCTGTGCGGGCGTTCTGGCGCAAGCAGGCAGATACGATTCGCGTATGAGTTCTGTCGATCGGTCCGACTGGTCAGCGGTGATGGCTTCCTTTTCCGCCTTCTTCGAAGGTTTGGGTACCGTCGTGGCAGACGGTGAGGGAGTCTCCTTCGCGGCACCGGAAGCGGGGACCGGACTGGAGCTTGGCCGCGACGGCAGCTCAACGTCCTTCATGCCGCTCCACGACCTGACCGCCCAATGGGACCAGGTCACCTTCGACAGGCAGAAGCGAACGGTCACGGTTGCCGGCGAGGGTTTCGCCTACACCTACCAGGTTCCGCCTTCTCTGCGACCGGGCTAACCAGCAGGTACTTCTCTGGTTGAATGGGCCCACATCATTCAAGCCTGCAAGGGGTATCACCGTGACCGAACCACTGAGACTTGGACTGGTCGGTGCAGATGCGTCCGGCAGAGGATGGGGGCCAGTTGCGCACATGCCGGCATTGGCGGGGCTGGATGAGATCGAGCTCGCGGCGGTGTGTACGAGCCGTCTGGAGTCGGCTGACGCGGCATCGGAAGCGTTCGGGATTCCTGCCTTCCACGACGTCCGGGAGTTGGCGGCTCAGCCTGATATCGACATCGTGTCGGTGGTCGTTCGGGTCCCTCGTCACCGCGATGTTGTCGTCCCCGCGCTGGAGGCGGGGAAGCACGTCTTTTCCGAGTGGCCGTTGGGCGCCAACCTGGCCGAAGCCGAAGAGATGGCCGCACTCGCACGGTCCAAGGGCGTGGTGACCGCGGTTGGGCTGCAAGGTCGCAACGATCCGACTCTCGCCTATGTCAAGGAGCTGCACGACGAGGGCTGGTTGGGCGAGTTGCTCACGGTCAATGTGACGATGTTCGGCGGGGGAGCGCTCGGTCACAATTCGTCCGAGGCCTGGATGGGGGACAACGCCAACGGCGCCAACACCATGACGATCGTCGCGGGGCACACCCTCGACCAGATTGCGCACTGCTTCGGAGCCTTCACGGCCGTCTCGGGGAAGATCGCCGTTCAGGTTCCCCAATGGAAGCTCGCCGACGCGGGGGAGACCATCGACGTGGATGCGCCAGACAACATCGCAGTCAACGCCACGCTTGCCACAGGCGCTCTCGTCTCCTACCAGGCAGCCACCGTGCCCAACCACGCAACCGGTTGGCGACTCGAGGCCTTCGGCACCGAAGGAACCCTGAAGGCGACAACCGCCGCGCTGCCGCAGATCACCCCGATCGTTCTCAAGGGAGCTCGTGGCGATGATCCTCTTGTCGAGATGGATGTTCCCGACCGGTTGAACGTGGTTCCTGACGGCTTCCCATTCGGACCCGCTCGCAACGTCGGCGGCACGTACCGACGCATGGCCGAAGCCATACGCGGTCGTGGCTCCTACCTGCCCGACTTCGACCATGCGGTCAAGGTGCATCGGCTTCTCGACGCAATCGAGCGTTCATCAGCCGAGGGCCGAACGATCCAAGTCGGATCTTGAGTACTCTCGACGTAAGGGTTCACTCTTGAGGCGCTGCGCGGAGGGGGCGATGTGGTTCGAATAGCGTTCGTGGGTGCGGGCAGTACGGTTTTCGCTCGCAATCTGATCGGTGATCTGATCGCGTACCCGGAGCTACGCGATCGGCTTAGCTTCTCGCTCCACGACATCGACGAGCGGCGATTGCGAACATCGGAGGTCGTCGCCAACCGAATCGCCGCGACCTGCGACATCCCGATGACGGTCGAGGCAACGACCGATCGACGAAAGGCGCTCGAAGGCGCCGACTACGTCGTCACCATGTTCCAAGTCGGTGGCTACGAACCCTCGACTGTCATCGACTTCGAGATTCCCGAGAAGTACGGGCTTCAGCAGACCATTGCCGACACGCTCGGTGTGGGAGGCATTATGCGCGGCCTGCGAACCGTCCCCGTTCTCGTCGATGTCTCCGAAGACATCAGCGAGGTCGCCGGGGACGCGGTCTTTTTGAACTACGCGAATCCCATGGCCATCAACATGTGGGGCCTCGCCGATCTCGGCAGTCATCCCGGGTATGGGCTCTGCCACTCAATTCCGCTCACCGCATCGGACCTGGCCCACGACTTGGGCATTCCGGCCGACGAGTTGGAGTACACCGCTGCCGGTATCAACCACATGGCGTTCTACCTGAAGCTCGAACACCATGGCCAGAACGTCTACCCGAAGCTCAAAACGCTGTTCACAGATCCGGCGGACGCGCCCAGACGAGGCGAGCGGGGTATGCCGGACGCGGTCCGGTACGAGATCATGCGACGCCTCGGCTACTTCGTGGCCGAATCAAGCGAGCACTTCGCCGAATACACGCCGTGGTTCATCAAGCGGGACCGCCCAGACCTCATCGCGGAGTTCCAGATCCCGCTCCGCGAGTACATCCGTCGCTGCGAAATCCACGACGCCGAGTGGGACGCACTTCGAAGCCGGCTCGAGGACGAGAGCGTTGAGCTGACGATTCCTCATAGCGGCGAGTTTGCGCCGCAGATCATCCACAGCATCGAGACCGACACGCAGCGCACGGTCTACACGAACATCCCCAACCAGGGCCACATTGACAATCTGCCCGATGGCTGCATCGTGGAGGT
>JABDJC010000076.1 GCA_013003395.1 Acidimicrobiia bacterium
CTGGAGTGACGGTCGAGTTGTACAACAACCTGGGTGTCCTGGTGGACACCGACGTCACGGACTCACTCGGTGATTACGAATTCGTCGATGTGACTCCAGGCGACTATTCGATCGTGGTGGTCTATCCGGGCGCTACCTTCGTCGCAGCCGGGCCCGACTCCGACGTCGACGCGGCCGGCCAGTCGCCCACTTTCACGGCGGGAGGCACGACCACCAACGTTGCGGATGCGGGAGTGCTGCCTGCGTCGATGAGCTCTTCGGTATGGCTTGACCTGGACGGCGACGGGGTGCTCAACGGTGCAGACACGCCTGTCGTCGGCGTAACTGTTGAACTGCGGGACTCGCTCGGCAACGTCGTTGCGACCACCCTGACGGATTCCTCAGGGGACTACACCTTCAGCGACCTCGCTCCGGGGAGCGACTACACCGTCACCGTTGTCGCCGCACTCGCGACCTTTGCCACGATTGGTGATGCCGACACCGATGCTTCAGGGCTGGCCGACCCGGTTGCGCTGTTGAGTGGAACCAACAGCGGTAGCGGTGACGCCGCCGTGCTCCCTGTCGTCATCGGCGACTTCGTCTGGCTGGACCTCGACGGAAACGGCACGCAGGATCTGGGCGAGCCAGGGATAGAAGGAGCCACAGTCGAGGTCTTCGACAGCGGCGGAAGCCTCGTCACATCCTCGGTCACCGACGCAGACGGCAACTACGACTTCTCTCTCTTCCCGGGTAGTTACGAGGTGGTGGTGACGGCACCCGGTGGCGGAACGTTCACCGCGCAGACCCTCGCTACGTCCGACGGCTCCGATGTCGACGCGAGCGGCTCAACCGGTGTGCTCGGTTGGGGATCGGGCGACCTGACGGCGGCGGCAGACGCCGGCGTGCTTCCCGCCGACATCGGTGGGGTCGTTTGGCTCGACGAAGACGTCGACGGACTCAACGGCGCCGAGCCGCTGGTCGCAGGGATCGTGGTCAACCTCTTCGATGGGCTTGGCTCATTGGTGGCATCGACCATCACCGCCGCAGACGGCACGTACGCCTTCGCCGGACTGGTTCCGGGAGACTACGTGGTGCGGGTCGTTTCCGGCGGCGTTGGTTTCACCGCTCAAGGCGGCGATTCCGACGTCGACACCACGACGGGCGAAGCGTCGATTGCTGCGGCGGGTTCGCACAGCATCTCGGCGGGTCTGCTACCTGGATTCATCTCAGGGACGGTGTGGAGCGACATCGACGGCGACGGGGTGAACGACCTCGTTGAGGATGGTGTTGGCGGCGTTTCGGTCAGCCTGTACGACACGCTCGGCGTTCTCGTCGCCACCACGACGACTGACGGTGCGGGGTTGTACTCGTTCGGACCGCTCGGTCCCGGCATCTACAACGTGGTGGTAGACGGCAGCGGATTCCCGGCTGGCACGACAGTGACCTCTGATCCTGATGCAACCTTGGATGGGCAGACGTCGTTGACGCTCGCCACAACCAACGTTGGCGTCGACTTCGGCTATCAGCCGCCGGCCACCGTCTCGGGCGTCGTCTTCAGTGATCTCGATGGTGACGGAATCGCGGATCCAGGCGAACCTGGTCTTGGTGGCGTTTCCGTGACGATCACTCATCCCGGCGGCATCATCACGCTCGTAACGGGCGCAGACGGTTCGTACAGCGCCATCGTCACGCCCGGACCCGTCGACGTCGACGTCGACTCCACGACCGTTCCCGGCCCAGCGGTGCTCACCACCGGCAACGACCCTCAGTCGCTGACAGCGGTTGCAGACTCGATCGTCACTGCCGGGGCAACTGGCTATCAACCGGTTGGATCCGTTGTCGGTTCCCTCTGGTTCGATGTCGACGCCGAAGGCACCATCGCAACCGGGGAGCCGCTCGTCGGCGGAGTGCTGATCGAGTTGGTAAACAGCTCTGGCACCGTCGTGGCGTCGACCACAACAGCCGCCGACGGCTCGTATCGATTCGACGACGTGCCACTCGGTACGTACACGGTCAGCGTCGCGGGAACACCGCCGTGGGGCATAGTCCCGGTTGTCAGCCCATCCGTGGTCGTCACTGCCGGGGAGTCGAAGGCAGACTTGCCGCTGGTCGGGACCGAGACGTTTGCTGGGACACTGTTCGAAGACGCCAACGAGAACGGCATTCAGGATCCAGGCGAGGATCCGATCGTCGGAGCGACGGTGACGCTCACCTGGCACGGTCCGGACGGCATTGCCGGAACTGCCGACGACATCGTCTACTCGACGGTCACCGACAACGACGGCGAGTACGAATTCACCATGCTCCCCGAAGGAGACTTCTCAGTCGTCATCGAAAGCACCGGTCTTCCTCCAACCGTGACACCGCCGCCGGCAGCGGTCGTGAGCATCACCGGGGGATCGTGCGTCACGTCGACAGGTTCCAGTTGCGACAACGTACCCAATGTGACGCTACGGCCTGCTGTAGATCTGACGGTGTCGATCACGCCCGACGTCGAAAACGTGGCTGTCGGCGACCTCGTCGTGTGGACGATCGAAGTGCTCAACAACGGCCCCGGCACCGCCGAAGGCCCGATCGAGGTCATCGTGACGCTTCCTGAAGGTGTCGAGTTCGTCAGCATGGAAGGCGCAGACTGGGAAGTGCTCGAGGTCGATGGCGTTCGAGTGCTCGTAGCGCACGTCGACAGCCTCCCTGAGGGTGGTACGTCGATCTTCCACATCACCAGCCGTGTCGTGGTGCTCTCCGCATCGCTTCAGGCAATGGTGACGGTTGGAGGCGCTTCGCCGGAAGCGAACCTCGCGAACAACGCGGACGTTGCGTCGCTCGGAGCTCTGCCGTTCACCGGCCTGGCGACAAAGACGCTGGGCATCACCGGAATGCTGTTGCTTGGTGCAGGCGTGGTGCTGCTGGCCGCGGCGCGACGACGAGAACGATGGATCAGCTGACAGCTCCGGTTTCCTCCCCCGTCGACGAAGGCGACGGTTGGGGGAGGCCAGGAGGGGGCACAACGGTGAAGGCCGATCGCGTCCGTAGGTGCTGACGCGGCGATCGAGTGGGCGCTCTCGTACGGTGATGCCCGCCTGCGGCCTAGGAGGCCGCGTCCCCCAACACTCGCTGCGCTCGCGAGGGGGACAGAGAAACACACGCTGCGCTCGCGAGGGGGACAGAAGATCTCGCTGCGCTCGTTAGGGAGGGGACGGATGCCTTTTTCCTCCCCGGTCGACGAAGGAGACGTTTGGGGGAGGAGGCTCCGCTAGGAGCGGAGGGGGCACAAAGGGTGAAGGTCGATCGCGTTCGTCGAACCCCGACGCGGCGACCGAGGAGCGTCTTCGTACGGTGATGCCTTCCTGCGATCTGAGTCCTGTTCGGCCGCTGATCGCTGCGTTCAGTTCAGCGCGGGGATCACTGCCGTATCGAACACTTCGAGGCTGTCGCCCCAGGCTGAGTCTGGGAAGAAGCATTGGACGTGTACACATCCCAGCTCGGCGAGCTTGCCGAGCTCTTCGGCGACTTGATCTGGTGATCCGACCGTGTAGCGCCTGCGCACGTCGTCTTCTGGCCGACCTATGGCCTCGGCGACGCGGGACACCTTGGCGTTGAGGTCGGCCTCGCTGGTGCCGACCAGTCCATGCCAGATGGCGGTGCGGCCGATCTCGTCGAAGTCTCTTCCGATGGCCTCGCAGTGACCACGCAGGATCTCGCTCTTGTGTGCGAAGTGCTCGGGGTCGGCCCCGAAGTTCGAGTAGTCCGCATGCTTGGCGACCACGCGCAGCGTCTTCTTCTCTCCGCCTCCTGCGATCCAGATGGGCGGGTGTGGATCTTGCAGCGGTTTGGGCTGGCAGATGGCTCCGGCTATCTGATAATGCTCGCCGTCGTAGGTGGCCTCGTCCTCGGTCCACATCTTCTTGACGATCTCGACGCTCTCTTCGAGTTCGGCAATCCGCGTGCCACCGGACGGGAACGGATAGCCGTAGGCCTCGTACTCCTCGTGGTACCAGCCGGCACCGATCGAGAACTCGAGGCGCCCTCCTGAGATCACATCGATGCCCGCCGCAACCTTGGCGAGGTACGCCGGATTGCGGTAGCCATTACAGGTGCACATCTGGCCTAGGCGTGAAGTCTTTGTGACGGCTGCGAGAGCCGCAAGCAGAGACCAGGCTTCGTATGTCGGTTCCTGGGTCTGGTCGGGCACGGTGTGGAAGTGGTCGTACACCCACAGTGAATCGAAGGCTGCTGATTCGATGCGACCAGCGACGTCGAGGATGGTGTTCCAGTGGTCTTCGCGAGCGACCCCGACCAAATCCATCCGCCATCCCTGCGGCACAAACGCACCAAATCGCACGGTCTCTCCTCAGCTAGTCCCAGGAGTCGAGCCTAAACGACGGTCAGAGCAGGGTGAACAGCTTCCAGGCGCCTGCTACGAG
The DNA here is from genome assembly GCA_013003395.1 of Acidimicrobiia bacterium. Classification (GTDB taxonomy): domain Bacteria; phylum Actinomycetota; class Acidimicrobiia; order Spongiisociales; family UBA5794; genus JABDJC01. The sequence goes on from JABDJC010000076.1 coordinate 4,404, forward strand.
GATGACCGCGCCAGTGACGAGGGAGGCAACGAGTAGGTAGCGGGTTTGCATCGCCAGAAGGGTAGTTCGCGACGTCACAAGTCCAGCCGCGTAACCTGGAGCCATGAAGAAACGACTGATTGTGCTCATCGTACTTCTGGGTGCTGTCGCCTCGGCGTGTGCGGCGGGCACCGGACGTTACGACGTGGCCGATCCTGCCGGATTCCTGAGCGGCATCTGGCATGGTTGGATTGCACCGATAACGCTGATTTGGCAGATCTTCGACGCCGACGTACGCATCTACGAACCCGTGAACACCGGCTGGTGGTACGACGCAGGGTTCTACTTTGCCGTGATCTCAGGATTCGGTTCGCTCAGCCTCAGGCGCAGGAAGCCGAAGCCGGCCAAGCCCGCCAAGTCGAAGCCTGCCTGATACGCATCTGAATCACCACAGCCGGGAGGACGACTTCTGCCCTGCGCTAGTCTCGCGTCACGGCAATCCAGCTCTCGCGGAGGCAGTGTGTACGACGTCGTCATCATCGGTGGTGGACCAGGGGGTTACGCAGCCGCGCTGTATGCCCACAACTTTGGTCTGTCGGTGGCGCTCATCGAAAAGGACCGCGTCGGCGGCACGTGTCTGCTGCGCGGCTGCATACCGGCCAAGGCGTGGCTGCAAACCGCCGAGGTGTTCTCACAGGTCAAGAGGGCAGGCGAGTTTGGTGTGCAGACGTCTGAGCCAAGCCTCGACTGGTCGGCAGCACTGGCCCGCAAGCAATCGGTTGTCGAAGGCCTCGTCAACGGTCTCAGCGGCTTGCTCAAGACCAGGGGTGTCGACGTGATCGACGGCTTCGGTCGCATCGAAAATGGCGGAGTCGTGGTCGACACCGCCGAGGGTGCAAAAACGATCGAAGCGAAGAACATCATTCTGGCAACGGGCTCCGTGCCGCGGACCATTCCTGGATACGAACGGCAAGACACCCGCATCGTGACCTCGGACGAAGCCCTCGACTGGGAATCGCAGCCGCAACGCGTCGCCATCATCGGTGCAGGCGCCATCGGCTGCGAGTTCGCGTCGTTGTTGGGCGATTTCGGCAGTGAGGTCCACCTCTTCGAAGTTGCCGACCAGGTAGTCCCTGGCCTCGAGCCTGAGGCAGCGAAGGTGCTCGAGCGAGCACTCAAGAAGAAGAAGATCAAGGTTTACACCGGTACTGGAGTTGGTTCGCCCGAGATGATCGACGGCGGCGTTCGCGTTGCCTATGGCGACAAGTCTGTGGACGTTGACGTCGTGTTGGTTGCCGTTGGCAGGGCGCCGGTCACGGACAACCTCGGTCTCGACGGAACATCTGTTGAGGTCGATCGCGGCTTCGTGAAGGTCGATCCGGCAACCATGCAGACCGCCCAGCCTGGAATCTACGCGGTTGGGGACATCGTCGCCGGGGCACCGCAACTGGCTCATGCCGGATTCGCAGAAGGCATCTCGGCGATCACTCACATCGCAACCGGGGAAACGGCAGCCGTCGATTACCGAGCGATCCCTCTCGTGGTGTACACCCATCCGGAGGTGGCTTCAGTTGGTCTGACAGAAGCCCAGGCAACGGCCGCTGGAATGGATGTGACCACAACCGACCACGGCATGCGTGGCGTGGGGCGAGCGATCATCCAGGGCGAGACGGGTGGCGTCGTGAAGATCGTCTCAGAGGTCGACGGTCCGATCATCGGGGCAACAGTTGCCGGCCCTGGAGCCGGCGAGATGATTCACGAACTCATGTACGCAGTCGCCTGGGAAGCGCTACCGGCGGAAGCCGCGGCGTTCATCCACGCCCACCCGACAGTATCTGAAGCCATCGGGGAAACCCTGCTGGCGGCCGCTGGCCGTCCGCTGCACTAGACAAGTATTCGAAACGAGAAGGAGATAGCCGAATGGCTACGACGGTGAGCATGCCGCAGTTGGGCGAGACGGTTACCGAGGGAACCATCTTGAGCTGGGCCAAGCAGGTCGGCGACACGATCGCCGAAGACGAAGTCCTGCTCGAGATCTCGACTGACAAGGTCGACACCGAAGTCCCGTCTCCCGCTGCCGGCGTGATTCTCGAGATCCTCGTGCCTGAAGGTGAGACCGTCGAGGTTGGCGCCGCCTTGTGTGTCATCGGCGAATCCGGAGAAGGCAGCGGCGACGCCGCGCCTCAAGCCGAGGCCGCTCCTGAACCCGAGGCCGCTCCCGAACCCGAGGCTGCGCCTCAAGCCGAGGCTGCTCCTGAACCTGAGGCCGCTCCACAGGAACCCGCGTCCGCCCCAGCCGAACAAGCACCGGCGCCTGCACCAGCGGCAGCTCCAGCGGCGAGCGCAGCAGCTTCGGGCGGGTCAGCGACTGCGGTGATGGAAGGTGAGCGCCGAGCGGTGTTGTCGCCCGTCGTCCGCAAGCTTGCTGCAGAGCATGACGTCGATCTCGCACAGGTTCCGGGCACCGGTGAGGGCGGCAGGATCACCCGCAAGGACTTGATGTCGTTCGTCGAGAGCGGCGTTGCGGCTCAGACCGCTCCGGCGCCTTCACCGGCGGCCGCGCCGGCACCAGCCCCGGCGCCGGTTGCCGCAGTCGCAACCGAACAAGCGCCGCCAGTTGCACCGGCTCCTGCACCGGCACCGGCCGCCGCTCCCGCCCCTGCTCCAGCCAGCGCGCCAGCCGCAGCGTCGCCGAGCACCGGACCCGGTGACCGAACCGTCGAGATCGGCAGGCTTCGCAAGAGAATTGCCCAGAACATGGTGCAGTCGAAGGCGACGGCAGCCCACGTCTGGACGTCGGTCGAAGTCGACTTCGAGAAGGTCGAGCAGGTGCGGAGGAAGCACAAGGAAGCCTTCAAGGCTCAGGAAGGCTTCTCGCTGACGTATCTACCGTTCATCGCAAGGGCGACCATCGACGCGCTTCACGCGTATCCGGCGGTGAACAGCTCCTTCTTGTTGGACCAGGGCCAACAGATCTTCCATGGACAGGTCCACCTCGGCATTGCGATCGATCTGAACCAAGAAGGCCTTGTTGTAACGACGGTTCGCGGTGCGGACTCGTTGACCATCAAGGGAATAGCCCGCGACATCAGGGCGAAGGCCGACCGCGCTCGCAACGGGCAGCTCTCTCCAGATGACATCTCAGGGAGTTCGTTCACCATCACCAACCCGGGTCCGTTTGGATCCTTCATGAGCGCTCCGATCATCAACGTGCCCAACACGGGCATCCTCTCGACGGATACGGTGACCAAGCGACCGACGGTTGTGACCAACGACGACGGCTCCGACGCCATTGCCATTCGTCACATCGGGTACCTCGGTCTCACTTGGGACCACAGGGCATTCGACGGATCAACGGCGGTCTTGTTCCTCAAGCGGATCAAGGAAAACATCGAGACCTGGGACTGGGAACAAGAACTCAAATGACCTTCAGAACCCGCTGGCTCGGGCGACTCGCCTATCGCGAGGCATGGGATCTGCAACGCGCCATCTGGGAGGGGCGCTCCGGGGGCCGAACGCTCGACGACTACATGTTGCTTCTCGAGCACCCGCACACCTACACCGTCGGCAGGAACGGTGACGGATCCAATCTCCTGATCGATCCGGCATCCCTGGAAAACGTCGGGGCGGAAATCGTTCACGTCGATCGAGGCGGCGACATCACCTACCACGGACCAGGGCAACTGGTCGGCTACCCGATCGTCGAGGTGCCCAGGCTGGAAGCCGGCTTCGACGCCGTCGGTCACGTCCGTCGCATCGAAGCGGGCCTCATCGCGGCGTTGGCGGATCTTGGTATCGAGGCCTGGGCCGAAGACGGGTTCACCGGCGTGTGGACCGCGGCCGGCAAAGTTGCAGCAATCGGTGTGCGCGTCACGCGCGGCGTGTCGATGCACGGTTTTGCGCTGAACGTCGATCCAAGCTTCGAGCATTGGGGATACATCAATCCGTGCGGCATCACCGATCGACCCGTCACGTCGCTGAAGCAGCTTCTCGGACGAGATGTCTCCTTGGAGGAGGCCGTCGAAGTCGTGACACCGCGCCTCATCGCGGCGCTTGGCGCCGATCCGCCGACCGCCGACATTCAGATGGGCGCATTCAATCGTGGGACAGGTCGGAAGTTCGAAGTCGACGAGATGGTTGCGGCCGGCGTCTTCTCGCCGAGCGGTGACGCCGTGCCGATCGTCATCGGGCGGCGCCTCGGCGGTGAACCCGAACGGCCGCCGTGGATGAAAGTCACCGCCCGCACCAACACCGAGGGCTACTCGGAGCTCAAAGAGCTCATGCGGGGTCTCGAACTCAACACGGTGTGCGAAGAAGCGAAGTGTCCGAACATCTATGAGTGCTGGGGTCAGGGCACCGCGACGCTCATGCTGCTCGGCGAAGTGTGCACTCGAGCATGCAGCTTCTGCGACGTGGCGACCGGTCGCCCCGGCGAGGTCGATTGGAACGAGCCGGCACGTGCCGCCGAGGCGATCGAGAAGATGCAGCTATCGCACGCGGTGCTGACGTCCGTCAACCGTGACGACCTCTCCGATGGGGGAGCATCGGTCTTCGCCGAGACGATACGACAGATTCGCGATCGACTTCCGACATGTTCCGTCGAGGTCTTGATTCCCGACTTCAAGGGCAGCACGGACGCATTGGGAGTCGTCATGGACGCTCGACCCGAGGTGCTCAACCACAACACCGAGACCGTCTTGCGACTCCAACGGGACATCAGGACGGCTGCCAACTACGGCAGATCGTTGACGTTGCTGGCACGGGCCAAGTGGGCCAATCCGGAGGCCAGTGTGAAGTCCGGACTCATCGTCGGCATGGGCGAGTCCGAAGCCGAGGTGTTGGGTGCGCTTGCCGACCTACGCGCGGTCGGAGTCGACATCGTGACGATCGGTCAGTACCTCAGGCCAACTCCTGGCCATCGCCCGATCGATCGCTACGTCCATCCCGACGAGTTCGCTCGGTACGCCGCCGAAGGCGAACGTCTCGGACTTCCACATGTGGAATCTGGTCCGCTGGTGCGCTCCTCGTACCACGCCAAGGACGCATTGGCCGCCGCCAAGTGAGTGACCTGGGATTCCCCGAAGCCGACTACGCAGCTCGGTTGGAAAGAGCCCGTGCGGCCATGTTCGAGCGCGGGATCGATGCCATGGCATTGTCCGTCGGGTCGGACTTGCCATACCTCACCGGCTATGAGGCGATGCCGCTCGAACGTCTCACGCTCGGAATACTCCGTGCAGACGGTGGTCCGATTCGGATCGTCATACCCCGGCTCGAGGCAGCCAGAATTCCAGACCGTCCAGGCGTCGTCACGGTTGAGCCTTGGGACGAAACCGGAGATCCCATTGCGTTGTCGAGCGAGTTGATGGCCGGCTCGTCAACGGTCGCCGTTGGTGCCCAGATGTGGTCGAGGTTCTTGCTCCAACTCGAAGAATCCATGGCGGCGACGTCGTTTGTCGACGCGACCGGTGTCATGAGCAGCCTGCGGATCATCAAGGACCCGATCGAGATCGAAATGCTGCGACTCGCGGGCGCCGCGGTCGATCGCGTGGCCGGCCAGCTCGCCGACGTGAGATTCTCTGGCAGAACCGAACGAGACGTTGCCGCCGAAGTGTCTGCCAGGACGGTGGCCGAGGGCCATCAGGTTGCGACATTCCACATCGTCGCCTCTGGTCCGAACGGAGCTTCGCCACATCACGAGCCTGGTGATCGCGTCATCTCCGTCGGCGACACGGTGGTGGTCGACTTCGGCGGCAGGTTGGGTGGATACTGCTCCGACACGACGAGAACGTTCCACGTGGGAATCCCCGATTCTGAGGTGACCGAAGTTCACGGCGTCGTGCATGCCGCACAGCAAGCGGCGGTGTCTGCGGTGCGGCCAGGCATCACCGGCGAGGAGCTCGATCAGGTTGCCCGCCAGGTCATCGACGACGCCGGCTACGGCGAGTACTTCTTTCACCGCCTCGGGCATGGAATCGGTCTCGACGGTCATGAGGATCCGTACCTCGTGACGGGAAACGACCTGCCACTTCAGCCAGGTATGGCGTTCTCGATCGAGCCCGGCATCTACCTGGCCGGAAACCTCGGGGTGAGAATCGAGGACATCGTCGTGTGTGGAGACTCCGCCGCCGACAACCTCAACAACTCC
>JABDJC010000080.1 GCA_013003395.1 Acidimicrobiia bacterium
TGACGGTGCAACTGATGCCGCCGCAGGCGTTCACGTCCGTCATCCGCGTGCCAGGTCCGGCGTTCAGAGTCTGCGTTCCCAGTGTGTTGGTGTAGCCGGTGATCACTCCCGGATCCCCATCGGCACCAGCTGGGCCCTGAGGTCCCTGCGGACCTTGCGGACCGGTTGCCCCATCGGCGCCATCTGCGCCATCGGCCCCATCTGCTCCTGCGGGTCCCTGGGGACCGACCGGACCAGGGATGCCCGCAGCCGAGATGTCGGCTTCCGCGACCGCTGCAGCAGTTGCGAATCGGTTCGGGCCGGCCAATCGGGTGACAGTCGCCGATGGCAACAACGTCGCGACCGACGTCTCAACGATCGGAGCGATGACTGCCGTCCCTCCCACGATGTACACCTCGTCTGGGTCGATCGCGGACAACTGGCTCGCGGTTTCCGAAGGCAAACTCCCCTGGTTGACGAGCAGCACCGTGTTCCCGGTCGCAGCTGCGGACAAGGCATCTGGATAGTCGGCGCCGGTTGCGAGCATGACGCGGACCGGGTCCGAGGTCTGGGCAACGGCCATTCCGCCGATCGTCGCGAACAGCACTACAAGTGCTCCCAACGCGATGAACGCTCTCGATCGTATGAAAGCCATATCTAATCCCCTTCTTGTCGTCTGGATCGCCCCATATAACCATCGGTAGGTCGGTCTTGCCGCCTTCCGGCGCGGCGCCGCACGCCAATCGTTGTTTCACTTCGCCTTTACGGACTCATCACATCTGCGCTCGAAGCTGCTTTCAAGCAACTCGAAGGAGAGTCATGAAGAAGCTCATCGCAATGGTCACCGTGATCGCGTCGGTGATGGTGGTTGCAGGCGTTGCCTCTGCATCACACACGGATTACGGGCGACTGTGGGCCGAGGGCACAGGCACGTCGATCCTGGAAGTCGGTCAAGCAAAGGTCCAGATGGTGGTCGACGGCGACGTCGTCATCACCGGTCCTGCGAACCTCAATGTCCAGATCGACAGCACCGACCGGGCGTTGGCTCCCGAAGCAAGTGATGGCACCTACATCGAATTGACGGACTTCACCGGCGAAATCATCGTGACGGGGTCCGAGTACACCGTCACGGTCGAAGGGGAGATCATGATGCGCGGCAAGGGCTGGGGAAGCGCATCGTTCGTTGGAACGGGTCGATGGAAGACGCTGCATCGCCACGGCGTCTGGCCGGCAAGCCTCCCCGACGGCATGGTCGAGTTTGGCGGTCCAGCGGACTGAATCACGCCACACAGCGATGCGACCCTCTGGCGTGCCAGGGGGTCGTTCTCGCGTCAGACGCCGGCGACGCGGCGAGCAGCCTCGAGGTACGCGTCGGCAGAATCGGTGAGTCGTTTCAATCCATATCTCTCGAGCGTTGCCCTCTTGACCGCCTCGTCGTCGAGGCTGCGATCAGTGTGCACCACATCGGCTACGACCTCGGCGACCTCGGTGATGGGCACTTTGTAAAGATCACGATCGCCGAGTTCTCGCATTCGCACGCGAGGCATCTCGGGCAGGCGCAAGATGCGCTGGCGCTCTCCGTCGCTGATCGTCAACTCCTCGGTCTCGACCCGTCCCTCACGCACCAGCAGATCAAGCGCCCAGCTGAGATCATCTCGAACGGGCTTGGTGACCTTCTTGCCGCCACTGGCCTTGATGAAGACCTGATAGGCGCGATCTTCGGTCATGGGACCCTCAACCGCCACCACCTCCGCCAAACCGGCTGCCAGCGTGCCACGGCTGGCGTGCCGCGGATCTGGCAGGCCATCAGACCCGAACGCTTCGTACGGCTCCATGGCCCCACCAGCAACCCTCGGCGCCAGTTCCGAAGCCGCACTCGGATCCCTGCCGGCCGCGATGTGTTCGAGGGCGTTCAACAGACGATCGACTTCGGCGTCGGTGTTGTAGTGCGTCAGACCGATCCGGACGAGTCCACCTGAGTCGAGGACCCCCAACCGGCGCATCACCTCGACTGCGTAGTAGTGACCCGCCCACACGAAGATCCCGACGGCACCCAGGAGTTCTGACACCCGTTGCGCGCTTTGTCCTGCCACATCGATGGCGTAGGTCGGCGTCCGATCACGACCGTCGGTGAGACCGTAGATCGTGATGCCGTCGATCCTTTCGAGGCCGGCCTGGAGCCGAGCCGCCAGCACTTCTTCGTACTGCTGGATCGATCGGTAGGCATTGCGGAGCGCAGCTCGTCGGTCGCTCCCGCCACCGCCAAGGGTGGCCATGTAGTCAACGGCGGCAGTCACTCCCGCGAGACTTTCAAACGACTGCGTACCGGTTTCCCACTTCTCGGGCGGGTGGTCCGAGGCTGGTTCCACCTTGTACGCCGTCAACGAGTCGAGCAGTCGTTTCCGGCCGTACAACACTCCGGTGTGGGGACCGAAGAACTTGTACGCCGAGGCGGCGACGAAGTCACAGTCGATCGCCGCGACATCAACCAGCTGGTGTGGTGTGTAATGGACGGCGTCGACGTAAACAAGTGCCCCGACCCGGTGAGCCATCCGTGTCACCTGCCTGACGTCGACCACCGTGCCAGTGGCGTTGGAAGCCGCGGTGACCGCAACCAGCTTGGTTTTCTCGCTCAGGGCGTCTTCCAGGGATTCGTAGTCGAAGGACACGCCGTCTCGAGGCTTCACATCTGCCCACCGCACCGAAACACCTGCATCTGCTGCGGCCAGGACCCACGGGCGGACGTTGGCATCGTGGTCTAGTTTCGTCAGGACGATCTCGTCCCCCGGCTCCCAGGTTGCCGCCAACGCGCGACTCATGGCGAAGGTGAGGCTCGTCATGTTCTGGCCGAAAGCGATCTCATTTGGATCGGCATTGAACAGGTCCGCGATTGCCTGCCGTGCGCCGTCGACCACCTCCTCGGTCTCGACACTCGTCGCGAACGGCCCACCGAGGTTCGACCCTCCGGCCTCCATGAATCCCGTCATCGCGTCGATCACCGACTGCGGTACTTGTGTGCCTCCTGGCCCGTCGAAGTAGACGGCGGTGCGGCCGCCGACAACGCGGCGGAGAGCGGGAAACTGCTGGCGGATGGTGTAGGGATCGAGCATGGATCAGCAGGCTACCAACCGGCGGCGAAGGTCGGTCGACTCCAACGTCGAACGTGCCTACGTGCACCGCATACGTTGAATCAAGCACGCTCGACGGCCTGGAGGGCGTCCTCGCCCCGCCGTTAGGCTCTCGTTTCTGGTTGGATTGGACAATGGTGCACGACGACCAACGACGGAATCCATCGACTGCCGTGGTCCAACGCGTCGCGGCTGAGCTCGACATGCCGGAACGCGAGGTGCACTTCGCGCTGCGAACCCTGCACGTCGAACACCAACCATCGCTCATCGACGAGACGTTCGGGCCGGCACGCCTGACGGTGTCGAAACCCTTGCACTCGAGTCCGTCGGCAGCGCGCCGGAAGGCCCAAAGTGCACTCAGAAAGCACCAGCTGTCGCCAGTGGGCGGCGTCTGGCTCCAGGACCGAGGAACATGGCCCGATCCCAACGCCGAGTCTGCGGTAGCCCGAGTCTCGGTATGGGTGGACGACGTGACCATCAGAGTTGTCGCCGACCTGGTCATGGCTCGACGGGGCTACCTGGCGGCCGCGGTCGCGACGCTGAGCCTGCTCCCGTTGTTCATGCTGGCGTCAGGCATCTTCAGCGGCGCTCTCTTCGGTTCCTTGGCGTCGATCGGGGCCGTCGGCGGACTGGCGGCCGACTACCGCAAACGTCTGTCGATCGTCGAGCGAAACCTACGAACCTTCGCCGAAACCATTGCTCAGCCGGTGATGCCACCCTCGGTCATCGGATAGAGGTCCAACGCCGCATTGAGCTCGTCTTCGGGCAGAACTCCCATCTCCAGAGCAACTTCGCGCACTCCCCTACCTTCCTCGAAGGCTCGCTTGGCGACCTTGGCCGACAGGTCGTAGCCAATCCGAGGAACGAGCGCCGTAATGATGATGACGTTGCGCTCCAAGAGTTCGGTCGCCCGCTCCTCGTTCGCCGTGATCCCTTCAACGCACTTCGTTCGAAACACGTCAGATGCGTTCGCCAAGAGATCCACCGATTCGAGCAAGTTGTGGGCCATCACGGGCATCATGACGTTCAGCTCGAAGTTCCCGTTCGCTCCGCCCCAGGTGATGGCCGTGTCGTTGCCCATCACCTGAGCGGCGACCTGCATCATCATCTCCGACATCACCGGGTTCACTTTGCCCGGCATGATCGACGACCCCGGCTGTAACGACGGCAGGTTGATCTCGGCAATGGCGGTCCTCGGTCCTGAGCCGAGCCAGCGAATGTCGTTCGCGATCTTGAAGAGCGCAGCTGCGGTGGCCTTCAATGCCCCTGACGCTGCAACCACTGCGTCCTTGGCACCTTGTGCCTCGAAGTGATTGGGAGCCTCCACGAAGCCGAATCCGGAACGCTCCGCCATGCCCGCAATCGTTGCGGCAGCGAAACCGGGAGGCGCGTTGATGCCAGTGCCGACCGCAGTCCCGCCCAGGGCCAGCTCCAGCAGATCAGGGAGCGAGCTGCGAACCCGCTCAGCACTCTTTCGCACCTGAGCGGCGTAACCGCCGAACTCCTGACCGAGGCGCACCGGCGTCGCGTCCATGAGGTGCGTTCGACCCGACTTGATCACGTCGTCGAATGCTTCAGCTTTCGCCTCCAACGCTTCCGCAAGTCGGTCGAGAGCCGGCAGGAGGTCTTCGTTCAAGGCGCCGACCGCAGCGACGTGAATGGCGGTAGGGATCACGTCGTTCGACGACTGACTTGCATTGACGTGGTCGTTCGGATGTACGAGCTTCGAACCACGGTCGCCACCGAGCAGCTCCGACGCTCGATTGGCTATCACCTCATTGACATTCATGTTGGTCGAGGTGCCCGAACCGGTCTGGAACACGTCGAGCACGAAGTGATCGTCCAAGGTGCCGTCCATCACTTGGGCCGCCGCACGTCGAATGGCATCCGCGACGTCTGCATCTATGAGACCGAGATCGAGATTCGCTCGCGCCGACTCCGCCTTTTGCAGGCCGAGCGCCCAGATGAACCTCCGCCCGAACCGGAGTTTCGAGATCGGAAAGTTGTCGACGGCCCGCTGGGTCGAAGCGCCGTAATACGCATCGTCCGGAACCCCAACCTCGCCCATCGAGTCCCGCTCGATCCGCATTGTTTCTCCTATGACAGTCGATCTCATCAAAGGCTAGTGACGGCAGCGGCAATCCGATCCGCTCGAGTTCGCTCAGCCGTAGATGGCGACCCAGAGAAACGCCGCCAACGTTCCTCCGACGATTGCGTGCCGTGCCCACACCCAGACCGGGCTACCGCCGGCCATCTCTGCCGCCGCACGGATCGGTCCGAGTGCGTACAGGAGTTGACGCGACGCGTGATCGCGGGCGTTGCCGCCTCGCAACTTGGCCATCCGAGAGCGCGCGTCTTCGGGAGGGGTCACCGAATCTACGTGTTTCTGAACCGGTAGGGAGAGCATCACGAGCACCACGAAAGCCCCAAGGCTCAGCACGATCAGGACCGAACCTCTGGTCGTGAACATCCCACCCAATGCAAGCGCCCAGACAGCCCACAATCGACCAAGGTCGCTGAGGTAGGAGCGTGCGGCGTCAGCACTCTCCCATTTCCACTGATCCATAGGACAAACTCCCGGCCACGTCGCATGGAAGGTAGTTGTTCGAAGTCGGATCAGCGAGGTTCCGGCGAGCTGCGTCAACTACGCAGCGTTCTTGGATCCTCAACCTGGCTTCCATGGCGGGAGGTCGTCAGCCCCGACAAGGATCGGCTCGCTTCCTGCAATCGAAGCCAGCCGCTCCGCCAGCGAGACTGCGGTTGCCGTCTGCCACCCTTCGCCTCGCCACGTCACCACTCCATCCTCAACCAGGAGTAGCGAGGGAACGGACTGGAGATCGAGCGATGCAGACAAGGCGTACGGCGGCGGGTCATACACAACCGGGAGGTCTACCCCCACCTCGTCGAAGAACTCGGCCGTCTCTTCTTTCGAGTCCTGCGAGACGCCGATCACGGCGACCTCGGGTCCATACCCTGCCCAGTGCTGGTACACCGGCATCGCGATCTTCGTCGTCGGACAGCTGCGCTTGAAAACGATCAAGAGCGTGGGCCGGTCGAGCTGGTCGGCAATCGAAACGAATTCGCCGTCGCCGCTGACGTCGACCGCTACCGCGGGCAACGCAGATCCGACCTCTATCAAGTCACTGCACCAGCGCTGCCGTCGGCTTCCGCGGCAACGACCTGACGTCGGATGTCGTCGTAGCCGGAGGCCTCGAGTTCTTCCGCGATCTCTGGTCCCCCCGACCGAACGATCCGGCCGGACAGCATGATGTGGATCCGATCGGGCTTCATGTATCGCAATATCCGTGAATAGTGCGTGATAATGAGGACTCCCATGTCGGGACTTCTGAGCGACTCGACGAGCTCGGCAACCTCACGCACTGCGTCGATATCCAGTCCGGAATCGATCTCGTCGAGAATGGCCACCTTCGGCTGAGCGATAGCCAGCTGAAACATCTCGGAACGCTTCTTTTCGCCACCGGAGAGCCCCATGTTGACCGGCCGATCCATGAACCTGTCCATACCCAATGCTTCGGCCTGGCGGGCGACTCGTTTGTCGAACTCGTTCGGATCATCGGCGACTTCGCGCATCTCTGCGACCAGCTCCCCCAGTGCAACTCCGGCGATCTCGACGGGATACTGGAAAGACTCGAACAGACCGGCTCGAGCTCGCTCGTCGACAGGCATGCCGATCACCTGGGTGCCTGCCACATGTGCAGAGCCGTTGGCGTAGTACTCGTCTTTGCCCATGAGTACATGGCACAGTGTTGATTTACCTGAGCCGTTTGGACCCATCAGGGCGTGAATCTCTCCGAACGGCACCTCGAGGTCGACCCCCTTGAGGATCTCGAGCTCGCCGAGCCCCGCGGTGAGGTTGTCGACGTGTAGTGCAATGGTCATTCGTCCTCCTCGACGGGATGTACCAACAGGAAGACAACGCCGTCTTCGATCGCGGTTTCGTAAACAGGTACGGGCCGGGTCGCTGGAAACGAGCCGGGCTTGCCGGTCGTGATGTCGAATTCCGAACCGTGGCGGGGACATTCGACATCGGTGCCGAACAGTTCTCCTTCAGCCAGCGACGCTTCGGCGTGACTACACCGATCACCGATGGCATACACGTCGTCGCCGATCCGAAACACCGCAACCCGATGGCCGGCTGCTTCGATTCGCACTCCGGCTTCATTGGCCAAATCGGTCAACAGCCCAACCTCTACCCGCTCCAATGCGCCCGTCATTGCACTCGCCCCTCGGCCTGGGCGGTGACGAACTTGGTGTTGAACCAGTCGCGGAGCGGCTCGGTGATCTCTTGCCGAGGGAGCCGTGCGATGACTTCCTCGAAGAAACCTCTCACCTGCAGACGATCGGCCCGCTCTCGGTCCAGGCCGCGGCTCATCAGGTAGTAGCGGTGTTCGGGATCGAGGGGGCCCATGGTCGAGCCGTGGCCGCACCGCACGTCGTTGGCCAGAATCTCGAGGTTGGGTACAGACTGCGCTGCGGCTCCGTCGGACAAAATGAGGTTTCGGTTGGTCTGATGAGCGTTCGTACGCTGGGCGTCCTTCTCGATGCGGATCATCCCGGTGAACACCGAAAGCGCTTCGTCTTCCACCGCGCCCTTGAGGAACATCTCGGACGAGGTGTTCTGTCCGATGTGATTCATGAAGTACCGGTAGTCGAGCGTTTGATCACGCTCACCGAAGTACACCCCGAGGATCTCGGAGGATGAGCCGCGGCCTTCGAGATCGACCGTCAGGTGTAGCCGTGAGAGATCGGCTCCCAGCCCGACCTCAGAAATACGGATCGTGGCGTCGCGACCGACAACTACTCGCGACTGGCCGATCGCTTTCGTTTGATATCCCCAGTTCTGGAGAATCGTCACTTCGAGCCGTGCCCCGTCACCCAACTCCGCTTCGATTTGCGGTACGACGACGAGGTCGGTGTCGTGCGGCGAGCGACAGTTGAGCACGACCGATGCCGACGCGTTGTCTGCAACGGTCATCGCCACACGCGGGAAACTGACCGAACCCGGCGTCGACGCTTCGATGTCGATGAAGAACGGTTCCGAGATCGGGCGGTCGACGGACAGCAGAACCCCGTCGGTGCCGAACGCATGGTGCGCGGCGGAGAAGATGTCGAGATCGGAGGGAATGGCGTCGAGGATCAGCGTCCCGTGCTCTGGTCCGGCATCCGCCAAACGAGCGAAGACGACGTCAGCCGTGGAACTCTCGATCGTCGTGACACCGTTTCGGACCATCGCAACCCCTGCGGTCGTGCCGAGGGCATTCCGAATCACGTCGGGGCGATCCACCCGGTCGCCTGCATCGGCCGGGACCGAATAGTCGGCGAGATCGAAATCGAGGTCGACATAGCGCCAAGCCTCTTCTTTCGGGTCAGGCATCGAGAGCTTTTCGAAGACATCGAAGGCTGCTGAGCGCGACGGCTGACGCCACTGCGGGCGAACACTCTGGGCACGGTCAAACGTGCTGCGGTCGAGGGGAAACACCGAAATCTGGCTCCGTGGGAGAGAAGTAGTCGGCGCAAGGATACCCGCCCCGGCGCAGCACCCAAAAAGCGCCGCGCGTCGTGAGCCCGACGAATGCGATCGGCTCTTACCCGTTGTGCCCCCTCCGCATCCGTCTCCTCCGTCGACGGGCGAGAATCGAACCGTCCCCTCGAGAGCGAAGCGAGATCCTCTGTCCCCCTCGCGAGCGCAGCGAGTGTTGGGGGGACGCGGCCTCCTAGGCCGCAGGGGGGCATCACCGTACGCAGACCCCCCGGTCGCCGCGTCAAAGTTGTACGAACGCGATCGATCTCTTCCCGCTGTGCCCCCTCCGCGGCTAGCGCCGCTTCCTCCCCCAAACGTCTCCTCCGTCGACGGGGGAGGAGAAGAGCAACCGTCCCCGCCGGCGAGCCACGCTAAGACTTCTGTCCCCCTGGCGACGACGCGGAACCTCTGTCCCCCTCGCGAGCGCAGCGAGTGTTGGGGGGACGCGGCCTCCTAGGCCGCAGGGGGGCATCACCGTACGGGAACGCCCTCGATCGCCGCGTCCTGAGCTTTAAGAACGCGATCGATCGTCACTCGTTGTGCCCCCTCCGCTCCTAGCGGAGCTTCCTCCCCCAATCGTCTCCTTCGTCGACGGGGGAGGAGAAAGCCATCCGTCCCCTCGACGAGCGACGCGAGAGCCTCTGTCCCCCTCGCGAGCGCAGCGAGTGTTGGGGGGACGCGGCCTCCCAGGCCGCAGGGGGGCATCATCGTACGGGAACGCACTTCGGTCGCCGCGTCCTGAGCTTTAAGAACGCGATCGATCGTCACTCGTTGTTCCCCCTCCGCTCCTAGCGGAGCTTCCTCCCCCAATCGTCTCCTTCGTCGACGGGGAGGAGAAAGCCATCCGTCCCCTCAACGAGCGACGCGAAAACCTCTGTCCCCCTCGCGAGCGCAGCGAGTGTTGGGGGGACGCGGCCTCCTAGGCCGCAGGGGGGCATCACGCACGAAAACGTCACCCATCGCCGCGTCGCGACCAGGGAGGGCATCAAAGAGAGCGCTCAAGAAACCGGGTCTCGGTTGCCGATACCTTCTTCATGCTTCCACTTCCCCGCGTTCTAGTCGCGCTCGCACTGATTGCTGCCCTCAGCCCAATTGGCACGGCGCGCGCCGACGAACCCGACGTCGTCTACTTTCCGATCGACAGCACTGCAGTCGATTTCACCGGCGACTTCGGTGTCCGCGCCAAAGGAAGAGTCCATCAGGGCGTCGACCTGTTCGCTGCCGA
>JABDJC010000083.1 GCA_013003395.1 Acidimicrobiia bacterium
GCGGCGACAACCACCCCAACAACCTCACCCTGCTGTGCTGGTTCCACCACCACATCGTCATCCACCGCAACGGCTACACCATCAACCCGAACACACCACCAGGACGACGACGATTCATACGGCCCAAGTCATCACCCCGATCACCACCTGTCTAGGCCCTGACGGATCAGACCGCACCCGGAGCGCAACCGGTGGTGACGGTGAGCCCGACCTCGAACTCGACGCCGTCACCGACAGTGAACCGTTGCCAACGCTCCTCGATCCCGCGCGTTCGATCGACGCGCGTTGGTTCTCGGCGAACTGCGAGGCAGCGACCGCCAGCGGTGTTCCCAAGAGGTACTGCCACAGGAAGTCAGCGGGCGGCGAAACTCGAGCGACAACGACTCGGATCGGACGTCAATCTTGGAGAACCGGCTCGGTCGAGTAGCCCGCGTAGCTCGGTCGGGTCGTGGAGACTGAACACGGCGTTCACGAAGGATGCAGCGTCGGTTCCGATGCGAGCCGCCAAGACGTCCCGGAGATCGACGATCAGCGGCGGAGTCGGGCCTGGTATGCCGATCGAGATCCTCCCATTGGGTGTCAACACCACAAGATCGTCAGACGGCAGCCTCCATCTCGATCTCGACGAGCAGACCTGGCACTGCGAGCTCGTTCACGCCGAGCAGGGTTTGCGGCGGCATGACGCCGGCGCCACCGATCCACTGGGCGTAGACGTCGTAGTGCTCCAGGAATTGCGCAACGCTGGTCGTCAAGAAGCGGAGGCTGACGATGTCGGAGCGTCCCATTCCTGCGCCATCCAACAATCCGTCGAGGGCTTCCAAAGCAGCACCGATCTGGCCGCGCATGTCGCCTTCGTGGCCAACGGCGACGCCCATCTCACTGTCCGGATCGGCGACAAGATCAACCTGGCCCGAGCAGCGGAGGTGGCGACTGGCTCCCTCGGTCACCTCTGCCTGATTCATGAGGAATTCCTTGCCCCAATCCACGGGGTTGACGGCTGTTCGCTCCACAGTTGCCTCCTCAGGTGTCGTTCCGCAACGCTACGCGCGGCGATGTCGACACGATGTCGCAGCGAAGACTCGGGATTTCGAGCAAGTCAGCCACCCCAGACGCGCAGAAACCCCCACTTCCGCAGGGGTTTCTGACTTGGTAGCCCCGACCGGATTCGAACCGGCGTTACCGCCTTGAGAGGGCGGCGTCCTAGGCCACTAGACGACGGGGCCAGGACACGGCGTGATAGTACGCCGTTGGCTCGGGGGGGAGGACTCGAACCCCCAATGACGGGACCAGAACCCGGCGTGTTGCCAATTACACCACCCCCGAATGAGGCAGAACGGGAGAATACGAAAGACGGCCGAGAAAGGCAATCTCACCGGTATCGTCTCGCCAATGCGCTTCGCTGCCGTCCTCCTCCTCATCGCCGCCGCGTGCTCCGCAACGCCAACTCCGGATAGCGATGAACCCCCTGACACCACCCTCCCACCGACTACCACACCGCCCGTTTCCCAAACTGAGGTGACCCCCGACGCCTCAT
This sequence comes from Acidimicrobiia bacterium, assembly GCA_013003395.1. Taxonomy (GTDB): domain Bacteria; phylum Actinomycetota; class Acidimicrobiia; order Spongiisociales; family UBA5794; genus JABDJC01. Next base: position 1,535 of record JABDJC010000083.1, read on the forward strand.
CACCGCTCGGAGCTGACGGGAATCACCGTGCCACCGTGACCGCCACCGCCAGCACGTGGGACGTCACGTCACTCGAACTCAGCGACTCTCCCATCAGCCGCATCGCTTCGATCGACGTCGACGGCGAGGTGATCGTCGCGGTTAGAGACACCGCCGGTCGCACCCAGCTCGTTCCCCTCGACGATCCAGCGACGGCAACCGACCTCGGTGTGACCTCAGGGCCGCTCCGGCTAGGCACCGGCACCGACGGGCCGGCGGTGATCGCCTTCCCGGCCGATCTCAGCCAACTGTCCGAGCCAGCATTGCTGAGCGACGGTTCGTGGGTGTACATCGCGGCCAACGGCGCCGTCGTGTTGTGGAACGGATCACAAGTCGCCAGAACCGAATCGAACGCGTTGCCAGATGGTCGAGTCCTCGTCGACGAACAAGACCGGATCCTCGTGCTCGTCGACCCGTCCGAACGTTACGCCCACGGCATCCTGGGCGACGATGCTGAAGCCATCGGCTGGATGATCCTCGACACGCCAAGCCTCACCGAGATTGGCTCTGGCCAAGCGATCGAACCGGCGGTCTTCGAGCTTCGCTATCCGATGTGGGTGGACCTCGACGGCGACGGCACCCGTGAGATCTTGCTCACAGAAAGCGGCCCTGGCGTTGGAGCTCGCTTGGTCGTCCATGACGAGTCCGGCCGCGAGATCGCCGCCAGTCCACCGATCGGCACCGGGAACCGCTGGCGCCACGCCTTCGCCGCCGGACCTGCGGGCCCTGACGGAACAGCGGAGATCATCGAAGTCGTGACACCCCATCTCTCCGGACTCCTGACGGCCTGGACGTTCGACCCCAACAATCCAGAACTGACTCAGAGAGCGGTCACACCCGGGTTCACGTCGCACGCGATCGGTTCCCGGGTTCTCGACGGTGCAGCCGCGGTCGACCTCGACGGGAACGGGTCCGACGATGTTGCCCTGCTGCGAGTGTCACGGACGGAGTTGGTGACTCTCACACGCGAGGCGGAAGGCTTCGTGGTCAACCAAGAGTTCGCACTCCCGTCGGCGGCAACTTCGAACCTGCTGGTGCTGTCCACGACGGGTGGTCCGCTGCTGCTGATCGGAACGAGGAACGGAGAACTGGCGCTGATTCAAGGCAGCCGGTGAGGCTTCAGAGTCTGGCGAACACGTCCCGGAGACGAGCCAAGGTGCGTGGCTGACCGAGAGCCTCCATCGACTCGAACAGTGGCGGACTCACCGAAGACCCTGACACTGCCACCCGCAGCGGCTGCAGACCCTTGCGGGCATTCAGACCATGTTCGTCGAGCATCGCTCGCAACGTCTCTTCGATCGCGACGGTGGTCCACTCCCCCAGTTCGGCCAACCGGCTCGCTGCTGCGTCGACCGCAACCCGCGCCTCAGGCTTGGTCATGACCTTGGACCACGAACCCTCGTCGTAGGAGAGATCGTGGACGAACAGGAATCGAACCTGGTCGGCCACCTCGGTCAGCAGCTTTGCGCGCTCTTGCACCAGCGGCGCGACCGCAGCAAACATGTCACGCTCATCGCGAGAGAGATCCCGACCCAGGTCGGCCTCGACGAGCGGCGCGGTCATGCCAACGAAGTCCGCGGCGGACAACTCCCGGATGTACACGCCATTGAGCCATTGCAGCTTGTCGACATCGAAGATCGCCGGGTTCTTCTGCACATCTGCGAGATCGAACCGACGCACCATCTCGTCGAGCGAAACCACGGTCTCGTCTTCGCCGGGCGACCATCCGAGCAGCGCCAGATAGTTGACCAGTGCCTCCGGAAGGTACCCGGACTCTCGGTAATGCTTCAGCGAGGTGTCGCCGTGTCGTTTGGACAGCTTCTTGCCATCTGGACCCAGGAGCAGCGAGAGGTGGGCGTACTCGATGTCGAAATCCTTGCCCTCGAGAGCTGCCACCGCCCGACCCAACAGGATGTGCTTCGGCGTCGACGACAAGATGTCTTCTCCTCGCACCACGTGCGTGATCTCGAAGTCGACATCGTCCACCGAACTCGCCAGGTGGTAGGTGGGAAAGCCGTTCGACCGTGCAATCACGAAGTCGTCGACGTGGTCGTGCCCGAATCGCACCTCGCCACGCACGATGTCTTCGAAGACGGTCTCGCCGGGACGAGGAATCGCCAATCGAATCGAATGCTTTTCTCCGTCAGCGATCCGAGCCGCCACTTCGGCGGTATCGAGCGTCCGGCATCGGCCGTCATAGCCAGGAGGCTTGCCTGCGGCCGTCGCGGCTTTGCGGCGCTCGTCCAACTCCTCGGCCGTGCAGAAACACGGGTAGGCGTCGCCGGCCGCGACCAACGCCTCGGACACTTCGCGATACCGATCGAGTCGCAGGCTCTGACGGTACGGCCCGTGTGGGCCACCGACCTCGATGCCTTCATCCCAATCCAGCCCCATCCAGCGGAGTCCTTCGATGATGTCGTCGTAGAACTCGTGGCTGCCACGCGCCTGGTCGGTGTCGTCCGAGCGCAGAATCATCTCACCGCCGGCGTTGCGCACGGCCAGCCAGTTGTAGAGGCCTGTGCGGATGTTGCCGATGTGCAGGTAGCCCGTTGGCGACGGAGCGAAACGAACCCTCACCCGATCACCGGGTTCACGAGGATCCCAACGCCTTCGACCTCTACCTCGACACGATCGCCGGCTTCGATCGGACCGATGCCAGAAGGCGTCCCAGTGAGAATCACGTCTCCGGGGAGCAGCGTCATGATCGAGCTGATGAACGACACGAGCGTTCCGATGCCGAAGACCATGTCGTTGGTGGACCCGGTCTGACGAATCTCGCCGTTGACGCGGCAGATGATCGAAAGACCTTCGTTCGGGTCGAGATCGGTGTCGATCGCCGGACCGAGCGGACAAAACGTGTCGAAGGTCTTGGCTCGACCAAATCGATCACCCGGTACTTGCAGGTCGCGTGCCGTGACGTCGTTGGCCGCGGTATATCCGAGAATGTATGGACCGACGTCCTCGATGTCGACGTTGCGGGTCACCTTGCCGATTACTACCGCGAGCTCAGCTTCGTGATCGACCCGATTCGACTCAGCGGGCAGCCGGATCGCTTGTAGCGGTCCGATCACCGTCGTCGGCGGTTTCACAAAGATCACGGGTTGGTCGGGAACGGTGCCGCCAACCTCTGCGGCGTGCTCGACGTAATTCTTGGCCACCGCAACGATCTTGGTCGGGATGACGGGTGCCAGCAGGCGAGCTTCAGTCCAGTCGACCACCGTTTCCGTCGGCTCCCACGCAACAAACGGGGTGCCACGATACAAACGGATTCCTTCTGGCTCGACCACCCCGTAGGTGATGTCATCGACCTCAGAGTCGACGCGAACGATCTTCATGACCGAATCCTCACAGTGCGATCAGGTTGTCGCCGCCGGCCATCATGGCGGCAACCTCTTGCGGCGAGGTGCGCAGCACTGCCACGTCGACGGCACCGACGAGCTCGTACAACTTCTTCGAGTCGTGAGCGACGTTGGCCACCCAATGCGGCCTCCGTTCGGCGAGTCCCTCTCGGATGTGTGAAGCCATGGAATCATCAAAACCGAGCAGCGTCATGGCCACTCGAACATCCTCACCCGTCGGCGCTCTACCTACGGCAGACGCCCGAGCACCCGCCAAAGAAGCAAGTGCCATGACTGCGTCTGCCCGGCTTTCGCCAGGTGCCAGCTCCAACTCCTCCTCCCGGAGAAGCTTCAGCACGTAACCGGTGTCAGGGCCTGGGGTGCCGAACATGCCTCCCCAAGGGACCTCCTCGGGGGAACCGAGCTCCCCGGGACGTCTCGGAGACCACCGTCGGGCCGCCGCGGGTGCTGCAACTGGCCGAGGCAAGTCGCCCATCTCCAACTGAATGTTCGGTTCCTGGCCCATTACGTCTCTCCGCTCAGATGTGATCGAGCCACTCGGGGTGCAACCCGAGCGAACCGTCGACGGTGCCATGGAACAATTCTTGGGCCCGCTTTGTCACGGGGCCAGGCCTACCGATCCCGACCATCCGATCGTCGACTTCCCGCACCGGGGTCACCTCGGCCGCGGTTCCCGTGAGGAACAACTCGTCGCAGTAGTAGAGATCAGAGCGAGACAACGTCTTCTCCGTAACCGAATAGCCATCCTCTTGCAGGAGACGCATCACCGAGTCGCGAGTGATGCCGTCGAGGCAACCGGCGGAAATCGGCGGTGTGTAGACCTTGTTGTCACGCACGAGGAAGATGTTCTCTCCGCTGCCTTCTGAGATCCGGCCATCCTGGTTGAGCATGATCGCTTCGTCGTAGCCGTTCTTCACGGCTTCCATCTTGGCGAGGATGCTGTTGATGTAGGTCCCAGTCGCCTTGGCATTGGGGAAGGCGTCTGTGCTGAACCTGCGCCAGGACGACACCTTCGTCCGTATGCCGTTGGCAACGCCGTCCTCGCCGAGATACGCACCCCAGTACCACGAGATGATCGCGACGCGAGTGCGGGCATTCGTCGGATTCAGGCCGATGGCTCCCAGCTCGAGAAACGCAATCGGTCGGACGTAGCCGGACTTCAACTCGTTGGCGGAGAGCAGCTCCTTGGTCGCCTTCGACATGTCGGCGGCCGAATAGGCCATGTCCATGTCATACGCACGAGCCGACCGTACGAGACGGTCCATGTGCTCGTCGAGGCGGAATACCGCAGTGCCTTGGTTCGTCTCATAGGCACGAATGCCCTCGAATACGCCGGTGCCGTAGTGAAGAGCGTGACTGAGGACGTGGACGTTCGCGTCCTCCCAGGGCACCATTTCGCCGTCCAACCAGATGTATTTTGTCGGATCCATGGCGCCTATCTTCGCATGATTTCTAGTCCCCTGGGCCGCGCCGATCCGTCGGTCGAGCTCACCGCGTCAGAGATGACGTCCGTGCCACTCGAGGATCGCCTTGAACCGCTCCCGTCGATGCTTCGGAGAGCCGCCACGCGACATCTCGTGACCTTCGCCGGGGAACCGGAGGAACTCCGTCGTCACCCCATTGGCCATGAGTACGCCAAACAGCTGTTCCCCCTGCTCGATCGGGGTCCGGTAATCATTCTCTGAGTGAATGATCAACGTGGGCGTGTTGATCCGCGTCGCTTCAGCCAACGGACTCGCCTTCCACACCGCTTCTGCGTCTTCGATGAGCGACGTTTCGAGATAGCCGTTGGGGAACCACTGCCCGATGTCTGACGATCCCGTGAACGAGGTCCACGAGTACACGCCCCGCTCGGCAACTGCTGATCGGAACCGTTCGTCGCGGGCCGTCATCCGTGCGGTCATGAAGCCCCCGTACGAGCCCCCCATGATGCCGATGCGATCTCGATCGAGACGGGGAAAGCGCTCGAGGGCACCATCGAGAGCTGCGGTGACGTCGATCACGTCGGGTGGATCATCGCTCTGCCAGGTTCCGACAACACCCCGCAGATGATCACGACCTGCACCGCTCGATCCTCGCGGGTTGCAGGCCACCACTCCGTAACCGGCTTCCGTGTACACCTGGAACTCGTCGAAGAAGCCCCAGCCGTATTGAGCCGCTGGTCCGCCGTGGATGTTCAGCAACGTGGGCACGGGATCCTCACCGTCTGGCAGATACACCCACACGTCGACGTGCCCCCCATCGAACGGGACGGTGAAGTGCTCGGGTGTGACGAGCGACACCGAGTCGCTGAAGCCGCTGTTCAAATCGGTGATCGCGGTCGATTGGCCGTCTTCGTACCAGTAGACCTCGCCGGGGTTGTCGGTTGTCGATGCGGCGTACACCATTGCAGACCCGTCCGGACGACTCGTCACTCCGGAGACTGCCTGCTTGGCATCGATCAAGTCTTCGACGGTCCCATCTGGCAAAAAGCGCGACACGCGAACCGAGCCACGGTCTTCGACGACGCTCACGAACGAGCCGTCTGCCAGCCACTGCGGTCCCGCCGGCGTGATCTTCGGAGCGATGGGAAACAGGCTGAGGTCGTATGACGGCGTCACGTCTTCCCACTCACCGGACGATCCTCTTCGTTTGAGTGGAGCGAGGTCGGGCCACCCGTCCACCGCGGGGACCATGGCCACGTGCAAGGTTCCGTCGGGGCTGTATGACGGAGTGGGACCGAAGCACACCTCCGTCATCGCCGTCGGCTCGCCGCCGCTGACGTCGATCTCCCAGACTTGGGCCCCCGGATCGAGGCTCTTCGTCGCGTGTTGCGAGCTCACGAACGCGATCGCGTTGCCATCCGGTCGCCACTCGATCTCGCCGACGTCATACGTGTCGGCGGTGAGCCGTTCGACGGCCTTGGATTCCACATCGAAGAGAAACAAACCGGAGCGCTTGTCATAGAGGTCGCCGAGGCCGTCGAATCGGGATGGCAGCTCGGTGATGCGCTTTGGCACCCTCGCCCTCTCGTCGTCGTCGAGATCGGCGTATTCAGACCGGTATTCGACTCCGACGACAGCCACTGAACGCCCGTCTGGTGCCCACGAGATCTCGGTGACGCCCAACGCGAGTTCGGTGACCACTTCTGCCTCGCCACCGTCGAAGGGCATCAGAGCCAGCTGCGTGACGGCACCGTCCTTGTCGTCCTTTCGGACGAACGCCAGGGTCGACCCGTCGGGAGACCAGCGAGGAGAGCCGTCGAAAGGCCCTGTGGTGAAAACGCGCGAAATCGTGCCGTCCCAGAGGTGTATCTGACGGACGTAGCGATCGCCTTCGAAGTCCATTCGTGTCACCACAAAGGCGACAGCCGTCCCATTCGGATGAATCTGCGGGTCGCTCGGAACGGCGTACGAGTCGAGTTCTTCCGGTTTCATTGGTGGTCTCCTTTGGCGCATCGGAAACGTAGCAGCACATGGCGGTCAACTAGCCTCCACACCGCATCCATTCGACCCAGGAGAGACCGACCATGCGCCGCTTCATCGCCTCCGGGTTCGGTCTTGGATTGCTTCCTCGACGGCTGCGCGCCAGCGACGCGGGGGCTGGCACCGTCGGTGCCTTCGGGGCAGCCGGTCTTTCAGCCGTGTTGTGGGCAGCGCCGGTCTGGTTTGAGATCCTGATTGCGGCGGTGTTCGTGGCGGGATCGGTTTGGGCAACGGCACCGTTCGCGGACGACCCCGGGTGGGTGACGATCGACGAGCAGGCAGGCGTGCTCATCGCCTTCGTGGGTCTCAGCGGGGTCCCTTGGGTTGTCGCGTTCGTCGTGTTCCGCCTGGCAGACATCTTCAAACAAACACCGGGCGTAGGCGCCGCAGAGCGGCTCCCTGGCGGGTGGGGAATCACTGGTGACGACGTCGTCGCAGGCTTCTACGGGCTCGCCGCCGGTTGGGCCGTCACGCTCCTGATGTGATGGCGCTGCGCGCCAGGCTCAGCGCACTTCCCGCAGTCTGTCCATCTCGTAGATAGCCCCGATCTGCTCGAAGCACTCTCTGGCACGGTCAACGTGACCCCGTTGCTCGATGGAGCCATGCCGCGCGGAACGCGCAAGCCGATCGTTGAGCATGCCTTCGTCCCATATGAGACCCGCCGCTGCAGCCCGCCTGAGCCCTCGACTCCAGACTCGGCGCGCCGACCGAGTCCGTCCCCTGCCGTCGAGGGCAATGCCCTTGAACAAGGCGAAACGCGGTCGAGCGAACGGCAACACTCTGGCGAACATGCGCAGAACCCTCAGGCCTCGTCGCGTTTGACCCCGCAGTGCCTTGCGTTCTCGGGGGTCGGAGGTCTCGCGCTCCAACGTCGTGAAGGTCTCGAGCATGCCTGTGAGTCCCGCCAGGTAGATGAAGATCGGGGTCGAGTCGAATGCAGCCAGCGCGAGATCCGCACTTGCTCGGGCCTGCCGGAGGTCGCCAACACGAAGGCGGTATTGAGCTTGGGTCCCGTAGATGATCGGAATCGTCAAGGGATCAGCACCTTCGATGAGGTTCTCGGCGTCGAACACGAGCGAAGCTGCGTCCTGTGTTCGTCCCATCGAGAGCAGTACAGGGATACCCAGCGCAACCGCCCATCCTTCGTGTTCACGGCTGTCCCTCGCACGGGACGACTCGAGGAGCTGGGCATAGTCCTTCCAGGCCATGTCCATTGCGGTGGTGCAGTGACTCGCGAAGCCGCGGATGGCAAGACCGATCTCAGCCGAGTAGTGATCGCCAAGGCGTGCGCAACGATCGATCCCGTCGGTGACGAGCGGTTCCCCTTCGCTCCAACGGTTGAACGTGAGCAGGTAGGTGCTTTCGGACAGTGCCACGGCGATCAAATGCCCCGGTCCGAGGTCCGCGAGGCTGCGCGAGCCGACTCGCTCGGTGACTTCTCGCTCGGCCTCGAAGCGCTCTGCGGCGCGGGCCATCCTGAAGTAACGACGGGCAAGACGTTTCAGCCGCAGCGTTCCGACGAGATACCCCAGCGAGCTGTAGGCAACGCCCGCCGCAACAGGGTGGCCGGACTTTTCACCCAGATTGATGGCGCGCAGGTTGTAGAGCGGGAACCCGATGAGGTCGACGGTGAAGTACGAAAGCTCGCCGAGCAACGCGAAGACTCTGGCCGCCCGGGCCAGGCGTGCCGCCTCCTCGTCGGTCTTCGGGTTCCTCACGACGATCGGGATGAGGATGTGAACAATCTGCACGAGAAGACCCCACAGGACACCGGCAACTCTCCGAACGGTCCCGTTCAATGGCTCGAATCCGAGATAGTGCAACGCAGCCCTCAACTGCGTGTCAGCCTCGGTCAAGTCGCCAAGCGCCTCATGGGCTTGCCCGAGCTGCGTGTACCAGTCGGCACGCTGCCTGTCGGTCACGAACCTGCCGTTGGCAGCGTCAAGGCTCAACGACTTGCGATGGAACGAAATCGCCTCCTTGTTCGAGCCCTTCGAGAATGCCGTGCCGCCTGCCCTCTCGAGGTATGAGACGGCTCGCGCTGGGTCATCGGCGCGCTCCCAGTGGTGCGCCAGAAGCGCATATCGTTCGTTCAACGGCTCGTGACCCTCCAGATACTCAGCCACCGCCTTGTGGAGGTTGCGTCGCTGCTCGTACGCCAGGAGCTCGTACGCCGCCTCCTGAATGATCACGTGCTTGAACTCGTGCGTGGTCTCCGTACCCCGATCGACGAGGCCCATCGTCTCCAAGTCGTCGAGCTCCGCCTCGAGTTCGTCGATCGTCATGGACACCGGGTGCACCGTCCGGACGATCTCATCATCGAAATTCCTGCCAACGACACTTGCGACCTTCACCGTGAGTTGTTGGCGCGATGACAGTTGATCGAGGCGACTCGTCACGATGTCCTGCAGCGTGTTGGGGAGATCGAGGCCGGCGAGCGCCGATTCGTTCATCAACAACCTCGCACGCCCATCCCTCACGCTCAGTGCGCCTCGATCCCGCAGAGCAAAGGCCAACTCTTCTGCATATAGGGGGTGGCCTTCGGACTTGCGGGCTATGACTCGGGCGATTTCGGGAGGGATGTCGTCGACCCCCAGCCGATCTGCAGCAAGAGCAACAACGTGATTTTCATCAAGCGGCTCGAGGGTCATTTCAGCCGTGGCCGCATCGGCGAGGAGGTCCGTCATGGTTTCTTCGGCGAGACCCTCCGGACGTGAGGTCAGCACCAGCAAGAGGGGTTGAACTTCGCGCTTGACTGCCCCCAGCAACGCCCACGACGACGAGTCCGCCCACTGCACGTCCTCGAGGATCGCCACGATCGGTTGATCGGCGGCCAAGTTCTGGAGTAGGTGTACGACCATCTCGATGGTGGAACTCCTGCGGCTCGTGCCACTCATCGCCCTCGTGGTGGCATTCTCCGCGAGCCGAGTTCCCAAGACCGCGTTGAGGAGAGGCAGCCACTCCGTCAAGTCCGGACGACTCTCGAATCGACCGGCGATCGCCACAGCTCTGGCGTCGGCGTCGAGCTCAGGTCCGAATCCCAAGAGTCCGTCCAACAGGTCACGCCACGCGTGATAGGGAGACGCTGACTCGAGTTCCGACGCTCCGCCGGTGCCTACCCGGACGCGGAAGGCCGCTGCGTCGTCCACCAACTCGTGCACCAATGCGGACTTCCCGATCCCCGGCTCGCCGTCGATGACGACCACGCTCGACGTCCTCCCGTGGGCGAGTGCTCCCAGCCATGCGGTCAACTGCCGAAGCTCGCGCTCGCGGCCTATCACACGACGCTTGATCGAACTCGGTTGAGCGGCGCCGGCGTGGTCGGTCCAGAGCGCTCGATAGACGTCGACCGGGTGAGCGAATCCGTGTAGATCGACACGCCGCGGCTCGCCCAGCATGATTGCGGGACGACTCGCCGCAGCTGAGTTCTGATCGCAGATCACTTCGTTGTGCGACACCTTCATGAGTCGCGCCGCCATGTTCACCACTGGCCCGATCATCGTGTAGTCACGGCGACCGACTCCGCCGTAGGCGCCGCAGAAGGCCCGTCCGGTCGCCACGCCGATGCCGTGTTCGATGCGAGCCTCGACGAGTTGGCGGTTGAGACCGAGCGACGCTTCGAGTGCTCGAACCGCATCTCCGACGTGCGCCCTCGGGGGCAGGCCGAAGGCACAGACGAAGGTCGTGCCTTTCTCGTCGACCAGCACTTTGTTGAGCGTTCCTTCGTACTGATGGATGACGGTCTGGACGATGTGCGCCGCTCGCTCGACTTGAGCACGGTCGTTCTGGTCGACGCAGAAGAGCTTGGGCAAGTTGACCATTACGGCCGAGATGGAGCGCAGTTCAGCCAGCCAAGAGCCGCCGCCGACCTCCAGCCGGAGCCTGACGGTCTCAGCCACGTGATTGCGCAGATCGATGACAATCCGATCGGGCACCGAGACAGCTCGGTGGCCAGGTAGGTGGTCGACGTCGACTCCCGAGACGCGGAGGCTCCCGCCACGGGACGTGCCTCGCAGACGAGGACCTGCCGCGTCCCAAGCATCGCTCGACACCACGACCTCGCCAGGTTTGGCTATCTCTTGAGCCTCGCCCATCTGGACAAAGGGGACACCTCCAGCAACGAAGTGCCACTCGTTTCGGTCACCGCCGACATCCATGAGATACCCGGTACCGGCTCCGACTCCGACGCGAAGGGAAAGGTCTCGACCCTGCGACTCACCGAATCGTCGGACGGTGCCGACCGCTTCGAGTCCGCAATGCGCTGCCAACCGAACCGCCCCGCCGAGTTCCTCGCCTTCGGCTGCGGTCCAACCAGCAAGAATCGAGTCGCCGGCAAACCCCAGGATGTCGCCGCCGTGCCTCCGGATGCTGTCGATGACCTCCGCAAAGCAACTGTTGAGCAGGTCCGTCACCTGCTCGGGGCCGGCACGACTCGTTGCGAGTTCCTCCGTGAGTGCCGTGAAGCCAGAGAGGTCTCCAAACCACGCAACAAGGGGAACTGCGCCGCTGACCGGAGACGCGCCGGCAAGGCGCGCCAACAGAATGTCTGGCACGAAGTCCGCCAAAGCTTCCGATTCGGTCACCATCGACAGGCCCCCTACGCCGAGCCCCCCTCACGGAAATGTATCACTCGCGTGGGATTCCAGTGGGTCTGTAGCCTCTCGCCCATGGCAACCGAACAAGAAGAGATACGCGAGACCATGACGGCGCGTCTCGGCTCTTTCACCGATCGTCTCGGCAGCCTGCAGCAGAGCCATCTGAATTCCCTACTCGAGCGGCGCAGGTATCTGGCGTCCGACACCGCGCTGTTCGACCCGCTCGGCCATCCGGTCGTGGTGATCGGATCGTGGATTTCACGCACCGACGATCCCCTTTCCGATACTCAACTCGACATCGCCGAGTCCAGCCTCCTCGGCTATCTCCATGTTCGATTGCAGGACGACCACCTGGACGACGGAACCGACCGTCCAGATGCGGTGATGATGCTCGGCGATGCGCTGATTGCCCGTCACAGCGCATTGCTGGCCAGGCACGTGTCATCAACCGTCTTCTGGAATGCGTTCGAAGAACTCTGGACCAATTACGGAGAAGCGATGCTCTACGAGCGGTCGCTCATCGAATCAAACGCAGTACGAACCGCCGAGGACTTCGATCGGCTCCTCCACCGATCTCGCCCCCTGTCCATTCCCGGCCTTGCGGCACTCGCGGTCGAGGACCGACTGGCGGAGGCCCCACATGTCATGGACCTCGTGACGGGAATCATCCGGTCCGGCCAACTTGTCACCGACCTGATGGACGCACCTGCAGACCTGGAGTCCGGCCGGCACACGTGGATCGTGGAGCGCCTCGATGGACGGCAAGGAGCATCAGCGTTGAAACGTGCGATGGTCCGCGAGTTCGACGGGATCCTTGCTGAAGCGGCGGCCGCACTCGATTCCGCAGCGAACGCCGCCGACGAGCTCGCCGCATCTAGGGCAACTCACTGGATTGATCAACGGCGTGAACGCCTCGCCGATCTGCAGGCAACGTTTTTCGAGGGCCTCTTTTCCCCGCTACTCAGCCGACATGAGGAGTAGCGTTGTGTAAGCGTTCTCCCGACGCCAGAAGGGGCAGACAATGAACGACGAACCAGCCATCCCCAATGAACTCATTGGACGAGCGATCACCGACCACGAATTCCGCGAGCGCTTCCTCGCCGACCCTCAGAAGACCCTGGACGATGAGGGCTACTCGCTGAAACTCAGTTCCAGCCAGCTCGAAGCGGTACAGGACTTGGATGACGGGGTCATCGACTTTGCCATCCACGGAATCAGCAAGGGACGCCCTGAAACCATGGCGTGACCGCGCCGCGGTGACCACGTCGGGCGAACCACGGCGCATAGCCGAGTACTACGACCGATGGTCTCCGCTGTTTCTCCAGTCTTTCGGGTCGGTGTTTCAAGCGGGTCTTGTCGACCGGATGAGTCCGGCCGACTCGGTCGTCGAGATGACGAGCGATGTTCCGTTCGCAGCGGGAGACCTGATTCTCGACGCGGGGTGCGGGATCGGCGGACCGGCGATCGCGCTCGCGCAGGCGCATGCGGGAATCGAGATAGAAGCCATCACGATCTCTCCCGTGCAGGCGACGATGGCCCGCGACCTCATCGCGGACGCTCACCTGGAGAATCGGGTACGGGTCGCCGTCGGCGACTATCACGCCCTCCCCTACGCAGACGCTGCGTTCGATCACGTGATCTTGTTTGAAGCGATCGGATACAGCCACGATCCGCAGCAGTTGCTCTCAGAGTTGCACCGGGTACTCAAACCGAACGGCACGGTCTTCGTGAAGGACGTCTTTCGTCGCTCGGCTCCACTCACCGCCGATGAGCTTGCGGCGATGCAGGAATTCGATGAGTTGTGGGCATGCGTCCGCTCCCCGAAGCTCTCCGAGATCGAGGCCACCGCATTGGCTGTCGGGTTCGTCGATGTGGTGGCCGCTCCGGTGGAGTTCTCAACTGAACGATTGCTCGGCGCGATGTTCAGGTTCTCGAGCAAAGGCATCGAATACTCGCAACTCGGCGAACAGTTCTATCGGCCAGATCTCAGGCCTCCGGTGGTCTTCGGTCGAGTCGTCGGCCGCAGACCCGCCTGACTCTCCGATCCTCCCATGCCGGGTCTCGTGCGGCTAGCTTGAGAGAGGAGGTCGTCTCATGGAATCGTGGAAAGCGAAGCTCATCATCGTCGGAGTCGACGGGTCAGACGCGAGCGTCGATGCTGCCTCGGTTGCCGCCAGCCTGGCGAGAAGCGCAGGAGCCAGGCTCCACATCGTGACCGTCGTCAAACCGCCAGAAGGATGGTGGGGAATCATCGAGTCCCCACCGACCGCTTCGGCCCTGGGCAACGCACTCGAGGAAGCGCAGCGCAAAGTGCTGGACCTGACAACCTCTCGCGTCGATCTCGACGGCATCGAATACGAGACGGTGGAGGAGATCGGCGATCCCGGCCGAGCTCTGGCGGGCTACTGCGAACAGCACGAAGCCGACCTCCTCGTGATTGGACGACACGGAGCCGGGTTGTTCGACCGACTCACAATCGGCTCCGTCACTCATCGACTACTGCATGACGCACCGTGTCCCGTGATGGTCGTGCCTTGAGCGGGACTACTGCTGGAAGAACAGGTACCAGGCGCCGGCAGCGGTGATGCCTGAGGTGATGGCGACCTTCACCGCGCTCTTGATGACGCCGTAGAACAGACCGATGACCGCCAGCACACCGATGATCAACAGGATTCCCGTGAAGAGCGGGTTCGCTGAAGCGAAGTCGATGAGGCTTGTGGGAACCTTGTCGACGAGGTCGGCGGGCAGGTTGTTGATCACGTCTTCTGGAATCTTGTCGAGCGTGCCATCCTCCAGCTTCTGGCGAACGTCAGTCGGCAGCTGCTCGACGACATCCTGTGGTAGCTGATCGAGTACGTCAGAAGCGAAGAGCATGAGTTTGTCCATATAGGCCAAGAGCATACCGAAGGGTGAGTTTTTCACGGTGGAACCATGGGACGTGCCGTTTCCTGAGCGCAACATTCCGATGTGGCGCCTCATCGCACGAGGCGCTGTTCGCCGCTGTGCTCGTTGTGGCCAAGGCCGTCTCTTCACGCGATGGTTCACGATGCGCCCTGACTGCCCGAGATGCGGTCTCCACTTCGAGCGAGAGCAGGGTTACTGGCTAGGCGCGATGACCCTCAACTTCGCCGTAACCGAGGCTATGTTCGTTGTGGTGCTCGTCGCAACGATGGCGATCACCTGGCCGGATGTGCCGTGGGGAACGCTGCTCATTGCGGTGCTCGCGACAAACGTCATCGTCCCGTTGGTGTTCTATCCGATATCGAAGACGATTTGGGTCGGACTCGAGCGCGGAGTGCGCAGTCGACTCGATTTCGCCGGTTGACGCCACAACTACCCTCGATGCGATGAGAACCATCGACGACGAACTACCTGAGGCCGCCGACGCGGCTCTCCGCCTCGACATCCGGCTCCTGGGCAACCTGCTGGGCGAAACCCTCGTCCGCCAGGAGGGTCCGGAACTTCTCGATCTGGTCGAGCGAGTGAGAGCGCTCACCAAGAAGCTGCGGTCGACCGAAGACCATCCGGAAGCCGGCGCCGCTCTGGCCGCCCTGCTCGACGGGTTGGATCTCGACGACACGATCAAGCTCGTGCGTGCGTTCTCGGCGTTCTTCTACCTTGCGAATGTCGCAGAACAGACGCACCGACTCGACGAGCAATCGGCACGAGGACGCCGCCGTGGACAGCTCCAGTCCACCGTCGACCGCATCCTGGAAGCCGACCTCTCGACCGACCTGGTGAACCACGTCGTCGATCGACTCGACGTCTGGCCGGTGTTCACGGCGCACCCGACCGAAGCCGCTCGGCGCTCGATCCTCTCGAAAGTACGCAAGGTGGCCGAGTTGCTCGAACTTCGCTCCGACCCTCGGAACACCGAGGCCGATCTCGACAGGACCGAGCGCAGGCTTGCCGAGGTGATCGATCTGATCTGGCAGACCGACGAATTGCGCGGCACTCGACCGACACCCGATGACGAGGCCAACTCGGTCGTGTATTACCTCGAAGAGATCTACAACGAGGTGATCCCGGACCTACTGGACGAACTCGACCACCAGTTGTCTCGACTCGGTGTGAGTCTGCCTACAACTCGCACCGTTCTTCGACTGGGGAGCTGGGTGGGCGGAGATCGCGACGGCAATCCGAACATCACACCCGAGGTCACGATGCGGGTGCTCCAGGACCAGCACGACCACGCGTTGCGATCGCTGATCGGGGCGGTCGAGCAATTGTCAGCCGAATTGAGTTCCTCAGTTCGAGTGGTCGGCATCTCCAGCGACTTGGGGCGCTCTCTCGATGTCGACAAGGAACACCTTCCCGGTGTCTATGAGCGCTTTCGTCACCTGTCTGCCGGCGAACCGTATCGAATGAAGTGCGCATACGTCCACGCCAAGCTGCGCAACACCTTGCGCCGCATTCAAGAAGGGTTGCCGCATGACCCGGGTCGCGACTACCTCGAGGTCAATGGCTTCATTCAGGATCTAGCGCTCATTCACGGCTCGCTGAGGTCGAACCAGGGCGAGCTCATTGCGAATGGCACCGTCGCTCGCCTCATGAGAAGAGCTGCCGCGAGTGGATTCCATCTCGCAACCATGGACATCCGCCAGCACGCGCTGAAGCACCACGCTGCCGCTGCCGTCCTCTTCGATCGAGTTGGCATCGACTACGAAGCACTGAGTCGTGACGAGCGAATCGCGCTCCTCAGTTCCGAACTCGCGGGAAGCCGGCCACTGTCATCACGAGCGACAATCGTCTCCGGCGAGCCGGGCGCGACGCTCGACACGTTTGCGATGATCGGATCGGCGTTTGATCGGTTCGGGCCGGACATCATCGAGAGCTACATCATCTCGGAGACCGTCGATGTCGATGACGTGCTGGCTCCTGCGGTGCTGGCTCGCGAAGCCGGACTGATCGATGTGCCGAGCGGCATCGCCCAAATCGGATTCGTGCCGTTGTTCGAGACAACCGAAGAGGTGCGCGCCGCCGGCGAGACGCTCGACAAGCTTCTGAGCGACCCGAGCTATCGCGAGATCGTGAGACTCCGCGGCGATGTCCAGGAGGTCATGCTCGGCTACTCCGACTCGAACAAGCATGGCGGCATCACCACGTCTCAATGGGAGCTGTACAAGGCATCGCGAGCTTTGCGCGACTCGGCCCACAACGAGGGTGTCGAACTCCGGATCTTCCACGGCAGAGGCGGCACGGTCGGCCGGGGTGGCGGACCGACTGGTGACGCAATCCTCGCGCAACCGTGGGCGACGATCGACGGGCGAATCAAGATCACCGAGCAGGGCGAGGTGATCGCCGACAAGTACGGCCTGCCGTCGTTGGCGCGGGCGAACCTGGAATTGACCGTTGCGGCAACTCTCGAGGCGTCGTTGCTGCACCGTACGCCACGTCAGCCACCAGAAATGCTCGCCAAGTGGGACGAGATCATGGACGTCATCTCGTCCAGCGCGTTCAGCGCGTATCGAGATCTGATAGACGACCCTTCTCTCGTCCCGTACTTCACCTCCTCGACACCAGTCAACGAACTCGGGGCGATGAACATCGGTTCGCGTCCAGCGCGCCGCCCAGGTTCGGCTGGATTGTCAGGACTTCGCGCTATCCCCTGGGTGTTCGGCTGGACGCAGACTCGCCAAATCGTGCCAGGTTGGTACGGGGTTGGCACGGGCTTGGAAGCGGCGGTTGCGGCAGGTCATCGCGAAGACATCATCGAGATGTACGAACAGTGGAGCTTCTTCCGAACCTTCATATCCAACGTCGAGATGACCCTCAGCAAGACCGATTTGTCAGTCACGAGCCGCTACGTCGAGCAGCTCGTCGAACCCGAGCACCGAAGCGTGGCCAAGCGAATTCGCGAAGAGCATGACCGCACACTGGCCGAGCTCCTCACGGTCACGGGCAGCTCTGCCCCGCTAGACGACATTCCGGTACTGCAACGCACGCTGGCGGTGCGAGATGCGTACATCGACCCGATGAGCTACCTCCAGGTGGCCCTGCTCAAGAGGGTTCGAGGCCAAGAACGCCCCGATCCAGAACTCCAACGCGCTCTCCTGCTCACGATGAACGGCATTGCAGCTGGACTTCGCAACACGGGCTGAACGGGTCAGCCGAGGACAGCTGGTGCCAGCGCAAGAAGCCAACTGACCATCGAGCCGAGCAAGAAGTACTCCGTGACGATGTCGACCTCCGCCGGGGTCCCCGACGCTTCGCCACTCGGTCGTTCCAATCGGGCGACTTTCGACAGCTCCGGAAAGCGTAGGACGCTCTTGGCCGAAACGATCACGGCGGCCGCCGTCGGTTGTCCTGCGAGGGCCAGGCCGTAGATGAGCCAGCGCTCGATGATCCCGATGACACGACCACCTCTGAGCGTCTGTTGCGATCGTTCTACCTGTGTGCCTGCCATGGCAAGCACGACCCGTACCACTGCGTTCGATGTTGCAGACAGATACGCCAGAACGCCCGCTGCGAGCACTGCTTGGGTGGCGTCGCCAGGCAGTGGTAGCTGATCTATCCATCCGACCAGGTTTCGCCCTGTCGCGTCCCATCTCCCGGTTGCACCAAGGAGCAGAGCGATGCCTACGACATGGGCGGACAGAGCCATCTGCGCTCGCCGCTCGGTGAGCGTGCCGACCCGCAGCATCATCCATGCTGCACTTGCGGCGAGGATGACGAGGGCAAGTTCAAAAGCTCGGCTTCCCATGCCAAAAGCGACACCCGCGACCAACGTCACGAGCGTCGCAATCGCTGTCCCGAGCAAGGCGCGTGCCCGCGTCTCAGGCATTCCGGTGGCACCCCCTGCGATCAAGTCGGCAACGCCGATGGCGAAGAGTCCAATGCCGATCCCGATCATGGTGTCACCATTCTTTGGTGGGCTGCGTACAGCGCAAGGGGACCTCGATGAATCCGCTGGGACACGGCTGGTTGCGAGACGCCGAGCTGGTCGGCGATGTCGTCTTGACGTTCCCCGGCAAAGAGACCGAGCGTTGCTTTGGCGTCACGTTCGTCGAAATTGGCCATCAGTTCGTCTCGAATCGTCAGGAAACCATTGATGAGAGCGTCGTCGCTGCCACGGTAGGCGGCTCGAGCGGTACGCGGCCACCCTCTCGCCTTGTCGTTGAGATCGCTCAGTGCCGCTCTCGCCTCCCACCAAGCCGTTCCGCTCTGGGCGAATGGCGGATCCGCCGCCTCTGTGACGGTGACACTGCCTCGCGCCATGCCGAAACGCGCTTCGATTCCGACGTACGCAAGGAGCCGAAGCTGCACGAGAAGTGTGGCCAGCAAGGCTGACTCGATCGTGGCGAACACGCCTTGGAACTCGTCGCCGACGGTCGGAGATAGCTGTTGGGGTGCCGTGACGACCAGATTGACCTCTCCGAATTGGGTTGCAGCTGCTTCGAGCAACGCGGCTTGATCCCGTCTGCTGCGAGAGGCAACGAGGTCTCCGATGACGGCGATGACTTCTGACATAACCCCAGGGACTATATCTGCTCGTTGATAAGATTTCAACTTATGTCAATACAGATATAAGCGCTGCAACTATATCAACCAAGCCACTCCAGAATGAGGGCGGCGTCGACATCGTTGATCGATGGATACCCGCTGGGGCCGACGCCGTCGCGGGCGATCACCACCACTCGCATACCCGCAGCCTGTGCTGACTGAGCCCCGACCACGGAATCCTCGATGACCAGACACGCCGATGGAGGCACGCGCATCAGTTCGGCAGTTCGCAGATACACGTCGGGCGCCGGCTTGGTCGCAGCCACCTCGTCTCCGCCGACCACCGCGTCGAAGTAACGCACGAGATCGAATCGCCCCAACTTGAGGTCGAGCTCGGCACGCTCGCTGGAGGACGCCACCCCGAGGGGGATGCCCTGAGCCGCCAACTCTCGAACCGTCCGGACCACGTCGTCGAATGCCTCGAGTTCTGTCTCATAGCGATCGAGCAGCTCGGTTTGGTACTCGTCAATGACCTTGTCGACGGAAGGCAGTCGATACCGATCGACCAGGTACTCGGCGGACGCACGAAGATCGATTCCCACGAGTGCGGGACCATCGGCAGCGTCGGGTTCACCACCAGTGTGACGAACGATCAGCGCAGCCCAGGCATCCCACGCGATCGGTTCGGAGTCCACGATCACGCCGTCGCAGTCGAAAATCACGGCGTCCATGGACACTACGACTCATCCAGTTCGCGGGCAGCTCCTCGAAGCGCTCTCTTGAACAGCATGCGGATCACACTTGCCCGCAGCCAGCTCGACACCAAGCCGTACTCCCCCGCGAACCGCAACTCCAGACTCGATCTCGGCCCTCCCGACACCACCGTGGTGTCGACCAGCACCTCGAAATGGCCCGCAGGACGATCGACGACGCATCGGAATCTCCTTCCGGCTTCCCATTCGTCGATTTCGAACCGCCGAGCGCCGTCGGTCAACCATGAGATGAAGAACGCTTGACCCACCGCCGGAAGGTTCGTGCCCATCCATCCGACAAAAACCACCGGAGCCCATTCCGCAATACGCTCTGGGTCTGCGACCAGAGCCCAAACCGCAGCCGGATCGGCATCCAGATCTCGACGCTCGCGAACGGACACACCAGCCACTGGCGGAGCTACTCCTTGACCGAGTTCCGAATGAGTTCTGAGACCATCCGCGGATCGGCTTTGCCGCCGGTCGCCTTCATCACCTGGCCGACCAAGAACCCGAGGGGTTTCATGTCACCGGAACGCATCTTGTCGACGGCGTCCTCGTTGTCTGCGAGCACCGTATTCACCTCCGTGGTCAACGCACCGGTGTCGGAGATCTGGAGGAGGTCCCGAGACTGGGCCACCTGTTCCGGCGACCCTTCTCCGTCCATGACTCCCCCGAGCACGTCTTTGGCTGCCGTCGCTGACAGCGACCCTGCGCTCACCATCTCGTCGAGCTGCGTCAAGTGTTCGGCCGAAAGCGGCAAGTCGGCGAGCTGCCGCTCTGTTCGGCGGAGATTTGCCACCACTTCACCGGTGATCCAATTGGCAGCCTGTTTTGGATCCGCCCCACTCGCAACGGCCGCATCGAACAGCTCTCCGAGCCCAGCGTCGGCAACCATCACGCCGGCAGTCACCATGTCGATGCCGGTTTCCAGATATCGGGAGCGACGAATTGCCGGCAATTCGGGTATGGCGGCGTACACCCGCGCCGACCATGCGGCGTCAATGTGGAGGGGCAGCAGATCGGGTTCCTGAAAGTAGCGGTAGTCCTCGGAATCCTCTTTGGACCGCATCGACGTGGTGCGCTGGCTGTCCTCGTTCCAGTGCCGAGTTTCCTGCACGATGGTTCCGCCGCTGTCGAGCACCTCGGTCTGGCGGGCGATCTCGAACTCGATCGCTCGATACATGGACCGAAGCGAGTTCACGTTCTTGACCTCGGTCCGTGTCCCGAATTCTTCCTGACCTACTGGACGAAGGCTCACGTTGACATCGAAACGCATACTGCCCTCTTCGAGGCGTGCGTCCGACACTCCAAGGGTGCGGACGATCATTTGGAGCTCGGCACCGTAGACCCGAGCTTGCTCGGCCGTCCGAATGTCGGGTTCGGTGACGATCTCGACCAACGGTACTCCGGCTCGATTGAAGTCGAGGAGCGAATGACTGGCTGCACGAATCCGACCGTCGTCACCGATGTGCGTGCTCTTCCCCGTGTCTTCCTCCATGTGCACTCTGGTGATACCGATGCGAAACGGCTCACCGTCGGCCACGATGTCGATGTGCCCGTCGGCGCACAGCGGGACGTCGTACTGGCTGATCTGATAGTTCTTCGGCAGGTCCGGATAGAAGTAGTTCTTGCGGTGAAACAGCGAGTGCTCGACCAGTTCGCATGAGAGCGCTGCACCAATCGACAGTATTCCGTCGATCGCTGACGCGTTCGGTACCGGCAGTGCACCGGGCAACGCCAGACAGACAGGACACACGACGGTGTTGGCTTCCGCGTTGAAGTCGACCGCACAGCCGCAGAACATCTTCGAGTTCGTCTGGAGCTCGACGTGCGTTTCGATGCCGATGACGGCTTCATATTCGGTCATGTGACCTCCGAAGTGGCGAGTCGGGGGCGAGCGGTGAAGTCTGCAAGTCTCTCGATCTCGGCTGCCGCCTGGAACAGCACCGGTTCTCCCAGCGAGGGAGCCATGACCTGGAACCCGATCGGCAGACCTGCGTCGTCGAGTCCGATGGGGACAGAGATTGCGGGGTCCCCGGAGAGGTTGCTGGGAATCGTGCACACGTCTGAGTAGTACATGGCGATGGGGTCGGTCGACTTCTCCCCCACCGAGAATGCCGTCGTCGGACTCGTGGGCGAGACCAGCACGTCGACGTTTTCGTACGCCGCGGCGAAGTCTCGGCGCACCAACGTTCTCACTCGTTGGGCTTGGCCATAGAAGGCGTCGTAGTAGCCGGCCGACAGCGCGTACGTGCCGAGGAGAATTCGCCTGATCACCTCAGGACCGAAACCCTCGGCTCGAGTCCTTGCCATCATCTCTTCCGTGGTTTCTCCGTCAACGCGCAGCCCGTAGCGGACACCGTCGAAGCGAGCGAGGTTGGCTGACGCCTCTGCTGGGGCGATCAGGTAGTACGCAGACAATGCATACTCGACGCTCGGCAACGACACCTGCCGAACTGCGGCGCCTGCATCTGAGAGCTGGTCGACCATCTTCCGGGTGGCGGCCAGCACTTCGGGTTGCATGTCGTCGCGCAGCAACTCGGCTGCCACCCCGACGCGCAATCCAGCTACTCCGGCGCTGAGGCCAGCACGAAAGTCAGGGACGGCACCTCGGTAGCTCGTGGCATCCATCACGTCATGGCCGGCGATGGCCTCCAACACGACTACGGCGTCTTCGACGCTGCGGGTGATCGGACCGATCTGATCGAGCGAAGAGGCGAAGGCGATGAGTCCGTACCGACTCACGAGACCGTAGGTCGGCTTCAGCCCGACGACGCCACAAAGCGCGGCGGGCTGCCTCACCGATCCGCCGGTGTCGGAACCAAGCGCAGCAAATGCCGAGCCTGCGGCCACGACCGCAGCCGAACCACCAGAACTGCCTCCCGGCACTCGCTCGGTGTCCCACGGATTGCGGGTGACGCCGTACGCCGAGTTCTCGGTGGATGACCCCATGGCGAATTCGTCGAGGTTCGTCTTGCCGACCGTGACGGCGTCGACCTCTTTCAACCGTGACACCGCCGTGCCGTCATACGGTGGAATCCAGCCAGACAATATCTTCGAGGAGCAGGTCGTCTCGACGCCCTTCGTGACCATGTTGTCCTTGAGGGCGATGGGAATGCCAGTCATCTGGGCGCCATCACCGGCTGCGATTCGTTCGTCGGCACGAGCTGCGGCTTCGGCGGCACCTGCCTTGTCGATCGTGAGATAGGCGTGGAGATGTGACTCGGTGATGCCGGCCCGCTTCAAGACTGCATCGAGGAGTTCGGAAGACGACGTCTCGCCTGAATCGAGCAGTTCGTGCGCGCTCGTGATCGAAAGGTCTGCCAGGTCGCTCATTCGAGAATCCTCGGTACGGCGAACTGACCCTCGACGCTGTCCGGTGCCTGCGAGAGCACCTCGTCTCGGTCGAGTGAAGGAATCACCACGTCAGCTCGGAACGAATTCGTCATCGCCAACGGATGAGATGTTGGCTCGACATCGTCGGTCGCCATGGCCTGCACACGCTCGGCATGCTCGAGGATGGCACCCAGCTGCTCCCCGTAGGAGGCGAGTTGCTCATCATTGAGGGCGAGGCGCGCCAACTTGGCAACCTTCGCGATATCGATCTCTACGGGCACAGCCGACCTCCCCGGTGAGCGCCCGATGCTAGACGGAGCATCAATCGCCATAACCGACCGACTCGCGCCCGTTGTAGCCTCGTCGAATGGGTATCACGATGGCGTGGGAACGAATTGTCGGGCTCGTCGAGGCGACCTCGGCTGCAATCCGAGCGGTCGCGCTGGCCTCGATCACGGCGGGGGCGATCGTCTTGTTCGCCTTGATGCGGTCTGCAGTCGGTCCGGTGGCCTCGCTCATCGTGGGAGCTGTCCCCCTCCTAGGTCCGGGTGCGCTCATCTGGGACTTCTCACGCACCATCTCCAAACTCCCTCAGATCCCAGCAGAAGCACTCGACACCACGACCGAGGCTGTCCGATCGACGGGTTCGGTCATCACCAACGTCACCGCTGACAGCAACGTCGTCGCGAGAATTGTCGGGTTGCTGCGAGGCCTCCTCTCCGCACGGACGGTGATTGGAAACCTCAAGAGTCTTGGCGTAGCGGCGTGGTGGTTGAAGCGCCTGGCCAGCCCGCTCTACCTGACAGCGGTTGCGGCGTCGGTTGCCTGGAGCGCCGTCCTCATCGTCATCGCCTTGGTCGTGCTCGTAGTCCTCGTCTGAGCGCCTCAGGCCGTGATCGAGCGTCGGAACCGCCAAGCCGCCAACAGGATCAGCACCGTCGCGAATCCGACGAGAACCGCCAACTCATTCAGAATGTCACCGAATCCCGCGTCCTCTCGGATCAGTTCCGAGAACGCGTCGAGTGCCCACGCATGGGGCGTGACGTGTGCCACCTGCCGCATCGTCGGCGAGAAGATCTCCAGGGGCACCATGCATCCGCCGAGCGCCCCCAGACCGAGACCGAGGAACGTACCGATACCGCCGGCCTGCTCGTCGTTGGAGAACGTCGATCCGATGAGCATCGCGGCCCCCGTTCCGACGGCGGCGAACGCAACGATGACCGCAAGCGCCGCAGGCAGGTAACCCCAATCCACACCGAAAGCCAAGGCAGCAACGACGGCGATGAACAAGCCTTGGGTGAGTGCCACCAGAAAGCGCCCGAGCGTCTCGCCGGCAACGACGGTGGTTGCCGAAGTCGGGGTCGACAGCATCCGCTTCGAAACGCCGAGTTTGCGGGAAAGGATCAGGGCGGCAGAGGCAGCGAGCGACGTGACGAACATGAACAGGACGAGATTCTGCGCCGCGCCCAAGTCGAAGGCCCCGACGGTCGCCATGGGGCTGGTGCTGTCGAGCTCGACTTCGACCTCGGCCACTCCCACACTCGCCGCGTCCACTACTGCGAGTGCTGCCGCAAGGTCGGGGGCCAAGCCTTCTTCGACCAGGAACCGACCGGCTCGAATCCGCGCAGCCTGATCATCGATGATTCCCTGAACGATGGCCTGCACTTCGAACCCGCTGCCAGAAGGACGCGCCAGATATTCGATCTCTGCTGCAACGCCGGCAGCGATCGTGCCGTCGAACGCCTCAGGAATGACCACCCCCAGCTCCAGTTCGCCACGTTCGACCGCTTGCACCACCTCACCTCGATCCGTTAGCAGCGTCGTCTCGAACACGTCGACGGCCATCAACTCCTCGACGATCTCCATTTCGAACTCACCGTCGCCGACCGACAAGATGCCGAGGCGCGGCGTGATCCCGCTCCCGAACACGACGCCGATCACGACAATCAACATGGTGGGGAGCACGAAGACAAAGAACAGGTTCAGGCGGTCTCGCATCAGGCGAACCACGCTGGTCTTGCCGATGGCAAAAACCTTCCTCATTGCAGACGCACCAGACGATTCGAGCGCGCCAACCCGATCCCACCGGTCACCACCCCGAATGCCAGGACCGCCGCAACTGCCGGCAAGATGTCCAGCAGCCCATCACCAGCAGCCAGATCGAGGAAGCCTCGCATCATCCAGCGGTGCGGCGTGATGAGGCTTACTGCGCTCAACGCCCCAGAGGTGTTCGCAATCGGAAAGAACGTCCCACCGAGAAGACCGAGGACCACCGCGACGATGCTCGTCCATCCGCCGGCCTGTTCTGAAGTCTTGACGAGGGTTGCAACGAGCGCAGTGACACCCATACCCGAGATCACGCCGGCGATGATCATGACGATCACTCCCAATGGGTCGCCCCACTGTGCCCCCATGACTGCGGTCGTCGTGAGCCACAACACCACCATGCTCGCGATACCGAGAACGAGCGCGGCGGCAACCTTGCCGGCGATGATCGTCCATCGCTTGATCGGTGCGGCCAGGAGCCGAGAGAGCGTTCCGTTCTTGCGCTCGTCGAGCAGGCTCAAGACGCCGAACTGAATCGTGAAGTACACGAAGAAGACCGCAATGCCGATGGCGTAGAACGTCTCGAAACCGACCAAGCCGTCGTCTGCGGTTTCGGTGTCGGCAATGACGATGGGTGCCGGAATCCCTGCAGCTCTTTCGGCTATGGATACAAGAGCTGCAGCAGACAGCGATGGCTCCGAGGCCGCGACGGCACCAACCGCCAGCTGCACGGCGTTCACCTCTGCGGCGAACCCACGGGCTATGGCCTCCACCACCTGCGATCCTATGGGGCGGTTCTCGTTCGGAAGAACCCGCAGCGAACCTCCTCGGCCTTGCGTAACGGATTCGGAGAAGCCCTCATGCAGGACAACGACAGGGCCGATCTCGTCGTCAGCGACCATTTGCTCAGCTCTGTCGACGTTGTCCACGACCGAGACGTCCAACAGCCCGGATGCTTCGATGCTCGCCAATACGCCTCGGAACGCCTCACTCAACGTACCTTGGTCGAGATCGACGATGCCCATGTCGATCTCGAGTTG
This sequence comes from Acidimicrobiia bacterium, assembly GCA_013003395.1. Classification (GTDB taxonomy): domain Bacteria; phylum Actinomycetota; class Acidimicrobiia; order Spongiisociales; family UBA5794; genus JABDJC01. Next base: position 27,609 of record JABDJC010000083.1, read on the forward strand.
CTGGTCCGCAACCCCGCCAATCGACGCATTCAGTATGAACGCCAGACCAAACGGCACCAGGACAGCAACGATCCATGCCGACTTGTCACGCAGACGCTGTTTCAGGTCCTTGGCTGCGATGACCAGCACAGCGCCCATCAGTCGCGCAGCGCCTTGCCGGTGAGATGAAGGAACACGGCCTCGAGGTCTGGCTCGTAGATGTCAACCCCGGTGACGGTCGCTCCTGCCGCCACCGCTGCCGCCAACATCTCCGCCAGCCGAGCCGAAGCCGACTCGACCACCACTTGGATCGAACCGTCTCCTGGAGTTGCATCGTCTACTCCCGCCAGGCCACGCAGCGCCGTCGCCGCCGCGGCGAGATCGCCACTTGCAGCGAGTTCGACTCGATCGCGCTCACCGACGAGCGCGACGAGTTCTCGACGCGTCCCCTCGGCGACGATACGGCCCTCGTCGATGATGCCGACACGATCGCACAGCCGCTCTGCCTCCTCCATGTAGTGCGTCGTGTACAACACCGCCATGCCGTCTGCGCCCAACCGTTCAACGGACGTCAAGATCGCGTTGCGGCTCTGCGGATCAACGCCGACAGTTGGCTCATCCAGAATCAGCAGCTCAGGCGAGTGCAGGAGTCCGATACCGATGTTGAGCCGGCGTTTCATACCGCCCGAGTACTCATCGGTCCGATCGTCGCGTCGGTCTATGAGGCCCACGATCTCGAGCACTTCGTCTACCCGTTGCGCCAACGCGTTCGAACCGATGCCGTACAACTTGCCAAAGAACATCAAGTTCTCCGCAGCCGTCAGATCCGGATAGATCGCCAGCTCTTGTGGAACGAGGCCGACGGCTCGCTTGGCTTCAACCGTCGTCGTCGTGACCGGCTGACCGGAGACAGAAACCGATCCCGCATCTCGCTCGAGAAGGCCTGCGATGATCGAAATCGACGTGGTCTTGCCTGCGCCGTTCGGACCGAGGAGCCCATACGTCTCGCCGCGCTCGATGTGAAATCCGACGCCGTCGACGGCAACGCGATCCCCAAAAGTCCGTCGCAGGTCGGCACAAACAAGAACCGGCACGGGCTGACTGTTGTCCCCCATCAACTGGCCTCCTCCATCCCTCGAATGTACCAGAAGCTGTCAGTCCTCCACGAGGAACGACCGCATGGTTTCAAAGGCGTCGTGGAGGTGTTGGATCGGCACGTGCTCACTTGCCTGATGCGCCTGAGCGACGATGCCGGGCCCATAGTTGACCGCACTGACGCCTCTCGAGGTCAGTCGAGCTACATCTGTCCAGCCTTGTTTGGCGGTCCGTGTCGCTCCGGAAATGCGCTCCAAGCGTGAGTAGTGCTCGTTTTCGACGTCGATTTCGCCGGCCGGCGCCCGGTCCGTGATGGTGACGCGGTCGGCTCCCTCCGCCGTGGTCCGGAGACGGCGCTCGGCTTCGTCCATCGAATACAGCGGCGGGAATCGATAGTTCAGATTCAGTTCGAAGTCGGCAGGAATCACATTGTTGGCGATGCCTCCTGCTGCACGGGTAACGGAGAAGACCTCCCGGAACTCGAGTCCTGCGATGTCGACAGAGCGTGGCTCCAGTTGATGGAATCGGTCCAGCCAGCTCCCCGCTTTGGTGATGGCGTTCTCTCCAAGCCACGGGCGGGCGCTGTGCGCCGCACTCCCCTGGAACCCCACAGTCGCATTCATCGCGCCGTTGCAGCCGAGTTGGAGTTCCAGATCCGTTGGCTCCATCACGACTGCGAGAGCCGAATCCTCCAACCATGGCGCGGCATCGAGCACGTCTTCCAGGCCGTTGTCGGCCATCGGACCCTCTTCTTTGTCATAGAAGACGCCAACAACGTCATAAGGACCGGCGGCAATCTCTGACTCCTCGAGGAGGTGGATCATCACCGCCAGTCCGGCCTTCATGTCGCTGGCGCCGAGCCCGTGGATCATGGCCCCGTCTCTTCGGGGCGTCAGATTGCCGTTCTGCTCCGGCACGGTGTCGAGATGTCCGTAGAGCGTGATCAGTGGCTTCTCGCTCCGCTTGCCGACGATGAGGCTGTTACCGACCCGATGCACTCCATCGAATCCGTGAACCGGAAGCAGGCGCTCGGCGATGGCCGTGCACAGGCGACCCTCTTGCCCAGTCACGGAGCTGGTAGCTATCAGGTCGACCAGCGTGTTCGACAGACTCAAACCATCACTCCGAACTCTCGAAGCGCCTCGTTCAAAGACGTGCGATCGTCCGTCGAAGCGGATCGCTGACCGATGATGTACGCGCACTGCAGGTTGAAGGTCCCGGCTGCAAATTCTCTCGGTCGAGTGCCCGGAACCACGATCGATCGCGCCGGCACCCGACCTCGGTACTCGACTGGCTCGTCACCAGTGACGTCGTAGATCGGGATCGAGGCCGTGATGGTGACGTTTGCGCCCAGTACTGCGCCTTCCTCGATCAGCGCTCCTTCGGTGATGATGCAACGGCTCCCTATGAACGCACCGTCTTCGACGATCACCGGCCGGGCGTTGAGCGGTTCCAGCACGCCGCCGATACCGACGCCCCCAGACAGGTGCACATTCCGGCCGATCTGAGCACACGATCCGACCGTTGCCCACGTGTCCACCATGGTTCCGGAACCAACGTGTGCGCCGAGGTTGACGTAACCCGGCATCACGACGACGCCTGGTTCGCAGAAGGCGCCGTATCGGACCGTTCCAGGTGGTACGACACGGATACCGGCCTCGGCCAGGTTGCGCTTGGTCGGGATCTTGTCGTGATACTCGAAGGCGCCGAGTTCGATGGTCTCCAGCTTGGCGATGCGGAAATAGAGGAGGATCGCCTGCTTCACCCACTCGTTGACGATCCACGCGCCATCGACCTTCTCGGCGACTCGAATCTCTCCTTTGTCCAGCCGAGCCAGGGTTCGCTCGACTGCCTCCGTGGCGTCATCGAGCAACGACAGATCGCCGTACGCCGCGCTTATCAGCTGATCGTCCGTAGACACTTCTGAACCACCTCCACCGCTTGTTCACACTGCTCGATGGTCGGCACCAGGGCCAACCTGATGAATCCTTCACCACCTGGCCCGAAGGCCCTGCCGGGGGAAACGACCACTCCGCCGTCGAGCAACGCGTGGGTCACCGCCAAGTCGTCTTGCACCTGCAGCCAGAGATAGAGTCCGGCACGCGAGGCAACCGTTGGGATTCCGATCTCTTCGAATGCCGGGCGCAGCACGGCTCGTTTCGCGGCAAATATTTCGCGTCGCTCGGCGGCGTGCTCGTCGTCGGACCAGGCGGCAGCTGCAGCGAGTTGCACGAACTCGGGCGAGGCCGTGCCCGTGGTTGAACGCAGGCGTCCGAGGGCGGCGATCGCCCTGGCATCGCCGACGATCGCCCCAGAGCGATAGCCGGTCATCCCCGACCGTTTCGAGCACGAAAAGTAGGCCAACACGCCTTCGAAGTCCGGACCGGCCACTTGAAGTGTGGAGGATGGCGGTTCGTCCTCGTATACGTCGACGTAACACTCGTCGGCACACAACAACGTGTCCGACTCACGGGATCGGTTGACGAGGTCGACGAGATCCTGCCGAGATGCGATGGCGCCTGTCGGGTTGTGCGGTGAACAGGTCCAGAGCATCCGTGCCCGGTTCCAAACCTCATCGGGTACGTCGCCGGCGCGAAGAACAAAGTCGCCTGAGAGCACGATCGGATCCACGGAGGCACCGGCGAACCGGGATCCGCGCTCGTAGACCGGATACCCAGGCGTCCCGTACGCAACGCTGTCACCAGGCTGTACGAATGCGAATGGGGTGTTGAAGATCGACTCTTTGGACCCTGACGTCGGGATCACTTGGCTGGCGGGGTCGACGTCGACGTCGAAGCGTCGACCGAGGTAGTCGGCGATCGCTCCTCGGAGCTCGGGGAGTCCCACAGCCGTCGGGTATTGCGAAACGGCCGGGATGGCGGCTCTGATCGTGTCCCTGATGAAGAGGGGCGTTTCTTCTCGAGGATCCCCGATCGAGAAGTCGATGACGTCTACACCATTCGCGGCGAGTGTTCTCGCTCGCGACTTGATCTCTTCGAGTGGGTACGTCCCCAGTTCATCGAGGACAGGGTTCAGTCGCATGGGTGTCATCACCGCGCCACGCTAGTGCAGGCGTCGGGCGGCGAGCGCCGTATGATCCCGCCGAATGACCTCGCCGCTCAACTCTCAGTCGGTCAACCGCCTACGCATCGCCGCAGCGCTGTTCGGCGTGGCATTCGCGTTCGCCGTTGTCGCCGTTGTGGTGTTCCTCCCAGGCGGTGACCGATCGGGTCCCCCTCCTGCAATCCTGTCAGCCCAACCTGCCGACGGTGCGGTGGTCACCGATGCGGACCCGATCGAGATTCGCCTCGCCGACGGTGTCGAGGCCGTGATGTTCCTCGACGGAGTCCAGCTGGAGTTGCCTGGAACCTCAGGACTATTGACCTGGCAACCCGGACCGGGACAGCAGTACGAGACGTGGCCGTCTGGAATCCACACGGTCGAAGTGCGTTTCACTGCTGGAACCGCCGGGGTGTACCGGTTCACGTTCAGCACGCCGTAGGCGACGGACATCGACGATTCTCAGGCGAAACTGGTTGGCCCGTTGTCGAGCAGGTTCGCCAGCTCGTCTTCGCCGATGATCGGCACCCCGAGCTCTTCAGCCTTGACCCGCTTCGAGCCGCCGCCTTCGCCGGCGATCAGGGCGGTCGTCTTCTTCGAGACCGAGCCGGTGACCTTGCCGCCTCGATCTTCGATCGCGGCCTTGGCCGACTCCCTCGTGTAGCCAGAAAACGAGCCAGTGAGCACGAACGTGAGTCCGTCGAGGAGGTCCACGTTGCCGCCTTCTGGCTCGGGGTCCTCCAGCCGGACGCCGGCCGAGCGCAGCTTCTCGACGAGTTCCCGGTTCACCGGATCGCTGGACCATTCGACCAAAGATCGCGCGATCTCTGGACCGACACCGTCGATGGCGGTGATGTCGTCGGCAGTTGCCGACATGATGGCGTCCATCGAACGGAATCGCCGAGCGACGGTGCGTGCGACCGTGCCCCCTACGAGCGGAATCCCCAGTGCGGTCAGCAGCCGGCCGACGTCGCGATCCTTCGCCGTTGCGATCGAGGCGAGAAGATTGTTCACCGAAATCTCTCCCCATCCCTCTAGTTCACCGAGATCCGATGCGTCGAGGGCGAAGACGTCAGCTGGATCCTTGATCAAGCCTTCGGTCAGGAGCGTCTCGACCGTCTTGTACCCGAGGCCTTCGATGTCCATACCGCCGCGCCCTGCAAAGTGGTAGAGGTATTCACGAAGCCGACTCGGGCACGAGAATCCTCCAGTGCACTTGGCCCTGGCTTCCCCTTCGGGCTTCACGATCGGGTTTCCACAGAAGGGACACTCAGCGGGCATCGTCCAGACCTTGGCCTTTTTCGGACGCTTCGAGACGACGGGGCCGACCACTTCCGGGATGACATCGCCTGCGCGACGGACGATGACAGTGTCCCCGATCCGCACATCCTTGCGTTGGATCTCGCCCTCGTTGTGCAGCGTCGCATTCGTGACGGTCACCCCGCCTACGAACACAGGGTCAAGTACTGCGTACGGAGTGGCTGCACCAGTGCGCCCGACGTTGATGAGGATGTTCTCGAGGACGGTGGTCTTCTCCTCCGGCGGAAACTTGAACGCCACCGCCCATCTCGGGCTCTTGGACGTGAACCCGAGGGCTGCCTGGTCGGCCAGGGAGTCGACCTTGATGACCACGCCATCGATCTCGTAGTCGTTGGCGTGGCGATCGCGCTGGGCTGCCTCCACGTAAGCCTCGACCGCTTCGATGTCGTCGACTCGGGTTGATGCAGGATTCGTGCGCAGCCCGAGTTCTGACAGCCAGGCCATGGTTGCCGAGTGGGTATCGAACGTCGGTCCACCCTCGACGAATCCGAGCTGGTAGATCCAGATCGCCAAGTTCCTCGATGCCGTCTTGGCCGGGTCTTTCTGCCGAACCGATCCCGCTGCGGTGTTGCGAGGGTTGATGTAGGGCGCTTCGCCCAACTCTGCCTGCCGCTGATTCAACGCTTCGAAGGCAGAAACCGGCATGTAGATCTCGCCTCTGACTTCCATGACCGTCGGTAGGTCTCGACCCCGAAGCACGAGCGGTACCGAGGGAAGCGTCCGGACGTTGGCGGTGACGTCCTCGCCTGTGACCCCGTCGCCACGTGTCGCTGCGGTCTCGAGTCGTCCGTCGACATAGGTGAGAGAAACCGCAAGTCCGTCGATCTTGAGCTCACAGCTGTATCCGTCAGGGACTCTCTCGAGCGTTCTCACCAGGCGGGCTTGCCAGGCCTCGATCTCTTCCATCGATTCGACATTGTCGAGGCTGAACATGCGCTGTCGGTGCACTACGGCAGAGAATGTGTCGGAAACCGGGCCGCCGACACGCTGGGTGGGCGAGTCAGGAGTCACGAGTTCAGGATGCTGCGCCTCCAGTGCGATGAGCTCACGAACCAGTGCGTCGTACTCGGCGTCGGGGATCTGCGGAGCGTCGAGCACGTGATAGAGCCGATTGGCTTCATCAATCTGGGTCCGCAGTTCTTCCGCTCTACGTTTGATCGATTCGGTGAGTCCGCTCATGGACGCTCGACCCTACCGTCTTCCGTCAATGCTCCAACGTTCGCCACGTACCGCCCGACGACGTCACCGAGCAGCGGAAGCGCGGCGAGACCCGCCACAGCCGGCAACGCGCCGACGACATAGAAATCCACTCCCCACACGGCGGCCACCAGGAGCAGCGGTCCGATCGACAGCATCACGATGAGCCTCCCGAGGAGTGGCGCAGTTCCCTCTGCGTAGATCGCAAAAGCGGTCCCCGTCGCCCACGCCGTTGCCAGGCCGAGCAGGAAGAACTCGATCGATGTGACAAGCAGCGACGTGACGGCGAAGGCCAACGCGCCGATGGCGGCTTCGATGCCGATGGCTCTGACCACTGCCACCACACCAGCACCGGAGAGTCGAGCCGCGATGGTTGGACCACTGACGACGGCTGCCGCCGCGCCGATCCGCGCCGCAAGCACTTCATCGAATGGACCCGACAACAGCCGAAACAGGACCGCCAGCAAGGTTGCGCTCACGACGATGCTCGCGAACATCGCGACGAAACGCCGCCAAGGACTCACTCGCGTATCGAAGCCGTGATCGTCCCGCCGCCCAAGACTTCATCCCCACGATAGAACACTGCGGCCTGGCCCGGAGCAACCGAGGAGTGCGGTTTGCCGAACGTCACCACCCAATCGTCCCCATCACGCTCCAACCGAGCTGGGACCGCGGGGCTTCGATAGCGGATCTTCACGTCGACATTCATGTCGTCGGGGGGTCGATCGGCGACGAACGACACCTCTTCCACTCTGCATCCGGTGGCGAGCAACCGTTCCTTGCGCCCGATCACGACGGTTGAAGTAGCAGGCTCGATGTCGACGACGTAACGCGGTTCGCCTACCGCCACGCCAAGTCCCTTGCGTTGTCCGACGGTGAAATCCGCCGTGCCGGCGTGCGTCGTGACGGTGTCCGAATCGAGGTCCCGCATGGTCCCAGGGTGGGCCGAATCGGGGAAGTGCTCACGCAGAAAGTCCCGGTAATCCCCAGTGCCGACGAAGCACAGGTCTTGGCTGTCGGGCTTCGACGCCGTCCGCAGACCCAGGCGTTCGGCGTGGACTCGCACGTCGGCTTTGGTCATCTCTCCGACGGGGAGCACAACCCGTGACAACGCGTCTTGCCCAAGCATGTGCAGCACGTAGGACTGGTCCTTCGATCCGTCGAAACCCTTGCGGAGATGAAACCCGGTCGCGTCCTGCGTGACCCGAGCGTGATGGCCGGTCACCAGCACGTCACAGTCGAGTTGCTCCACCCTGTCCAACATGGCCTTGAACCGGACGCGCCTGTTGCACTCGATACACGGATTCGGCGTCAGGCCGGCCCGATACATCTCGCCGAACCGGTCCACGACAGCGCTCTTGAATTCCTCGACGTAGTCCAACACGTAGTACGGCACATCCAGCTGCGCTGCGACGCGGCGGGCGTCTTCGGCGTCACCAACCGTGCAACAGCCGGCCTCCGGCAGCGATCCGTCTGGACCTTCCCACTGTTTGAGCGTGACCCCGACGACGTCGTGGCCCGCTTCGAGCATCAGCGCCGCTGCCACCGACGAGTCGACTCCGCCAGACATCGCCACCAACGCCCTCATGCCACTCGCTCCATGGCGTTGAGCACCGCTGCCACCTCGTGAGCGGCAGCCGCACCATCGGAAGCTTCGTCGACCCAACCGAAGGAGAATCGAACACACTCGCCGGCAGCAACGTCGTCGAAGCCCATGGCTTCGAGTACGTGGGAGATGTCGATGGCCCCTGACTGGCAGGCAGATCCGGCTGCGGCACAGATCCCTGCCTGGTCGAGACGGATGAGCAACGTCTCGGCCGATATGCCTGGAAAGCGAACGTGCGAGTGTTGCACCAGACGCTGCGCGGTGTTCCCGTTCACCACGAGACCTGGGACCACTCGGGAGAGCTCGGCTTCGAAGCCGTCACGGGCCTCGCCGACTCGCTTGCGGAACGCGTCACGATCGGCGACGGATGCCTCCATTGCAGCCACCATTCCGACGATGCCGGCCACGTTGTGCGTGCCCGATCGGCGACCCATCTCCTGCCCGCCTCCATGGATCGTCGGCTCCAGTTTGTGTCCGGTACGGACGTAGAGCAGCCCAACACCCTGCGGACCTCCGAACTTGTGCGCCGCTAGTGAGATGAGATCGGCGCCTGTGCTCTGCACCGTGATGTCTTCGGATACGAACGCCTGCACGGCGTCGGTGTGCACGGCCACTTCCGGGAACTCTGCTCGCATCAGCTCGGCGATTTCGCGCACCGGCTGAATCGTTCCGACTTCGTTGTTGGCCGCCATCACCGACACGACAGCGGTCTCCGAGTCCGTCTCCGCCAAGAGATCTTCCGCCCGCACCATGCCTGTGCTGTCGACGCCGACAATGGTGCAGCTGCCGCCGAGTTTCGCCACAAATGCTCCGGCCTCGAGCACGGCCTCGTGCTCGACCGCCGTGGTGATCACTCCGCGAGGGCGGTCGCCTGCGAGCGCCGAGCCCGCTACTGCGAGGTTGTCAGCTTCCGTTCCGCCACCGGTGAAGACTATTTCGAGAGGTCGTCTGGCCCCGAGAAGCTCGGCAGCCCGCTCCCGAGCTTCCTCCATCGCGTTCTTGACCGAGCGCGCCGCGGAATGGATTCCAGACGCGTTTCCGAACCGCTCGGAGAGGAACGGTTCCATCGCCGCTCGAGATTCGGGACGGATGAACGTGGTTGCTGCATGGTCGAGGTATCGCATGACTGCCACATTGTCGCAGGATCCCGGAGGCACTCCAGTCGGGAGCCATCGCAGAGCGCCCAGCTCACCTGACCTCGAGGTCTCGATCGATCACGGCACGTCGCCAGTGGTAGCTGCGAGAAACCGTAGGAGCACTTCCTCGTATCGGACGGGATCACGATTCCACGAGTAGAGATGGCCGGTGTCGGTCTGCTCCAACGTCACCAGATCAGGAATCGCCGCCGCCATCGCCTCGGACACTTCGATCGGCGCGATCTCGTCCTCGGTGCCGTGGAAGATCAAGATCGGCACGTCGAACTCGGCTGCCCGCTCGACCTGATCGAGCCTCGCCCAATCGATGTTGAACCGAAGCGAGACGAGGCGTTTGGCAAACGACCGGAACACAGAAGGAACGTTCCGCCGCTCGAAGATCTCGTCGGCGACGGTCTCCAGTGACAAGACCGGCGAATCGAACACGACGGAGCGAACGAGACCCACCTTCTCGGATTCATGAAGCAACGTCGAGATGATCTCGGCCCCACCCGAATGCCCGATCAACACGAAGTCTTCGGCCCCCTGCAACAGCCCGAAGTCCATTGCGGCTTCGATGTCTCGCCATTCGCTGAGTCCCCAGGATCTGAATCCGGATTCCGATCGAGGCGCGTTGTCGTCATTGCGATACGTGGCGGCGAGGATCGGCATTCCTGTCTCGCGTAGCGCCGGCAAGGACCGCAACACTTGCCGGCGTTCGTCGACTCCCTTGCCGTGAACAAAGATCACCCACGTCGTACTACGACCCGGAACCAGCCAGGCGGGGAAGAACCCGACATCACCGCTCACGACCACGTCCTCGAATGCCACGCCGTGTGCCTCCAGGGGGTCACCTGCAAACGCGTACGCGTCCATCGCCACGCGATCACCGGCGACGAACTCTCCATCGAATTCACGCAGGATCCGCTCGACTCGATCGTCGGTGACGCTGGCCACTGTCGACACTTGCCCATACGCGGTTGGGCTTGCCAGACCCCAGATGCCTTCGGTTTCTGACAGGTCGGTGCGACTCAGCACCACCCGCCCACTGCCCACCGCGAGAACGTCCAAGTCGGGAACGACGGGAGCAGCATGGGGAACGAGCAATTCGTCGCGCAACACGTTCGACGCCCACCAGCCACCACCGACGGCCACCAACAGACTCAGGACAATGAGCACGACGAGTACCGGCTGACCTACCTGTCGCAGCTTGCTCATCGGGACCGATGGTACCGACGCGGTTGCAGCTCGCATCGCCGTAAGGTGGCTGCACTATGAGTCGAATCACGGTCAGTATCGACATCGACGCCCCGCGTCAGCGGGTTTGGGACGAGATCGCCGTCCTGGAGAGCCATGTGGAATGGATGGCGGACGCCGAGCGCATCGATTTCCTGACCGAGAGTCGTTCTGGCGTTGGCACTCGAATGGAAGTCCTCACGGTGGTTGGGCCGTTGAAGACGACGGACGTCATGGAGTTCACCGCGTGGGACCCGCCAGAGCGGATGGCGATTCGACATCAAGGCATCGTCACCGGTGTCGGCGAATTCAGACTTACGGAGCTCGACGGCGCCAGAACCCGCTTCACCTGGGACGAGGAGCTCACGTTTCCATGGCACCTCGGCGGTGCCGTGACTGCAACGTTCGCAGCACCGGTGCTCCGCCGCATCTGGATGAGGAATCTCAAGAAACTTCGAGCTCGCTTCTAGCGACCCTGGAAGTCGGCTTGTCGCTTGTCGACGAACGCCGCCACTCCCTCTTTGGCATCGTCTGTCGAAAAGACGCCGTTGAACGCTTCTCGCTCCACCGTAAGCGCATCCTCGAGGGGGAGCCCGAAACCACCACGAACCGCGTGCTTCACCGCCGCATAGGCACGGGTCGGGCCGGCGGCGAACTCGTGCGCCCTCGCCAAAGTGGTGTCGAGAAGCTCGTCGCCGGGAACCACCAGGTCGGCAAGGCCGATCGCATGCGCCTCGTGCGCATCTAGGTGCCGTCCGCTCAGACAGAGCTCGAGCGCCTTTTGGAAGCCGACTATCCGAGCCAGTCGTTGAGTTCCGCCTGCGCCCGGAAGAATCCCGAGGAGGATCTCCGGCTGTCCCACCTTGGCGTCGTCTGCCATGAAACGGAGATCACACGCCATCGCGAGTTCGAGGCCACCGCCGAGCGCGTAACCCCTGACCGCCGCGATCACGGGCTTCTCGAGCAACTCGATCGCACGCGCATACCGGCCGACACGGTTCTGTGGGTCTGGGCCCTCACCGGCGTCCATCGCTGCCTTGAAGGCCTTGATGTCGGCACCAGCGGCGAAATGCGGACTTCCTGTGACGACCACTGCCCTGACTGCGTGATCCGAGGCACGCTCGGCAGCCTCCATCAGTTCATCTCGAAGCTCCGCCGACAGCGCGTTGACCGGGGGACGATTCAGGGTGATGACCGCAACTGCGCCATCAAGGGAGTAGTCGACAAGACTCACTGGCTCTCCTCAGGAAGTGGGAATTGGGAGCGAAGGCTACCCAGACGCGCCAAGGATCTGCAGCGCCGCCGACCAAGGGTCCATCGTGCGGCCGCGAACTGCTTCGAGCGCGAGGAGATATGCCGGATCGTCGGTGTGGGTCGCGACCTGACTCTCGATCTCGGCGCGGATCGCACTCCGCAACCGCGCTTCGGCTCGCAGGTTGCGCTCGGCGGACAGCCGTCCGGTGGTGGTCAGGTGATCGCGGTGATCACCGATGGCTTTCCAAAGATCGTCGAGGCCCGATCCATCGAGCGCGACGGTTTCGACTACTGGTACCTCCCATTCGGACGGCGCTCCCAGCATGAGCATCTGCCGGAGGTCGTTTACTGCCTCCGCGACGTTGGGCCGGTCTGCTTTGTTGACGACGAAGACGTCGCCGATTTCCAGCAACCCCGCCTTGGCAGCCTGGACGCTGTCACCCCAACCTGGGTTGACGACGACGACCGAAGTGTCCGCATTCGCCGCGATGTCGACTTCAGCTTGTCCAACTCCAACGGTCTCGACGATGACCAGGTCGAACCCTGCACCGTCGAGAACGGCAATGACCCTCGGGGTTGCTTCGGAGATACCGCCGAGTTGGCCTCGACTGGCAAGCGAGCGGATGTAGACGCCATGGTCGTCGATGTGTGACTGCATGCGGACTCGATCGCCGAGGATGGCGCCGCCCGTGAACGGGCTCGTCGGGTCCACTGCCAGAACCGCAACCTCGAGACCATCGCCACGCGCTTGGGCGATCAATCCGTCGGTGAGGGTCGACTTCCCAGCACCGGGAGCACCGGTGATGCCAAGGATGTGGGCGTGTCCTGTCGCTGGATAGATGTCGCTGAGCGCTTGCCTGCCGGCAGGTGTTGCGTCCTCCACGTGGCTGATGAGACGAGCGAGCGCTCGTCGATTCCCAGCTCTGGCGTTGCCGACCAAGTCGTCCATGGCGGCGAGCTTAGGAGCGCCTCAGACTGCGATGACTTCGTTGACCCCTGGAACCCGATCGCGCAAGATTCGTTCGATGCCGGCCGTCAGCGTCATGGTGGACATCGGACAGCCACCACAGGCACCAACCAGCTGGATCGTGACCTTGCCCTCGTTTGCACCGAGGAGGACCATGTCTCCACCATCGGACTGGAGCGCCGGACGGATGTATTCGATCGTCTCGTTCAAGGTGTCGAGATCGATCGGCTCGAACGTGACCTCCGAATCCGACTCGGTGTCGGTGGTCTCGGAAGCGTCGGCGGCGTCAGTGATGGTGAGTGGGTCGTTTGTCATGTCGTCCTTTCAACCCGGCATGGCCAGGAGTATTCCCAGTGTAGGAAGGTTCAGCGAGCCATCGATGCGGCTGCCTCGTCGATCTCTCTGGCCGACGTGAAAGGTTTCAGCAGCGACGCCTTGACTGGGTCATGTGTCCGGTAGAACACGACCCATGGCGCAACGGCGGCCAATTCGACACCGGCTACGACATCGCCACTTCCACGTGTCGGGACGGTGAGTCGTCGCCCGCCATCGATGAAACAGAAATCGCCGATGACTTCGACATCCATCTCACCGGCGCGGAACGCGAGCCGCCACGCGCTGCAGTAGTTGAGGTCATCTGACGGCGGCGCGGTCGCCTCCGGTACGCGTTCGAGAACCGAGTGGCGAGCGTCCGCGTCGACCAGCAGATCCAGGTCGCCTACCTCGATCGGGATGCCTCTGCATGCCATCATCGCCGACCCCCCGAGGACGAACGGTACGCCTGCGATAAGTTGGGCGACCTCTTCGAGAGCTTCGAGAACGGGCTGCCCGGCGGTCATCGTGGCCACCGGCGCTGCTCGAATCCGACGATGCCTTCACGTTCCGCCGGTGGAACGATCGTGAGGCCGGATGCGGTACGACGGAATGCCCACTCCCCTGCCGGGAGGTCGGCGACCGGGACTCCGTTGGCTCGAATCTCAAACACACCGGTGGCGTCGATGGCAATCTCGCCACGTCCCCACGCAAGCCCGACGAGAACAGATTCGGGTACCAGGTCGTCTCGCACGACTGGCTCGAGGCCTCCGTAGTAGTGGCCAAGGATCTCGACGTACGACGAGCCGGCAGCGCCCATTGCGTTGGCCCCCCATTGACTCATTCCGATGCCGTGTCCCCAGCCTGTGCCGAAGAACGTCACCGAGCCCGAATCGGGACGGTCAGATGGAGGCAGCAGTCGCTCCAGGCGAGGTGAGCGTGACGAGGCCGGCTCTTCGTATTCGATCGTGAATGTGTAGGACAAGATCGCCTGCGGCCAGCGGCCCCCGGACGGTCGCGAGGCAGGCAGCAGTCCCGGATACAACTCCTGACCGGCGCCGTTGAATATCCATCGCACATCAGCATTCGGGATCGACGTCACACCCGACTCGGTGGCGACGTCCATGAACCAGGGGCCACCATCGTCGGGCGTCGACCGGACCCGGACGAACCGCACATCTGCACCGATGTCGAATCCCGCGGCCCGCAAGATTCTCCCGAACGCTTCGACGGGGATTTCGACCTGCCAGTCCCAATAGGGCGTAACCCCTTGCTCAGGTGACTCCACCGACTGCAGATACGGCAAGGACGAGCCGCCCCATATGTCTGACGACGTGCGCGTACGCGGACCGGAGGACGATGAATACAGCGTCTGGGCAGGGGAACCGTTGTAAACGAGGATCTCACCGGACGTTGCCGCCACTGCCGCCGTCCAACGATCAACGTCGCTCGACGACGCGATTCCCGCATACACCTGGCAAGCGGTTGACGCACAGATGTCGTATCCGATTCGACTGCCGGAGGCGGTTCGACCTCTCGCCAGAGTCCAAGCCAAATAGGTTCTGGCGGCGACGGCTTGCGCGGCCAGCGTTTGCTCTGGCCAGCTGAACGGCACTTCGCGGATTCCGGCGAGATACGAGTCGAGCGGAACCTCCTCAACGATCGCCAGTCCGTCCGAGAGCGGCTGGATCGACATCGTCCCGCCATAGCGGCGGCCCTGGAAGACGAACGTCGTACCGTCGGCCGGATGCAGCGTTATCTGTTCGAGTCCGGTAGGAACCTGGGCTGAGACCGCAGCCGTCGGCAAGCTCATCGCCATGACCAAGCCGATCACGAGTACCGACCGACGCAACATCAGTCGCTCTCTTCGATCCTCTCGATGTCCGCGCCGAGCGACGCGAGGTTCTCGACGAAGTCGGTGTAGCCGCGATCGATGTGATGCACTTCGGTGACGACGGTCTCGCCCTCTGCACGAAGTGCGGCACACACGAGAGCGGCACCGGCTCGAATGTCAGTGCCGTCGACGGGACAAGAACTCAGCGTCTCAACGCCACGTACGACGATGTGCTGGCCATCGGTCGTGATGTCTGCACCCATGCGGTTGAGCTCGCCGATGTAGCGGAATCGAGCGGCATAGATGTTCTCGGTGACCACTGACACCCCTTCGCACACCGACAGCAGCGCGACCATCTGAGGGTGCATGTCGGTGTGAAATCCCGGATACGGCAGCGTTGCGAAGTCCACTGGCGACGGCCGAGCCGGGCCCGTCACCTGGAACCAGTCATCGCCGTGCGTGATCTCGCATCCCGTGGCTTCGAGCTTTCGCAACTCCATCCGAAGGTGTTCCGGAATGCAATCGACAACTCTCACGGTGCCGCCAGTGATGGCGGCGGCAACGGCGTACGTACCTGCTTCGAGCCGATCGGGGACGACTCGATGGTGCGCTGGCTCCAGGTTCGGAACTCCTCGGACGGTGATCGTCGACGTGCCGGCGCCCTCGATTTTCGCGCCCATCTTGTTGAGCAGGCTCGCCATGTCAGCGAGTTCTGGTTCACGCGCCGCGTTGCCGATCACTGAGGTTCCCTTGGCGAGCACGGCGGCGAGTATCAGGTTCTCTGTGGCTCCGACGCTCGGAAACTCCAACATGACCTCTGCACCTTCGAGGCCATCGGGGGCCGTTGCCACCAGCTCGCCGTGAACGAGTTCGAACTGCGCGCCGAACGCTTTCAGTCCTTCGAGATGCATGTCGATGGGTCGCGAGCCGAAGTCGTCGCCGCCAGGCAGCGCGACGCGAGCCTCGCCACATCGAGCCAGCAGGGCGCCAAGGACGAGGATGGAGGCCCGCATCTTGCGAACGAGTTCGATTGGAGCTTCCGGCCGAGGGCTCTCTGGCACATCGACGACGAGCGAACCGTTCTCACGCCGGGTGGTTGCCCCCACGTGTTCGAGCACTTGTCGCATGATCTCGACATCGATGATGCCTGGGACGTTGTCGAGCCGGTGCTCGCCGGGCGCCAGCAACGTGGCGACCATCAACTTCAGGGCAGCGTTCTTGGCCCCCTTGACTGCGACGTCGCCATGCAACGCATTTCCGCCGGAAATGTGGAATCTGCTCATTGGACCGCAGTGTATTGCGGGTTTGCCCAAATCATGGTTGCACGACGAGGCCGTTGAGGAACACGTCAGCGTGCGGCTCCCACGACGAGTTCGGTGCTCGCATTTCGACACCGATGCCCGAACCGTCCGAGTTGACGATCATCCGATGCCAGAGCACACCGCCGTCGAAACCACCTCGGGATCGAACGCTCCCGTCATCGAGGACGACGATCTCGTCGAGTGAGGCCCCACTGCCTTCGGCAAGCAACTGCCAGAACGCCTCAGAGACTTCGCGGGTCGGAGCAGGCCAGGTCCCGCCGACGGCTTCGACAACCCCCTGCGGATCGAAGACCGCTGCATTCGCGACGACGTCGACCACCTCCGCATCATCGACTTGGAACCCAATGAAATCTGTTCCAGTGGCGAACGACCAGCCGTTCGGATGGCTCGCGCAGAAGCTCTCGACGCACACGAGGTCGGTACCGGTGACTGCTGGCGCCTGCGCGCCGCCGGCGCCGCACGCAACCGCAACAAGCAACACAAAGGGAAGTAGGCGCCGCATCAGAAGGACGATACAACCGACCTCGCGCTACTTCCGGCACGGCGTCATCTACGCTTTGTCCTCCACCCAACGCTGGAGGAGTCAGTGAGAGTCGCGCTCGGTTCGGATCACGCCGGCTTTGAACTCAAGGAAGAATTGAAGTTGCGCCTCGCCAAGAGTGGCTACGCCGTGATCGACCTCGGCACAGATTCGACGGAACCGGTCGACTATCCCGATTTCGCTGCGGCCGTCGGCAGGGCCGTCGTCGCCAATCGTGCTGACCGAGGGATCGTGGTCTGCGGCTCCGGCGCCGGTGCGAGCATCGCTGCCAACAAGCTCCAAGGAATTCGCGCGGCGCAGGCCACCGACACCTACACCGCCCATCAGTCCGTGGAACATGACGACGTGAATGTCCTCGCCCTCGGCTCGCGAGTCACCGGCAGCGCGGTTGCGCACGAGATCGTCGACTCGTTCCTGGGAGCAAAGTTCAGTGGCGAGGACCGTCATGTTCGTCGCCTGAACAAGGTGCTCGACCTCGACCAGAATCGAACCTGACGCCCAGTGCGAATCATCTCGATTCGCACGACGTGGATGGTTTTGTAGCATCGAATGATGGATCCATCGCACTACCTGAACCGAGAAATGTCTCTGCTCGATTTTCAAGAGCGAGTTCTCGAACTCGCGGAGCAGCCCGACGTACCCCTTCTCGAGCGGCTGAAGTTTCTTGCCATCGTCAGCCAAAACTTGGACGAGTTCTTCCAGGTGCGAGTGGCCGGCCTCAAGGAGCAGGCCAATGAAGGCATCACCGCAGCAGGGCCCGACGGCGTTGCGCCGCGCAAGTCTCTCGAAGCAATTCGAGTCAGGGCTTTGGATCTGACGGCGCAGATCGACGCCATATTCCACGAACAACTCCATCCTGCGCTCGCAGCGGCCGGGGTCGAGATCTCCGCGTGGTCGGACCTCGACGAAGCCGAACGCAAGGTGGTCACCAGGATCTTCGAGACGGAGATCTTTCCGGTTCTCACTCCCCTCGCCGTCGATCCCTCTCACCCTTTTCCCTACATCTCGAATCTGTCGGTGAACCTCGGTGTGGTCCTCAGCCACTGGGAGGCCGGCAGAGTCGAGTTTGCCCGGGTGAAGGTCCCGCCGATCCTGCCGCGATTCATCCAGGTCGGCGAGAACGATCGATTCGTTCCGATCGAACAAGTCATCGCCGCGAACCTGGGCCAGCTGTTCCCCGGAATGAATGTGCTTTCTCATCACATGTTCCGCGTCACCCGGAACGCCGACCTGGCCGTGGAAGAGGCCGAGGCGAACGACCTGCTCGAGGCGATGGAAAGCGTGCTGCGTTTCCGTCAACGATTCGCGGCGCCGGTCCGGCTCGAGGTCGCGCCGGAGACTTCGGACCATGTCCTTGCGCTCCTGCAACACGAACTCGAGCTGGGACCCGACGATGTCTACGTGTCGACGTCGCCGTTGGGTCTCGGTGCCCTCTGGTCGCTCTACGGCCTCGACCGTCCCGATCTCAAGGACGATCCGTGGAAGCCGACGACGCAGCCCCGGCTCGACGAATCGAGCGGCGACATCGACATGTTCAAAGTGTTGAGTGAGGGCGATGTCCTGATCCATCATCCGTATGAGTCGTTTGCGACCTCTACCTCTGCGTTTCTCGCACAGGCGGCAGCCGACCCAGATGTGCTCGCCATCAAGCAGACGCTGTATCGGACCTGGGCGTCTGAGGATCCGGCCATCGGTGGTGAAGAGGAGATCGTGCGGCATCTGATCGAAGCGGCCCTCTCGGGCAAGCAGGTCGTGGTGTTGGTCGAACTCAAGGCGCGGTTCGACGAAGAGGCCAACATCAACTGGGCCCGCATGCTCGAGGCTTCCGGCGCTCACGTCGTCTACGGCGTCAAGGGCCTCAAGACCCACTCGAAGATCTTGCTGGTTGTTCGCCGAGAACCCTCGGGCCTCAAGCGCTACTCCCACATCGGCACAGGCAACTACAACCCGAAAACTGCGCGGATCTACGAGGACATCGGAATCTTGACCTCTGATCCCGACATTGGCGACGACCTTTCCCGTCTTTTCAACGAACTCACGGGGTACAGCGGCGCAACCGACTTCCGAAAGATCCTCGTTGCACCGCGAACGCTTCGCCCTCGACTGCTCGAACGCATACGCGAGGAAGCGGCCAAGGGTTCAGATGGCTCCATCGTTTTCAAGATCAACCACCTGGTCGACCCCGAGATCATCGAGTCGCTCTACGACGCGTCGTCAGCGGGGTGCCAGGTCCAGCTGGTGGTGCGCGGCGTCTGCAGCTTGATCCCCGGAGTGCCTGGCATGTCAGAGAACATCACCGTACGGTCGATCTTGGGCCGGTTCTTGGAGCACTCTCGGATCTATCGCTTCGGACAACCGAGCAACGGCGCGGTGTACTACACCGGATCAGCCGATCTCATGCCTCGAAACCTCAATGGTCGTGTTGAAGTGGTCGTGGCGGTGACCGCACCGTCGATGCAAGCGCGGATCGAAGAGATCCTCTCGATCGCTCTTGCCGAGGACACCACGGCGTGGGTGCTTGGTCCGGACGGCACCTGGACTCGCTCATGGACACCTGGCGGTACCGACCTCCAGAATGCAATGCAAGAACGCGCTCTCACGCGGTGGACCACCTGAGATGGTCCAACCGATTCTGGCTGCAGGCGGGGTCGTCTACCGGCAGAAAAAGTCCGGTGACGTCGAATTCCTTCTCGTCCATCGACCGAGATACCAAGACTGGACGCTGCCGAAGGGCAAGCTAGACGATGGCGAAACGTTCAAAGCCGCAGCTGAACGAGAGGTAGCCGAAGAGACCTCGTTCAAGATCGTCACCGAAAAGAAGATCGGCACCATCGGATACGTCACGCCCAACGGAAACGACAAGATGGTTCGCTTCTGGTTGATGCGGACGGTGGGCGGCAAATTCAAGGCCAACGACGAAGTCGACCAGATCCGCTGGCTCCCCTCGCTGGAGGCGTATCGGGCGCTCAGCTATCTGCGAGAGCGGACGGTCCTGGAACGGGCCAATCGGTACCTCGCCGATCCGACGAGCGGGCGCATCTATTTGGTGCGACACGCGTACGCCGGTAAACGGTCGAACTGGACGAAGGATGATCGAGTGAGGCCATTGTCCAAAGCGGGGCGCAAGCAGGTGTCCCTGCTCACCGATGTGCTGTCAGAAGAACCGGTCGTCCGCATTCTCTCCAGTGATTACAAGCGCTGCCACAACACGGTGGCGCCACTCGGCAACCTGCTGCAGATCGATGTCGAACCCGAATCGTCGCTCGCCGAAGGCGCGTCTGCAGACGAGGTGCTCAAAACGATTCGTGAACTTGCTCATCGGCCATCGGTGCTGTGCAGCCACGGCGACGTCATCGGTGCGACCATTGGTCGATTGCACGCCGAGGGGATTCCATTGAGCGGCGAAATGCGTTGGGACAAGGGCTCGATCTGGCTTCTTCAGACCTCACGAGGACGGGTCGTCACTGGCCGCTACCTTCCAGCCGTCTGACGGATCCAGTTGTCGGTGACCTCGATCAGCTCACCCATGACCTCGTCGTCGGTTCGCCCCGTCCGCTTTGGAACGTGGAACGAGTGATTCGCGTCCGGCACCTCATGCAGGGTGGAGTCCGGGACCTTGGCCACCACTGAGCGCACGATCTCGATCGGACCGAGGGCGTCTCTGGTTCCCGCGAGGAACAGCGATCTCGTGCGGGTCTGTTGTAGGTGGGAGGTGTCGCGAGGTTCGGTCTTGCCCATCGCCACGAGTGGGTAGCCGAAGTAGACCAGGCCTGCGGTATCGAAACGCTCAACCGTCTTGCCGTTCTGGTCCACGCCGGCAGCGAGATGGGACCCCATGCGGCCCCCCATCGACTTGCCGGCGAGAAAGACGTTCTCGACCCGTTCTGCCAGTGTGCGAGCCGCGGCGAGATGGACAGCCAGCAACTTGCCTGGGGCGTCGGGCCGCTTGCGTTTCGCTTCCGTGTAGGCGTAATTGAAGGTGAGCACGGTGTGCCCCCGTGAGACGAGGCCGTTGCGAGCGGCCACCATGAACGGATGGTCTTGACCGGCACCGGCTCCGTGGGCCAAGAGCACGCCCGAGGAAGTCTCGGAAGCTTCGGCGAGCATGCCCGTGACAACTTCCTCCGGGGCCCATTGGATTTGGATCGTCTTTGCCATGACACCAACGTTAGGCGCACGAGAATTCGGGCCCGAAAGCGTTAGTGTCGCAGCCCATGGCGATTCACGAGTTCGAAACCCCAGACGACTTGGCCGCCGGTGCTGCGGAGTTCCTCCGAGATCGGCTGAGGACGTCGACTGATCGCACATCCCTCGGACTGGCCGGAGGAAGCACTCCGACGCAGACCTATCGACGGCTTCGGGACCTCGACGTCGATTGGCAGTCTGTGGATCTGTGGCTCACTGACGAGCGATTCGTTCCGGTGGATCACCCTGACAGCAATGCCCGGATGGCTTGGGACGAGCTGGCATCGCCCGTCGCCGCGCATCTGCATGCACCCGACGTGGCACTCGGTGACCCTGCGACGGTGGCGCTCCGATACGCCGAAGACCTCGAACGGTTGTTGCGAAGTAGCCATGGCCGGATCGAGCCCGACGTCGTTCTGCTCGGGATGGGTCCAGACGGGCATACGGCGTCACTCTTTCCAGGTACGGACGCCCTCCAAGCCACCGACCCGTACGCGGCGGTCTTCGTACCCAAGCTCGACGCCTGGCGACTCACGGCGACGTTGCCGTTGCTGCGCGCGGCACGCACCGTGGTGTTCCTCGTGGCCGGGCACGGAAAGGCCGCAATGCTTTCGTCGGTGCTCCAAACCGACGAACCACATCCGGTGAGCCTGGTTGCATCCGGCCATCGTGATGTGCATTGGTTCGTCGATACGGCGGCAGCTTCCGAGCTCGGCGGCGCCGCCTGAAACGGACGCTCAGCCGTCCGTCGACGTTGCGTCGTCGGTAGGAGGCACGGTTGGAGTCGGCACGGTCGCACCGCCACGCACGATGTCGAGCAGCAACTCTCCCGCAGGGTCGGTGGGGACGACGTCGCCGAGGTTGGCCACCACTCCTGCATTGATTTCAGCAGGATCACAGTTCAGTTCCGCAACCCTCCGATCGAAGCCGGTCGACACGGCATCCAGCTCGACGATACGTTCGGTCGGCGGAGCCTCGCCCGTGAGGATCTCTAGCGGCTGACCTTGAACGGCGTCGAGATACTGCTCGACCAACTTGGTCGCGGCGCTCACCAGGTCATCGCAGGTGTCGACTCGTGCCGGGTCTGGAGGCGCGCTCGAGGTGCATGCCGAGATGACGAGAAGGGCGGCGAATGCAAGACGTAGGGACACGGCGCGGAGGTTACCGTTCAGCCGGCATCCACAATCGCCAGGTGATCCAACAACGCCTCGGCCCAAACCGTCGGATGGCTCAGCTGTGGCGAGTGGTAGGCACCAGGGATCACCACCTGGCGAGCATTCGGGATTTGGTCCGTCAGCCGCTGAGAAGGCCCGATGAAGGGATCGTCGAACTCTCCGACGAGAACGGTGGTTGGTGCCGAGATCCGAGACGCCTCGGCGAGAACAGACGGACCCTCACAGAACACCAGGCGGCCGAGCTGGACACGCGCCCTCGGATCAAGCCGATCAGAGTTGTGAGCCAGCCGCTGATCGACCCACTCCTCAGACCATTCGTCGACGTGGAGTTCGTGTTCGGGGTTGTGCCCGACGTCGAGCGCTCCGCTCTCCAATGCGGTGGCGACGGCATCGTCACTCTGAGCGAACAGCGATTCCAGTTCTGCGCTGCGCTCGTCTCGATCGGGGTTATCGCCCCAGGTGTCCATCAACACCAGCGACCTGACCAGCTGGCCGTGGTGGACGGCGATCGGCAGCACCGTCCTGCCTCCCATCGAATGTCCGAGGATGTCTACTGGCTCGCCGATCTCCGTGAGGAGAAACTCGATCACGGATCGCGACAGTCCATCGAACGTGTACCTGGCTGCCCGAGGAGAGTCCCCGTGCCCCAGCTGATCGACCAGCACGATTCTCCGCACTGATCTGAGTGGTTCGATCACGGAACGAAAGTCTTCGCTCGAACCCGTGTATCCGTGCACGAGTACGAACGTCGGTCCCGAACCCCCCATGTCGTGCCACGCCAGTCCACTCATGTCGTCGGCTTCGTTGCGCTGAAGCAGAACTGGATGACTGAGAACGAGAACCGACCGGCTGCGTCGAGTTCTTTCTGCTCTTGCGCCCAGTCGTCCAACATGTCTTGGGTGCATCCGCGACGCCCGGCTGCGTAGCCAGATACGAATCGAAGAAGCCCTTTGCTGTATCCGTCGTCGGAAATATGGGTATTCACGGTGGCGTGTCCATCAACCGTGATCTCCTCGAATCCGGACATGGCCAAGCTCGCCGGCAGTGTCTGCGGCAACGATGGATCCGCGAGGTGTTCGTCCCATGCGTGTAGGACCGCAGCCATCCGCTCGGGATTCTCGGAGTACCACGAGACGGTTGCCCAGTCGATGTCCCACAAGACGACCCGACCGCCGGGACGCAGCACCCGATAGAGCTCGCCGAGAGCTTTCGGCACGTCTTCGACGTACTCGAGGACTTGGACCGACAGTGCGCGATCGAACGAATCCGCCTCTACTGGGAGTGCTGTTGCAGCACCTTGCCGCAACTCGACGTTGGCGAGGTCGGCAAGCCGACGGCCACTTGTCTCGAGCATCGCCTCGCTCGGATCTACGCCGACCACTGACCCGGATGGTCCGACTTGTCGTGCCAGTGCTTCCACGTAGAAACCGGGACCACTGCCAACGTCGAGGATGCGATCACCTGGCTGTGCGCTGAGCCGCCTGAGGACCGTGTCGCGCCGTTCGACGATGTCACCTGATTGATAGAAGCGCTCCATGAACGCGGCGGTTTCTTGATCAAATGCGAGATTGTCGGTCATGTGCGGCAATGTAGTTGGTCGACGCCTTCCGAATTCGCTGAGCGTCAGCGAGAGACTCCTTCGAGGAGTTCCTCGGCAAGCTCACCCTCGCCGTGCAGGACGCTTATGTCTCCCGTCGTTTCGAAGACAACTGCCTTGATGTCCTCGACTCGGAGCACGTTGGCCTCCCGTAGCTTTTCGCGGATGTCGCTCTCGGTGACGTGTGCCTTGCGCAGGTTCGCTTCTACGACGTTTACGCCATCCATGAGCAGCAGCGGCTCGTTGTCGAGAAATCGGCTCACCTGTCGGTTACGGCGCATCACGGCGACTGCGGTCTTGAGGGCGATGAGCACTGCTATCGCCAGCAGGCCCTCGACCAGTGGAACCGTGGACAGCGCCGACGAACCGAGAATTGAGCCGATTGCCAGCGTGATGGCAAAGTCGAAACTCGACATCTTTGCGAACGTCCGCAGCCCGGCGATGCGTACGTAGAGGATCACGCCGCCAACGGCCAGAACCGACGCTGCAGCAATGGCGCCGGCCTCGCTCCAGCTGATGGCGAAGAAGTCTGTCATGGCTTGCCCTTGGTTGCGTGCGGCGGATCCTTCCCGTTTTCAGGCGGTTGAAACGGCGGTGGCGTTTTCGATGTCTCAATCTGCGCTGAATTGGGTACGTTGGATGAATGCGCACGCAGCTACCGACGCAGACTGACCTCGCAGCGTTTCTGCACGAGGGCGAGACCGTCAGGCACGTCTTCATGGCGTGTGACTACAACACCACCACGTATGAAGGCGGTTCGACGCGGATCGTCGCGGTCACCGATCCATGGATCGTCGTGCTGTTCGGCGGGGTGTGGCATCGCACGGTCCCACAGAAGCTGGCCGAACGCCGCCGACCGACCGAGCTGCGGGATCCAGACGCCGTTTGGCCCGGCACCAGCCTGTACGGAGAGGAGTGGGGTCAGGTCATGTCGGGCCTATGGGCTCACGTCAAATACCGCGACGTCGTCGACAAAGCGCGCAAACGCATCCTGTGGTTGTACTCCTGAGCTGATCACTTTGCGGTCGGGCGGCGCGCCCGGTCAGGGAGGCCCAGCCCCTGCGGCCACCAGAACCGGTTCGACGATTCTCGCTCGGACGTCTCCTCGCAATCGACCAGGAGTTGGTCGATAGATCGTGCCATCCGGCCTTCGCCAGACGAAGTCGTCGCCAGTCCATTCGATGGACCAGCCTCGGTCATGCAGGAATCGATGGTGGAACCCACAGAGCATGATGAGGTTGTCCAGGTCGGTCCTTCCGCCGTCTGCCCAGTGGATGATGTGATGGGCTTGGGTCCAACGGATGCGCCCGCATCCGGGGAATCGGCACCCGCGGTCGCGGTGATTGAGCTGGCGCTTAAGCCAGCCCGGCACGACCCGTGAGCGCCGACCGATGCCAACCGGTTGCCCGTCCGAGCCGTCCATGACGAGCTCCAGTCGGGAGTCGCAGGCAAGGCGGCGCAAGACGGAATGAGCAATGGTTGGACCGGATTCGATCTCCGCTGGCCCGCTGCCGGTGAGCAGCGTTGCGGCATCCGCATGAACGACAATCGTCGCTCGGTCGACATCGCTGTCAGCCGCGATGCTGTGTGAAGCGATACGTACCAAAGCGTCGGCACATCGTGCCTGGTAGCGCTCGAACTCGCCGGTTTCTGGGTCGGCTTCCGAGTCAGTGGCTATGCGATGCAGTGCCTTCCATACCGTTGCACCGTCAGCGCCGGGGATCCGACCCGAGATCATGAGTGACCGATCAGTCTCATGCCACCGGTAGCGGAGGTATCGCATCTGGTAGTCGCGCACTTCCCGGTCTTCGGTCACGACGCGTGCTCGATTGGCCATTCGCTGGAGTTGACCAGGCGACAAGCCGGGAGCCAGATCGGCCAGTTCTTCATCACTGTCTGGAGTCGCAAACTTGGTGACGTGCCGAACCTGGTCCCACGAATCCGGCCATCTTCAAATGCAGAGGCGATTTGTGGGAGCTCAAACAACGACTCGGCTACCCGAACATGCTCGCGTGTGCTCCGGCGGTCGAGACCGAATCGAGTCTGGAGCCAGTCGAACATCGATTGCGCCCCGTCGTCCTTCCATACTTCCGACAAACCGTGGCGCCGAATCAATCCGAGCAAGGGACGATGGATCGCAGCCATCGCAGCAAACAGCTGCCCGATGGCGTCTTCTCGTTGTTGTGCGGTATCGCTGTCAACTGCTTCCATTCATGCACAATACGACCTAAGTATGACAAGAAATCCAACGACAGTCACTGGTAGGAAGGCGGTAGTACCATCAGCTCCATGACGGTGAAGAAGATCTCGATAGCCCTCGATCCCCACGTGGCCTCAGCCGCCTCGGATGCCGCTCAACGCAAAGGGCTGAGTTTGTCTGCATGGCTGAACGAAGCAGCGAGCCGAGCACTTCAGATCGACGACGGTCTCGCCGCCGTCTCGGCGTACGAAGTCGAATACGGTCAGCTGTCAGACGATTCGCTGGACGAGGCGGACGCACTCCTCGACCAGACGCTCGGACCGCACGAGACGTGAGCGGGGTCACATACGACACGGGCGCACTGATCGCAGCTGAACGAAACAACCGCCAGTTGTGGGCACTCCACCGACGCGCTCTCGAACGCGGCATTCTCCCGACCGTGCCGGCAACGGTGCTGGCTCAGGCATGGCGCGGAGGTCCACAGCCTTTGCTGTCGTTGCTCCTCAAAGGTTGCCGAGTGGACCCGTTCGATGAAGGCAACGCACGCTTGGCCGGCGCCCTTCTCTCGCGTGCTGCAACAGGAGACGTTGTAGACGGCTCAGTTGTAGTTGGAGCAGCAGCACGGTCAGACGTCATCGTGACTTCTGATTCAGACGACCTGAGTGCGCTGGCCGAAGCGGCAGACTCCAACGTACGCATCGTTTCGATCTGAACTTGCGACGATCGAACGCCAGCTCTCTCCAGAGTTAACTCTGCGTCGACATGCCTACTTCGATCAAGTAGCCGTCGGGATCACGCAGATAACACCGTGCTTCAGGGCCGCGATGCTGGGGCGGCGTCAAGAACTCGGCGCCTGCTGCGCTCCACTTCTCGTACACGGCGTCGATATCGGCGACACGGATGTTGAGCACGCTGCTTGCCCGATCCGGATCTTCTGGCGGCGCCAGCGTCACAGTGGGTTTGTCGTCGGTCGGGCCGCCACCGACGTTGATGATGAGCCACGTGTTGGCGAGGCCGAGGATTGCCGGTCCGTCTTCGACACGCATGATCTCGCTTGCACCCATGACGTTGACATAGAAGTCAGCTGATCGATCGATGTCGTTGACGATGAGCATCGTCGTGACGACGAACCCTTCCTCGGGTGCGGGGAATTCCTGCGGGTTGTCCATGGGCGGCTCCTCGATAGTGGCGGCGTGCCAACCGGTCTCGGGTTCGAGTGTATCGCCGCGCGGTGCCGTAGCTCGGGCGTTGAGATGATGCGGCGACAACCCATGCCGCCGCGCCTGGCGTTCAGTGCCTCAGGTCATGCGAGCAGCAAGGGATCGGGTGTTGCCGTTCACGATGGCGAGGTGCAGGTCGGTGTTGCGCCGCAGCTGTTCGCGCTGGTCGATCGAGATCGGCTGGCAGACCGAGCTCCAATGCAGTGCAACGATCGTTCCGGGCGCGGCTGGCTGCACCGACGGGTCTACTGACGGGTATACCTCTTCGGCCCGATCCGATCCCAGGAAGAGCTGCGTCCCGTCCCAGCGCAAGGGCTGAGACGTCACGAGGAGCTTCGAGCCGACGGTTCCTTCGACCGTCCCCCACCTGATGCGACACGAGTCGAGCACCTGCAACGCCGGGCCAAGGTTTCCTGATTTGAGAAGCCCGACCCAGGGGTACGCACAGAACACGTGGAAGGCGTGATTGGGAACGCCGCCCTGCTGGATCGCTGACTCGATCTCGGACCACGACGACCCCGCCCTCGGTCGGAAGCGTTCTTGTGTGGCGTTCCCCCACATCAGCACATCGATCTCGTCCAACAGCCGATTCCCGATCCAGTACGCCTCGACCACGCTCGTGTCGAGTGGGTCTCGGCCGGTCGAGTGGCCGATCAGTTCGAGGTAAGGCCAGGCGCCGGCGAACGCCGTTGCGGTCGCTCTCAGCTCCCCCGTGGACGCGTCGCCTGAGGTGATCATCTCCCCCAGAAGTTCGATGTCCTCTGGTCCGCAATACCCGAGCGTGTTCGGCGGGAGCGCGAATCGGCTGAAGAGGACAGGCCCGGAAGTCATGGACTGCTGGCGATCGATGGGCGCAGCATGGATGCGAAGAACGCCAGCACGACGCCTGCCGTCACCAGCCCAAGGCCGAGTACCGGAGGTGCCGGTATACCGCGGAGACCGACGTCGAGCACGGCTGTCACGACCGCGCCGCCGACGAGCACCGCCGTGACGTCCACCGCTCGCGCCCGTGCCAGCGCGGTGTACCAACCCATGACGTACAGAGAGAGGACGGCGCCCGTGGCGAGAATCCACACGACGTGAGCCAACGACAACGCAGCCAGATCGATGGCCCATCCACGGAACGAGCTGTACACGACAAGAAGCGCAGCTCCGCCTGCCATTCGCGCCACGCCGAGCATGATGGGTGGGGCCTCAACCAGAAGACGCTTCGCAACGACCACCTCAATCGACCAAAGGAGCGTCGCAGCCAGTAGCAGCCATTCACCGCGACCGAACGCCAGAGGGCCGTTGCCTCCACCAAGAACCGCTTGACCTCCCACGAGAAGTGCAATTGCCGCCAAGTGGGGCCATCCGATGCGCTCCCGCAGCACCACGGTGGCGAGCACCGCAACCCACACGATGAGCGTCTTGTGAATGATGCCCGCTTGACTCGATGACACGGCGGCCAGGCCTTCAAAGAACAACACAAACGGCACGCTCCCGCCAACCACCGCCACGGCGAAAAGGCCGATCCTGGACTTGAGACCGACGGGCACGCGCGGAGCTTCAGATCCCCTTTGAACCGTCAACGCGACGCCGACGATGATCGAAGCCGCGACGATGTTCTTGAGGGTGGTGTAGGTGGTGGCGTCGGCGACACCCTGCCAAGCCCTGACACCAAATCCGTTGATGAAGACGGCCACGCCACTGACCACAGCGGTAGCGGCCGCGATCGTGAGCCCGTGCGGGCGCGTGTGCGTTGCTGGACTCGAACCCAAGGTCGATTGCAGGGTCGACGTACGTGACACGGCTCCTCCTCGTCCCGATGTCAACAGATATAGACGTCGATCGCCCTCCGCTGAAGGGTCCAATGGCCCTCCACGGACTGTCGTTGGACTGATGAGATGGCTGTACGGACCGGAAGGGCTCATGGCTACCAAGGTTGTTGATCGTGCTGACCTCGGGAATCTGCTCGACGCGTTGAGGGCAGAGGGGTTCTCTGTCCTGGGTCCCACCGTTCGCGACAAGACCATCACGTACGGTCCACTCACCTCGATCGAGGACCTCCCGATCGGGTGGACAGATGAACAAGAAGCCGGCACGTATCGACTTGTGCGAAGGGATGACGACGCGCTTTTCGGATATGTCGTCGGGCCGAACTCATGGAAACGTTTTCTCTTTCCACCCAGATCGACGCTTCTGAACATCGAACGACGGGACGGCTCTCTGGTGGCGACAGCGCCAGACGCGCCATCACAGGCATATGCCTTCATTGGCGTGCGTCCCTGCGAGATGGCTGCAATCGGCATCCAAGATGTCGTGTTCTTGCGGTCGGGTCACACCGACCGGACATATGCCGATCGGCGGCGTGGCCTGTTCACCGTAGGGGTCAATTGCGCCGTGGCAGGCGGAACCTGCTTCTGCGTTTCGATGGAGACGGGTCCGAGATGTGGTGCAGGTTTCGACTTGTCCTTGACGGAAGTCATCGACGGCGACGATCATCACTTCGTATTCGAGTCAGGCAGCGAGCATGGCGCCGAGATCCTGGCTCAGCTCCCTGGTCGCGATGCGACGGTTGCGGACCTCGAGCAGGTGGACGCGATCGTCGCAAACACTGCAGCGCACATGGGGCGCCAACTCGACACGACAGGCCTGAGAGAGGCCCTTGCGGCGTCTCACGACAGTCCCCATTGGGACGTAGTAGCCGACCGGTGCCTCACCTGTACCAACTGCACGCTGGTGTGCCCCACCTGCTTCTGCTCGACCGTCGAGGACGATTCGAGCCTCGACGGTTCGGTGGCGAGCCGCAACCGTCGGTGGGACTCCTGTTTCACTCTCGATTTCTCAGCGCTCCACGGATCCCCGGTGCGCAGCTCGACGAAGTCGAGATACCGCCAATGGATGACGCACAAGTTGTCGTCATGGTTCGACCAGTTCGAATCGTCCGGTTGTGTGGGTTGTGGCCGGTGCATCACATGGTGCCCCGTGGCGATCGATCTCACCAAGGAAGCGGATGCGGTCCGCAGCCCCGAGAAAGCGAGCGCATGATGCCCATGGCCCACATCGAAGGCTCGGAGCTTGTAGCCCGCCTCTCAGCCGACCAGCTTGCCTATCTCGAGTCCGTTGGCGAGGAGCGACACTTCGAAGAGAACGAGATCCTGTTTTCCGAAGACGGTTCTGCAGACGAGTTCCACGTCATCGTGAGCGGACGCGTCGGCCTCGAACTGTCGGGTCCCAGGATGGGTCCCCTGGTCATCCAGACACTCGGCCGAGGTGACCTTGTCGGTCTGAGTTGGCTGTTTCCACCGTATCGCTGGGCGTGGCGCGCACGAGCCAGGGTCGCGACGACAACGATCGCGTTTGATGCAGCACAGGTCAGGGAGCAGTGCGATCGCGACGTGTCGTTCGATCGGGCCTTCACGTCGATCGTCGCTCGGGAAGCGCTCCGACGGCTCCAAGCGACGCGCACCCAGATCCTCGATCTGTACGAGGTGCCGAAGTGATCGGGACCAACGACCCCACACTGCGTCCCGTCGAGCCGACGTTGCTTCGGCCCTTCACAGTGCATTCAGTTCGTCGTGAGACGATCGACACCGTGACTCTCGGGTTCGTCTCCGCAGACGGGCAACCGTTGCCTTTCGAGCCCGGACAGTTCGTGATGATCTACGTCATGGGGGTTGGCGAGGTTCCGATC
>JABDJC010000112.1 GCA_013003395.1 Acidimicrobiia bacterium
CAGCCGGGTAGTTAGGCTCTCGGCCCAATGCTTGAAGCCGCACTCTGGGGCCTTCTCCAAGGCCTGACCGAATTCTTGCCCATCTCCTCGAGCGGGCACCTCGTGCTGATTCCTGCGCTGTTCGGCAGAGAGGGCCCCGACCTCGCGACGTCTGCCATCCTTCACCTCGGAACTCTGGCAGCGGTGCTCGCGTACTTTCGCGGCGACCTTCTCCAGATGGCGCGCTTCGATGCGGCGGGCAAGAAGCTCATCGGCCTGCTCGTTCTCGGAACGATCCCGGCTGCCGCGATCGGCTTGACGCTTGGGGATCAGATCGAGTCGATGACTGAGAATCCACGATGGGTCGCCGCGGCACTCATCGCAACGGGCGTCGTGCTCATCAGCACCAGGTTCATAAAGGTTGGCGACCGCGAAGTGTCAGACACGGAAGTCTCGGACGCCGCGGTCATCGGTGTCGCTCAAGCGCTGGCGCTCATCCCGGGCGTGTCACGTTCTGGCATAACCATTTCGGCTGCCCTCACCCGCCGCTACAACCCGGTGCAGGCTGCACGGTTCTCGTTCCTTCTCGGCGTGCCGGCCATCGCGGGAGCCGGCGTGCTTTCGCTTCCCGACATGTTCGAAGGCGGATTCAGAACCGAACTGCTCGTCGGTGTCGTGGTTGCCGCAGTATCTGGATACGCTGCGATCGCGTTGTTGTTGCGTCTCATGGCGCGCATCGGGTTGAGTCCGTTCGGCATCTACTGCATCGGAATCGGACTCGTTGCCCTCATCGTTCTGTGAGAATTCGCAACACCGGAATGATCGACCGACAACAATCGTTCACACACATGTACCCCGCAACAATGGAGCAGCTAGATGTTCGCCCGCCGCAAGAAAGCAACCCCGATCAAGTCGCTCGACGAACTCGATCCACTCGTGGCATCGGGTAAGCCCGTACTGATCGACTTCATGCAAATGGGCTGCGCCCCGTGCCGCGTCATGGACGGCATCATGAACGAGTTGGCCGCCGAGTATCCAGACTCCGCGCATGTCGTCAAAATCGACGTCGCCAAGGTTCCAGGTGCCGCCGAGAAGTTCAACGTCCGATCGACTCCCACGTTCGTGCTGCTTGGCCGGCCGCAACCGAAGAACTCAGCCAAGTCGAAGAAGGCCAACCGCAACAAGCCCAACTCGAGGAACAAGGTCACGAGCCGCTGGCGCGCCAACGGCCTCATTCCGAAAGATCAGATCAGCCGGGTGCTCGAAAGCAACGGCGCACGTCCCAGCTGACGAAGCTCCTGAACTCGGCTCTCGCCGACTATCCGTGGCCGGGTGGGTTGGGAATCTGCGAGAACGCTATCCGTCGATTCTCGACGATCTCGGTCGCAATCTGCTCCATCGAATCCATCAGCCAAAGATACGCCGCAGCTCCGGGCCGGTAGTCCGCCTCGGCCAAGCCCTGCACTCTGCCTTGTTCTTGCAGCTGCTTCACCTTGCTGAAGTTGCTCCGCTCGCCTGCCTGGTACACCCCGAGCGTCTTGCCGCCACGTTGATTGAGAATCGAGAAGACCGGGACGTCGCTTGGCCCGTCTGCGATGTACAGCATGTTGCGAATGGGGACGCGGCGCTGATCCGCTGACATTCGTGCGTTGACGTCCACGCTGGGATTCCTGTTCACACCCTTGTTGATCTCGAACACGCTGCGGGTCTTCGTCGTGTTGTCGACGGTGTATCCGAGCTGCGTGATCACCGAACTGTCGTTCACGACCGGGAGCCGCTCGAGGTAGCGGGGCGGCGCAGGAACCTCGATGAAACTGTTCGCCCAGATGCCGTCGATCTTGTCAGCCAGAACGGATCCCTCGATCATCGAACGGAGCCCGGTCGACACGACGTAGTGCTCGACCGTGATCCCCTCGTGCGAGAACTCAGGAACCTCGGCGATTCGGCGACGCGTCGCTTCGAAGAATTCCGGGATGCCGGGACACGGAACGAGTTCTGCTCCCAACTTGCGAAGCTTTGCGTTCGACAGTCCCTCGAAGATGCCTTCTCGCACGTAGGTGAGAATGTGCCCGAGGTACGCGGTATCGCGCGAAATGACGATCTTCTGACGTTCGTAATACTCCGCAAGGCCCTCCACCTCGGCCCAGAATTCGGCTGGGTCGACGCCGTACTCGTCAAAGAGCGGCGCCTGCATGTTGCCGGGAATCAACGTCTTGTCGAAGTCCCAGATGAAGGCGATGACGGTTTGCGTATGGAGCGGTACCGGCATCGGCTGAGCTTAGGGCAGCTCGGTCGACCCGAAGGAAACGGTTCCGTTCGAGCGCCACCAGGGCTGGAGGACGCAGTCGATCCGTCGGAACGTGCGGTGGGCGTCTCCCATCCGAGCGGCGTCGACGAGCACGACCACGTCAGTCTCGCCCGGCAGGTTGGCGACCACCGGCAGCAGGGCGTCAAGCGCACCATCGGCGATGATCTCGACGGCGTCGCCGCACACGACGACATCAACGTGATCTGCGAGTTCGAGTTCGGGAGCCATCGTCGCCAGATCGGTGACGACGACCTCTCCACACCGTGCATGGTGAATCGCCGCCACCGCAGCCGTGACGAGCCGTGTCTGCGTACGTTCGGCAACTATCGCCAACACATTCCTCCGAGTGAGTTACACAAGTGTAACTCACCTCCAGTCGGCGGTCCTGTCACCAGTAGCCTGGCCGAGATGACCACAGAGCGAATCGACACGGTACGAGGACTGAGTACCGCAGCCGTCAATGACCGGATCAAACGCGGTCTGACCAATGCGGTACCCGACGCTCCGAGCCGAACCGTCGAGGAGATTCTCCGGGCCAACATCTTCACCCGTTTCAACCTGCTGTTGTCGGTGTTGTTGTTGGTGATCGTGTTCGTCGCTCCCATTCAGGACGCGCTGTTCGGCATCGTCTTGGTTGTCAACACCGCGATCGGCATCATCCAGGAACTGAGAGCGAAAGCCACCCTCGACCGACTCGCGCTACTGAGCGCGCCGAAAGCGACGGTCGTTCGAGAGGGGGGCACTCACGTCGTCGAGGTCTCAGGCGTCGTTCTCGATGACATCGTCGAGATCAAGACGGGAGACCAGATCGTGGTTGACGGCGTGATCGTTGCTACCGATTCGATCGAAGTTGACGAGTCGCTCCTGACCGGCGAGTCGGACTCCGTACGCAAGACCGTCGGCGATGAGTGCCTTTCCGGCAGCTTCGTGGTGGCTGGTTCAGCGCGAATGCGTGCCACCAAGGTGGGGACAGAGTCGTATGCCGTCCGCCTCTCGGAGCAGGCTCGGAGATTCACGTTGGTTCGGTCCGAGCTGCGCAGCGGAATCGATTGGCTGCTCGGTGCGATCGGATGGATCATCATCCCAACGATGTCATTGCTGGTGTGGAGCCAGCTCACACTGGACGCCGGGGTACGTCCGGCGTTGAGGGGAGCTGTTGCGGGCGCCGTGGGCATGGTGCCGCAAGGCCTCGTGCTCCTGACTTCAGTGGCTTTCGCGGTATCGGTCGTGCGACTCGGTCGACGCAACGTGTTGGTGAAAGAGCTGCCGTCAGTGGAAGGACTCGCCCGAGTCGACGTGGTGTGTTTCGACAAGACGGGGACGCTCACCGAGGGTCGGCTCGCCGTGCAAGACGTGATCCAATTGGATCCTGCCGTCGACTTCCACGCAGCGCTCGGGAGCCTGGCTGCAGTGGACGAGAACCCCAATCCAACCCAGGCGGCCATCGCAAGCGGGTTCCCTGACTCACCGTGGCGCGCTCTAGACGTCGTCCCCTTCTCGTCGAAACGCAAGTGGTCCGGCGCCGCGCTGCGCTCCCCTGATGGGGTGAGCACCTGGATTCTCGGTGCTCCGGAAATCGTCGCGGGCGGATCCGCCGACGTGTTGGACATCACTGCGCAACACACGAAGGGCGGCAAGCGAGTCGTCGTCCTGGCGCGGTCGAACAGCAAGCTCAGCCACGACGTCCTGCCTTCCGGTCTCGTACCCGTCGCCGTGGTCACGCTCGGTGACCGGATTCGCAAAGACGCTGCGGCAACGCTCCGGTACTTTGCTGAACAAGGCGTTGCCGCCAAGGTCATCTCCGGCGACCACCCGGACACGGTGGCTGCGATCGCACGCGAGGTTGGTCTCCCGGGTTCGAACAACCCCGTCGACGCACGGACACTGCCGACGACCGTTGCCGAGTTGGCCACGATCATGGATGACGTGTCGGTCTTCGGACGCGTCTCTCCACAACAAAAGAGGCTCATGGTTCAGGCGCTGCAACTGCGCGGTCACGTTGTCGCCATGACTGGAGACGGCGTCAACGATGTGTTGGCCCTGAAGGACTCCGACATCGGCATTGCGGTCGGGTCAGGAAGCTCGGCCTCGCGTGCCGTGGCTCAGCTCGTCCTGCTCGACGGAAAATTCGAGTCACTGCCCGGTGTCGTCGCCGAGGGGCGTCGCGTGATCTCCAACATCGAACGGGTCGCGAACTTGTTCGTCACCAAAACCGTCTATGCGGTGGCGATCGCGCTCATGGTCGGCCTCGCGGGCAGAGCGTTTCCGTTCCTCCCCCGCCACCTGACACTGGTCGGTTCGATCACCATCGGCATACCCGGATTCTTCCTGGCCCTCGAGCCTTCCGCCCGCCGGGCACGTTCGGGTTTTGTGAAACGGGTCATGCGGTTCGCACTGCCGACTGGCATCGCCGCTGGCTTGGCGACCTTCGCAGCCTATGAGATCGCACTGTCCGAAACCGACTCGCTGATCGAAGCTCAGACCATGGCCACGCTCGTCCTGGCCGCGATCGGACTGTTTGCCTTGGTGATCGTGAGCCGGCCCCTCACCACCCTGAGGCGTCTACTTGTCGGCGGTATGGCCGCACTGTTGGCGCTCACTTTCCTGTCCGACTCGACAAGGACATTCTTCGCTCTGGAACTCCCGCGGATCGCGGTGCTCTTTGCCGGTGTCGGGATCGTGGCGATCACCGGTAGCGCCATGTACGCGACGCTCCGGCTCGTTGGATGGCGACGACAAGGACCGATATTGCCGGCTTCGTCAGATCTGCCGCTGCCAGAACGATTGCAGTTGTGGTGGGCGGAACTCAGGGCGGAACCAGAACGACTCTGGCGGCAAGACGCCGACGAACCTGAGTGGAGCGAGCCAGAACACCACGAAGGAGACTGAAGCTACTCGGGCAGGACGCTCGCGACCCGCAGCACGTAGTCGCCTTTGTCGTCGTCCCACTCCAGATCGATCAGACCTTTGGCGCGAGCCGCCTTGGCGAACTGAAGGAAACCGCCGTACCCGAATCGCTTCTCGGTGAAGTCGGGAATACGTTTGCGCACCTGGTTCTTGAGGCCAGACAGCACCGGAGACTCGTTCTTCTGCTCGAGATCGGCGACCACGGTCTGCAGTACGGCAAACGCCTCGTCTTCGCCACGACCGTGAGTCGGAAATCCGACCTCTGGATCGCCCTTGGCCGACCCCTCGCTCAGCTCGATCACGTTTGCGTTCTCGAGATGTCGCATCAACTCGCCAAAGGCACGAAAGCCGTAATCCGCTTCGTTGAACGTCGGGTCCTTCCGGAGCAACGCGCGTTTCACCGATGAGGCCAGGACCGCTCCGCCGCTGGTGCGCTTCAAGCCTCCAACCGTTGCGGTGACGAGTGCCGAAAGCGAATCGAGGTCGCCAGAGCCGTCTGCAATCGCCGGCTCATCGGCCTGGTCTGATGCACTTGTCTTCTTCTTCTGGCGCCGTGCTTGGGCAGGCTCGACGCCCTCGAGCCGGTCGTAGAACAAAAACTCGTCACACGCAGGCGGCAGGAGCGCCGACGTCGAGTTCTTCACGCCAACTCCGATGACCTTCTTGTTCAGCTCGCGCAGCTTGTGGACGAGCGGCGTGAAGTCGCTGTCGCCGGTGCCGATGACGAAAGTCGTCAGGTATTCCCGCTCGAATGCCAACTCGAGCGCATCGACGGCAAGCTTGATGTCGGCGGCGTTCTTGCGAACGGCACCCATGCGTTGCGTGATCTCGATCAACTCGACATGGTTCTTCGTGAGCATGCGACGGTCATCGTCGAAGGCGGACCAGTCGGCATATGCCTTGCGCACCACGACGCGACCTCGCTCGGCAAGTGCGTCAGATATGGGTTTCAAGTCAAATGCACCACCGAGACTGTCTCTGGCGCCTATTGCGAGATTCTCGTAGTCCAAAAACAGTGCGATGCGTTCTTCGTCAGTTGCCATGCGGGCAGCGTAGCCAGACGGTCAGTCGTCTGACATTCCGGCTCGCGTGGGGATATCCGGTGCAAATCCGAACTCGTCCATGGTGTCGTGTTCGTCCGCCATGGAATCCATCTCCCTGGCATACCAATTGGCTGCGGGCCTCGCCGTCAATCCGTGGGCAACAATCGACAACAAGACCGTGAGCGATACCACGTTGAACACTTCGTCTCTCACGCCAAACGCCATGTCGCCCAACACGAGAACTCCGAAGATGATCGACGCAATTCCGCGGGGACCGAACCAACCGATGAACAGCTTGGTGAAGAGTGTGAGAGGTCGAGTCCAGATCGAGACGAGGACCGGAATGAGCCGAACGACCGTCAGGCTTGCAACGGCGTACACGACCGTTTGCCATGTGGCTTCGGCCATGGCCGGACCAACAGCCGCA
Organism: Acidimicrobiia bacterium; assembly: GCA_013003395.1. GTDB lineage: Bacteria > Actinomycetota > Acidimicrobiia > Spongiisociales > UBA5794 > JABDJC01. Next base: position 6,665 of record JABDJC010000112.1, read on the forward strand.
GCCCCGAAGAAGAGAAACGTGATCAACAAGAGCAGCTGACCTTCGGCCTCCGCAAAGTCGAACAGGCACTCGCAAACCGGGCGATTCAACGCGCCAAGTGTGAGACCGGCGACGAACGCTGCAATGAAGCCGCTGCCGTGGAGTTCGAGGGTTGCCGAGTACGCCGCCAGCGCGAGTCCCAGAGCGGCCAGGCGCTGAAACGGGGGGCTCATCCAGCCCGACTCGGTGGCCTTGGAGACCAGGAGTCCACCCAGGTACCCGACGACGACTCCCACGACAATCGCGATCAAGACCTCGCCTGCCGCTTCGGCCAGCCATTGGCCTACGCCTTCTGCTTCACCCTCGGCAACGGTCGCCGCCACCGCAAACGTCAAAACCGGCAACGCCAGGCCATCGTTAAGACCGCTCTCCACGTTGAGCGACTGCCGCACCACGGCCGGAACCGCCTTGCTGGTGACGACCACCTGACCCAGCGCGGCGTCTGTTGGCGCCAAGATCACTGCCACGACAAGCGCTTCCCACACGGTGAACTGTGGGAACAGCAGCAGCGCAACTCCGAGACCGGCGAGCATGATCAGCGGCATCGCCACACCCAGAAGATGCAGCGGCAGACGGAATCGCTCGCGAAGCAGACCGATGTCGATGCGGGTTGCGTCGGTGAACAACACGAGCACGAGGGCTATCTCCATGACGACTCGCACGACGTCATCGGTGAGATCCACGGTGAAGAGCCCGAGCACGTCACCGCCGGCAACGAAGCCGACCAACGTAAAGATCATCGGCGCAGTGAAATGTGAATTCTGGATCCGGCCGGAAACCGCGCCATATCCGAGTACGACGATGGCAATGAAGAGCACATCGGTGTCAAACACTGCGTGTCACCGGCGCGATGTGCTCACCACGCTGCTCGTGAGACCAACCGCCGACATCAGAAGAATCGCTCCGGACCACAATCCGACGTCCCAACCGACGGACGCGAACCGGGCAACGAGCGCGACAAACAATGACCACACGACCAGCGGGATCGCCGCGGCGACCATGTGGACGGACTCGAGATCGCGGGGTCCGGCACCAGTGAGCCGAATGATCAGGTCCGCAACAAGTCCAGCGCCTATCGGTGCAGCCATGATCCACGGCTGGTCGAAACCCGTGAGGGCAGAACTGAGCACGGCATAGATCGCATAGACGAAGGTCACGGCACCGGGTGGTGGGTCCCAGCGGCGGAGAAACACGACAACAGGCATGACCAGAACCAGCGTCGTCATGATCATCGTCAGCACCTGGTAGGCGACGATCAGTTCGTTCGATCCGTCCAGCGGGCTGTAGAGCGCTTCGAGCCGCCACGGCACCAGTCCCATTCCAAAGGCGATGACGAACGCCAGAAGCGACGTCACGGCCGCCATCGAGAGAAGCGCGCCGAGGTACTCGGAGAATATTTCCGGTGCCTGCTCCTTGCGAGACGCTGAGGCGCGGAAAGGACTTGTCACCATCAAACCAAGACCAGAGAACAGCAGAAGATGGGTCGGGCTGAGCAAGACCGCCAAGCCTTGCTCCACGCCGTACGCACCGTGCCACCAGGCGTCGATGATCCCACCTGCCACGAAGACGACGACGCCGATCACACCGGCCCGGTATCCCCGCGGCACCGAACGTCTCACCGGTCGAGCAACAGAGACCTTTCGATAGGTGATGACGAACATCCACACCACCATCGCAATGAACCCGCCGTAGAAGACGATTCCGATGCGAGGCGAACCTGACAATGAATGGTCGGCCCAACCGTCGAGGTACAGCCCACCGACGAGCACAACGGCCAGCAAGCCTGTCACGACGTCTTCGCGAGTTGTCGAGACGGCGGTCCGCGTGTTCGAGGTGTCTTGAGCAGTCACGCCAGAACACTACGGCAAGTACGTGAGATCCGACGTACTCGAGGTGTTGCCAGACTCGCGCTCTCGCGCCTCCGGCAGGATTCGAACCTGCGACACCCGGTTTAGGAAACCGGTGCTCTATCCCCTGAGCTACGGAGGCGGGACAGTGGAGTGTAAATGGACGAGCGGCCGTCACCGACGTGAGCGTTCGC
>JABDJC010000100.1 GCA_013003395.1 Acidimicrobiia bacterium
GACTGGGAGACGAGTTCTCCATCCACGGCGACGGCGACGAAGACGCGCTCTTCACATACAGCATGCACGCGCTCCCCGACGACATGGGTTCCAACATCGGAACTTCGATGCTGTTGGCCGCATGGAACGCGGCGGTCTACGTGGCACAGATCGATGACGATCGAGTGAACCAAGTCCTGCGCTCTGCGGACTACCTGGAAGCAGCTGAAGCAGTGCTGCAACGACACGGCGGACTCTGGTTCCAAGACGAGTCGTTCGTGGTGACCAGAGACTGAATGGCCGCAAGGGTTCTCGTTCGGTGATGCCCCCCTGCGGCCTGGCGGCCTTTGTCCGCCCAACACTCGCTGCGCTCGCGAGGGGGACAGAGAAACGCTCGCTGCGCTCGTTGGGGAGGGGATGGATGCTTTTCTCCTCCCCCGTCGACGGAGGAGACGGTTGGGGGAGGAAGCTCCGCTAGGAGCGGAGGGGGCACAACGGGTGAAGGTCGATCGCGTCCGGCATGTTCTGACGCGGCGACCGGGGGTCCAGTTCTCGTGCGGTGATGCCCCCCTGCGGCCTAGGAGGCCGCGTCCCCCCAACACTCGCTGCGCTCGCGAGGGGGACAGAGAAACGCTCGCTGCGCTCGTTGGGAGGGGACGGATGCTTTTCTCCTCCCCCGTCGACGGAGGAGACGTTTGGGGGAGGAAGCGGCGCTAGCCGCGGAGGGGGCACAACGGATAAAGGTCGATCGCGTTGGGCGGGTTCTGACGCGGCGACCGGGGGGCCAGTTCTCGTGCGGTGATGCCCCCCTGCGGCCTGGGAGGCCGCGTCCCCCCAACACTCGCTGGCGCTCGCGTGGGGGACAGAGAAACGCTCGCTGCGCTCGTTGGGGAGGGGCCGGATGTCTTTCTCCTCCCCCGTCGACGAAGGAGACGGTTGGGGGAGGAAGCTCCGCTAGGAGCGGAGGGGGCACAACGGATAAAGGTCGATCGCGTCCGGCATGTTCTGACGCGGCGACCGGGGGGCCAGTTCTCGTGCGGTGATGCCCCCCTGCGGCCTGGGAGGCCGCCTCCCCCCAACACTCGCTGCGCTCGCGAGGGGGACAGAGCTACCCACGCTGCGCTCGTCGAGGGGACAGAAGCTGCCCGCTGCGCTCGCGACGGGACAGAGTTCTCGCTCCGCTCGCTGGGGGCACAACGGGAAGAGACCGCTAGCGTCGTTGTTCGTGGCCACCTTGCTCAAACTGAATCTTCGTGATGGCTCGCGACTCGACATTGCTGTGGAGCGGGGGTGGTTCGTCGATCCCGATCTTGTCCGCATCGACGGGGAGATAGACCTCGGTGGATACGTTGCCATCGGTGGGCTGGTCGACGCTCACGCGCACTTCGGAGCCGATGGTGTCCGGTCGATGATCGACTCGCCGCCGGAGGACGACCTCGCGGCTCTCAGGGCACGCGCAACAGCGCAACTCGAAGCAGGCGTTCTCACGGTCGCCGACAAAGGCGGCAAGACGGACGAACACCTGGCGCTGCTCGCCGAGCCCCTGACCGACGTGCCCAACCTGCACATGGCAGGGGCGATGATGGCGAGTCCTGGCGGGTACTACCCGAACTTTGGCCTGAAGGTCGAGCCGCAGGACCTCTCGACGGCAGTGGCTGACAGATGTGCCACGCCCGCTTCCTGGGTGAAGATCGTCGGGGATTGGCCTCGCCGAGAAGTCGGCGTGCTGGAGAATTTCGACGGAGCGACTCTGGCCCGAGCGGTAGAGGTGGCGCACGCTGCGGGCCGCAAGGTCGCTATTCACACGATGGGTAGGGACGCACCGTCATCGGCGGTAGCCGCCGGCGTCGACTCCGTCGAGCACGGGTTGTTCCTGACAGAAGCGGACCTCGAGACTCTCGGAGCGCGCGGCGGGCATTGGGTGCCGACGGTGGTGGCGATGGAATACACGATGAACTCTCTGCGAGCGGGTTCAACTGGAGCGCGTGTGATCGGTGAAGGACTCGAGAACGTGGCGCGACTGCTGCCGCTCGCTGAAGAAGCCGGGGTGGTTTTGCTGACAGGCACCGACTTGGCAGTCGCCCACGGCGAAGTGGCACGAGAGGCGGTCCGCTTGGTCGAGTACGGCCTCTCGTCTCGGCGCGCGTTCGAGGCCATCACGCGGCGATCGGCCTTCGACGCCGTCACCGGATTGGTTCCTGGCATGGCTGCCGATCTCGTGTTGGTGGGAGCCGATCCGGTGGATCACATCGAGACGCTGCTGCACGCCAAGGGAGTGCTTCGAAACGGACGCTGGGTGAAGCGGCCCTGACCAGCCGCTTCAGAGTTCGGCAAGGAGCCGAGCGACGTCGGCCTTCGCCGCGTCCACCCTGGCTTGAGCCGTCAGGGCCCTTCGCGTGACCCGAGCCAATTGTGCCTCCGCGTGCGAAAGCTCTTCGAGCTCACTTGCGTCGAACGAGGCATTGGCGCTTCGCAACGACTCGACCTGATAGCTCGCACGCTGAGCCTCGGATTCCAGCGCCCGAAGTCGAGCCTCGGCGTCGGCCAACAACTCTTCAGCAGCGGTGATCTGCCCCGGGAGGCCCGACTCGGGACCAGCCACCAGATCGATCGGTGCGCCCGCACGGATCGCTGCAGTCATGGGAAGCAGTCTGAGCAGATTGTCGAGGGGGACGTCAAACGGTCCGAGAATCACGCCACGTCTGATGCGCATCGGCACCAGCACGAGCGCAGCGTCACTACACGCCGACGCGAACGATTTCGGATCGGGGTACTCGAGCACCTGGGGCACCGCTCGGATTCGTGCAGCCTCCAGGACCTTCGCGAGCTCTTCTTCCACTTCGTCTGGCGGGATGTCGTCCACGGAACTGGACAGAACCCGAATCTTGCACTGGGCCCACGGGCCAGTCCGTGTGAAGAGATAGGCGGCGAGAAGGGCGAGGCGGCTCGTGTCGTCGTGTCCAGCCCACCACACATCGATGCGTCGCTCCTTCGCAGGGCGGAGTGCCATCGCATTCCATCTCGCCGGATCGCTCGACATGGACACGACGTTCACTCCGAGCCGGTAGACGTCCTGGAGCGCGTCCACGTACAACCGCCGCCGCTCGGGATCGTCAGACTCGGGCCAGCCGAACAATGCCGTGTTGGCTCTCACGGAACCGATGCCGAACGATTGCACGACTACGGGCAACGCCTCCATGCCATCGGCCGCCAACACAGACCGGGCATGCACATCGAGGTCGAGCGCTTCGATCTGGTCCTCCAAGGCCTCCTGTTCGGATTCGCGAAGGCGTCGTCCGCGGATGCCGTCACCTTCGACGATTCGGACCGCGGCGGTGAGACCGCTGTCCCCTTCGAGCCAGGTGGCGAATTGAAGAAGTCGTGCTCGCCGTTCCGGGTCGGCGGAGAACGCCAGGATCTGTGGCCTCCAATTTCGAGCGCTCTTTGGTTCGGCGGTCAGTGCCGCAATGCTTTCCTTCGCCCGCTGGAAGTGGTGAGAGTGGCTGGCATCGACCCACCGGTCGGGTCGCTCACTGCGGCGGAGGTACTGGTAGATCCCGAGGAGCACCACCACTGCGGCGGCACCGGCGATCACGTTGATGGCCAGCATTGCGCCAAGACACATGAGGGCGCCCGCCAACGAGATCCGTTTGTCGAAGAATCGGAACCGTGGCCGGAACGATGGGCTCTTGGCTCTGGCCTCGAAGTACGTTGCGTAGTTGAGGAGGCCGTAGGAGATGAGGAAGAACATGGACACGACGGGAGCGATGGCGTTCAGGTTTCCCAGCGCAACCGTCGCCAGGGCGACTACCAAGGACAGCAACACGCCACGTCTTGGATTGTTGGTCTCCCCAACGCCTTTGGCGAACGGATTGAGAATCGGGAACACCTTGTCACTGGCGAGCGACTGCAGGATCCGCGGGGCCCCAAGGAACGACGCCATCGCCGACGACAGCGTCGCCGCGATGACTCCAGCATCGATGAGAAAGCCAACCGAGGCCACGGATCGCATGATTCGGGTGTCGTCGATGAGAGCGGCGGGAACAGCGTTCGCCGCAAGCAAGACGGCAACCGACACGTAGACGAGCAGTGACAGGCCGACGGCTATGAAGGTGCCCCTGGGCAAGCTCCTGCCTGGGTCCTTCAAATCACCTGACATGCTCACCCCTTGGGTGAACCCTGTGACCGCAGGGAAGAAGATGGCGAAAACGACCCAGAAACCGAGGGCGCCCGGTGGTGCGCTCAACCCGGACTGCAGGATCGCGCTGTCAGCGCCCTGGAACGCTCCGAAGTAGAAGGACCCGAGGGCCGCGAACAAGAACGCCATGACGACGAATTGGAAGCGGCTCGCGACGTCGGCTCCAGCCCACGCCAAAACAAACAGTGCCGCGACGGCGGCTGCCGCGACCAGTTGTGTGACCCAGGCGGAATCGACGTCGAACAGCGAGACGACTGCTTCGCCGAAACCGATGGCGTAGAACGCGATCGACACCGATTGAGCCAGGAACAGCACGATGCCGATGGCACCGCCGAACTCGACGCCGAGTGTGCGGGAGATGAGGTAGTAGTCGCCGCCACCTTTGACCTCGATGTTGGTGGAGATCGCTGCGAGCGAAAACGTCGTGAGGATCGATACCAGGTTGGCAATGCCGATGAGCAACAGCGCTCGCATCAAACCCGCATTGCCGACGACGAAGCCCGTTCGCAGGAACAAGATGATTCCGAGGATCGTCAAGATCGATGGGGTGAAGACTCCGGAGAACGTCCCGAGTTTTCCTGCGGTCTTGGTAGGTGTGGTCACAGTCGACATTCTGCCTTTTGTGGGTTCGCTCGTGTCGCTTCGGGACGTTATGTGGCTCGACGCAGATCCAGTCCGAGGTCGAGCAAGTAGCCCGCCGGTTCCTCGAAACTGCATGAGCCGATGGATCGGAACACGTGCCTCACCGCTGAAGCGTCGATTTGGGCGCCGACCTCTCGCCAAGTGGCTGTCGGCAGATCGAATGTTGTCGGATCGGTTTCGGCGAGGCAGTCGGCAACCGAAGTGTTCTCTTCGCTCAGTGCAACCCGGACAGCCGCCAGCATGTTGATGAAGCCGTGTTCCGTCGCCTCGGGAACGACAGATGCAGTTCGAAAGGGGTGGTGTAATCCGGCGGTTGCCTTGAACGGAACGAAGTGAGCGACACACGTCTCGATGAAGTCGGCGACCTCATCGACACCTGGGAAGGATGCCGCGCTCGCGCCACCAGTTCGGATCTTGGCTCTCACGTCCAGACCCTCCTGCCTGAGGTCGGCGATCGCTGCGATTGCGGCGTGAGGCGCTGGATCACCCAATTCGAGATATGCGATCGGTGCAGATTCGATCAGTTGTCTCGCAATCGGGTCCAGGGCTCCACCGTGGTAGCGCCGCTCCACCTGCACGAGGCCGTCTCTTTCGGGGAGTTCATCGAGTGGCACGTCGGCGACGACTCCGATCGGCAGATCGGCTGGTGCCTGGTCGATCTCGCTGGCCCGCACGAGTATCGGTCCGAGTATCCACCCGTGCGGTCCTGCAATGGCTTCGCGGTACCGCCGGACAGCCTCGTCAAGGGTGTGGCTTGCCGGCGGAAACACGCCTGCGTAGTCGATGAGATGATCGAGCAGGCCCGTCGCCACCTATTCTCCTTCGCGAGGTCGTGATGACGCGAAGTTAGCCGACCTTTCGAGCCGGCAGAGTCACATGAGGTGTTTCTTTGAGTTGGGTAGACGGGGCAAACGAGTCAGGGTTCGGTACCGACCACCTCCCATATGGCTTGATCTCGACGGACGGTGGCACCCGTCGTCTGGCGGTGCGCATCGGAGGATTCGCCTTGGACTTGGCGGCGACCGCGAGCGCAGGGCTCGTCCCGTCGGTCGTGGCGCATCCGTCGCTGAAACCTTTGATGGCGGCTGGACCAGCGATGTGGTCAGAGGTGCGGCAGATCGTCCAAGACCTGCTCACCGACGAACGGCACCAGTCGACGGTCCTTCCGCTCCTGCACGATGTTGACGCCGTGGACGTTCACCTGCCGTTCGAGGTTGCTGATTACGTCGACTTCTACTCGTCGGAACAGCACGCAACCAACCTGGGGCGGATGTTTCGGCCCGACTCCGAACCCTTGCTCCCCAATTGGAAGCACCTCCCGGTCGGGTACCACGGTCGAGCAGGGACGGTTGTGGTCTCGGGTACTCCTGTGCATCGACCCTCCGGTCAGCGGCGTGGGCAGGACGGACCCACGTTCGGTCCGAGCGAGCGGCTCGACATCGAACTCGAGATGGGATTTGTGGTGGGTGTTTCGAGCGAGATCGGCTCGCCGGTTGCATTGGCTGAAGCCGCAGATCACATCTTCGGGTTCGGGCTGGTCAACGACTGGAGTGCACGAGACATCCAGGCTTGGGAGTACGTGCCGCTCGGGCCGTTCCTCGGCAAGTCGTTCGCCACCAGCTTGGCTGGCTGGGTCACACCGCTGGCGGCCCTGGATCCGTTCCGGATCCCTCAGCCTCCGCAGGACCCGGAGCCGCTTCCCTATCTGCGTGGGACCGATCCGTGGGGCTTCGACATCGACCTGGAAGTGTTGCTGTCCAGTCGCACGATGCGAGAAGTAGGGCTCGAGCCCGTGCGGATCTCTGCAACGAACTTCGGTCAGATGTATTGGACCCCTGCCCAGCAGCTGGCCCATCTCACGGTGAACGGGGCATCGACGCGCACAGGCGACTTGTGCGCATCGGGAACCATCTCCGGCAGCGAGCCAGGCACGTACGGCAGCTTCATCGAATTGACGCACAACGGTGCCGATCCACTCACCCTGCCAACGGGCGAGACCAGGACGTTCTTGGAGGACGGCGACGAAGTGACGTTGCAAGGACGAGCTCGCAGCGCAGGATCATTCATCGAGATGGCCCCTGTGAGCGGCCAAGTGGTCGGTTGAGACCGGGAAAAGTTGTCCACAATCTTCGTCCCGCCGGGTCGTTTCGGCGCGTACGCTCAGGACATGGCACGGTACCTCGCAGTTGCCCATCAGACCGCTGAATCAGAGGAATTCGTCAAAGCCGTGCACCGCCTGGTCATCGACGATGCCGATCCGCGTGTTGTGTTGGTTGTGCCGGCTACACCGGTCAAGCATCTTCTGGACGCGTACACCGAAGTCCAGGGCGAAAAGATTGCCGAGGCAAAAGCTCTTGCCGCAAAGTCTCAGTTGGAGGCCGCAGGAGTTCCTGTAGAGGAGGCACGGGTGGGGGACCCGCGACCGTACGAAGCCGTCATCGACGCACTCAACCAGAGCGACTTCGATGAGATCATCGTGTCCACGTTCCCGAAGGGAATCTCGCAGTGGCTGCGGATGGATGCGATCCATCGGCTCGAGCAGAAACTCCGAAGACCCATCACCCATGTGGTGGTGCCGCGCAACTGATCCGAGGGGGGAACCAACAAAGGGGATGGGTGTCACCGGGTGATGGGGGACCCGGTGACACGGGGATTCACACGACAGTCGGACTCGCTTGTAGTCGGCGGTCGGCCCGATTGACCAGAACAACGCCCACCATGATGAGTGCACCGCCGATGGCTATGCCGAACTCCAGCCGCTCGTCGAGGATCACGATTCCGCTGATGAGGGCGATCAGGGGGACGACGTAGGCGGTGAGTGAAGCGATCGTGGTCGTCGTGCGTTGCAGCACCCAGTAGAAGAGCAGGAACGGCATGACGCTGCCCGGGATCGTCAGATACAGCAGCAGGAACCAACCCCACGGGGTCACCGACGGTGGCATGCCTTCGTAGGCGAGCATGAACAAGGCGATCAGGACGAATCCGACCGCGAATTGAAGGCCGGTGAGCACCATCGGGTCGTACGACGTCTGGTGCTTCTTGGCGTAGATGCCCGCGTACGAGATCGCCAACACCCCCACGATCGACAATGACGCCGCCAGCACGGGTCGCCCGGCTGCTCCGATTCCACTGTCACCCGACAGCAGCAGGACTACAACGCCACCGAGACCTGCGAGCAGACCGATCGTCTTGGCGCCGTGCAACGGTTCGTTGTCGAGTGAGAAATGGGCGAGGACCGCGGTCGCGAGTGGGATGAGAGCGATGATCAGTCCGACGAAACCTGCCGAGGCGAATTGCAGCGCGATCGCCATCGTGACGAACGGCACCGCCAGATTGAGAAGGCCCATGACCACACCGAGCTTCCATGCCTGGCGGGTGTTGGGAAGGGGACGACCGCTGAGCCGGACGAGGGCGATGAGAAGGATTGTCGCCATCAACGAACGCATCGCGACCATGGCGACCGGGGGGATTCCGTCGGCCAGAGCGGCTCGTTGCGCGACGCCTGAGGTTCCCCAGCCGAGCGCCGCCACACCGATTGCGAGCCATATACGAGTGTTCACCGAGCCAGGCTAGGCCCCGCCGGAGCGGGGCCAGCCAGTCGACCGGCTCAGTACGGCGGCGGGAGACCCTTGCCGGTCTCGAGCAGTGATTTCATTCCAGACACGATGTACGGGAATCCGTTTACGAAGTCGTCGTAGGTCTTGGAGTCTGGGGCAACGTCGTAGAGCTCGACGGTGAGCTCGCACATGCCGTTGACCTCCGCAACCGCCCAGACCTCCCTGGATGGTCCTTCCGCGACCAGCTCCGGATCCCAACGAGCCTGGAACGTGTATTCGAGCCGCTTCGGGGCGTCGATCGAGATGATCTCGCCATCAGCGGCAATCGATCCGTCACCTTGGTAGTAGACGATCGGGCTGCCGACCTCCCAGTCGGACTCGACTCTGGTCCCGTAGAAGTACTGAACCGTTTGATCGCCATTGACGATTGCATCCCACACTGCTTCTTGGGCGGCGTTGATGTACGCCTTGTAGATGTGCACCGGCTTGGACATTCGGGCTCCTCCTTGTTCGAGATGAGCCTTGATGCCGGCGATCGCTCCGACGCGAGGCTCCGCGTATTTACTGATCCAGCGATCGTGGATCAGCCTGATCGGGACGGGGTTCAGGTAGTGGAACTTGCTTCGCCCCTGCTTGAGGGTGGTCACCAAGTTCGCCTCCTCGAGGATCCGCAAGTGGTTCATGACGCCGTAGCGAGTCATCTGCGGGAGGCGATCCGCCAACTCTCCGAGTGATTGACCGTCAGCCTCGAACAATGCGTCGAGGAGCAGTCGCCTACTCGGGTCGTTGATGGCCTTGAACACGTCGTCCATGAGTTGGATGATATGTGAGTAAATACTCACATGTCAAGAGATCTCGGCACGGACCTTGTTGAGAGGCCAGACTGTTCGGATGAGACCCGAGTTCGAACCCAAAGATCCAGAGTTCCGTCATCGAGTGAGCCACAGCTTCGCCCGACAAGGTGCGATGGGAACTTTGGGAATCTCGCTGAAGGAGTTTGGCGCCGGGTGGGTCGAGCTGACCTTCTCGAACTCCCTCGAAGTTTCACAGCAGCACGGCTTCGTTCACGCCGGCGTACTCACGGCAGCCATGGATTCGGCGTGTGGCTATGCCGCGTTCTCGTTGATGCCTCCCGAAGCCGAGGTGTTGACGGTCGAGTTCAAGGTCAACCTCATCAACCCCGCTCGTGCCAATTCATTGCTCGCCAAAGCCTGGGTCGTGAAGAACGGACGCACGCTGTCGGTATGTCAGGCGGAAGTCGTTCCAGCCGACGGAGGGCGAGCAGTCGCGATGATGACTGCAACGATGATGACCCTGCGTCACGACGGTTGACCCAGCCGATCAGCCCGCGAGTGCCTTCTCCACGTCTTCGGTGAGATCTTCGATGTCTTCGAGCCCGGTGGAAATCCGGACGACCCCATCGGTGATGCCCATGGCCGCCCGCCCGTCAACGCCCAAGCGACGGTGGGTCGTCGTCGCCGGATGCGTCACGAGGCTCTTGCTGTCGCCGAGATTGTTCGAGATGTCGATGAGGTCCAGGCCGTTGATGAAGCGGAAAGCCGCAGGCGTGCCCCCGCTCACCTCGAACGTGACGACGGTTCCCCCGGCTCGCATCTGCTTGGCGGCCAAGTCGTGTTGCGGGTGACTCTCGAGTCCCGGGTACCAGACTCGCTCGACCCCCGGAAGCTGCTCGAGGCGAACCGCAAGCGACTTGGCTGACGTCGCCATGTGGTTGACGCGCAGGCGGAGCGTCTCCAGGCTCTTCAAGGCAACCCAAGCGTTGAACGGACTCATCGCCGGACCTGTGTGTCGCATGAACGGTTGGAGTCGCTCGTAGATGTACTCGTCGGTGCCGAGGATGGCTCCGCCGAGCGTGCGACCCTGACCGTCGATGTGCTTGGTTGTCGAGTAGACGACCACATCTGCACCCAACTCGAGGGGCTTCTGCAGGACAGGTGTGGCGAACACGTTGTCGACGACCACCGTGGCGCCGGCGTTGTGTGCCAGGTCCGATACCGCCGCGACGTCGACAAGCGACTGCATCGGATTGGAGGGTGTTTCGAAGAACACGGCCTTGGCGGGCATAGCCAGAGCGCGCTCCCACTGCTCGAGGTCGGAGCCGTCGACGAACTCGGTCACGACCCCCCACCGAGGCAGGATCTGATCCAGGATCATGAAGCAGGAGCCGAAGAGGCTTCGCGCCGCCACCACTCGGTCACCTGACTCGAGGAGCGCCGCCAGGGACCAGAACACGGCAGCCATGCCGCTCGCAGTCGCCCAGCACGCTTCCGCTCCTTCGATGCCGCGCAAGCGGTCCTGGAACATCGCAACGGTGGGATTGCCGTACCTGCTGTATATGAAGTGATCCGACTCGCCGGCGAACGCGGCTTCTGCTTCCTCGGCCGACCCGTAGACGTATCCGGAAGTGAGGAACAGGGCCTCTGCCGTCTCGTCGAATTCGGTGCGATTCAATCCCCCTCGAACCGCCTGCGTGTCGTCTCTCATGACTGCCTCCACGGAAGTTGCGATGCCTTCCAACCGGCCTGGGAGCCACGATGTCGCTCGTCGTCGTGGGGCCCTTCGAAGCCGTCGGCGACGTTGTACGCGAACTCGTAGCCACTGGCGGTTGCGAGATCGGCGGCTGCAGCCGACCGGGCTCCTGACCGGCAGATGAAATAGACCGGCGTCGATCGGTTGGGGACCTTCTTGTCCAGCTCGTCGATGAACGCTGGGTTCAGCGTGCCCGAGGGGAGCTGCTGGAATTCGATGAACTTCGTGGTCTTGTCGATTTCGCTCAGGTCCGGCGTGCCAACGAATTGCCACTCGACCGAGGTACGACAATCGACCAGCACCGCGTTCTCGTTGGCGGCGAGCGCGGCATAGGTGTCGGACGGCGAAACGTCGCCGGCGTAGCTCATCGGGTACCTACCAGAACAATGGCTTGAGCCACGATGGTGGACCCGCCGTCGTTTGTGATCGCAGGGCTCCCGTACAACTCGTACCCGGATTCGAGCGCTTCCGAGACGCGTTCACAGAAGGCGCGGTCGTCGGTCCCTGTGATCAGTCGATATGCGAGGGGTTCGTCGGCCATGCGCTACTCCATTTCGGGAACGGTTGCGGAGCGACGAAAAAAATCCATCGATCAGGCGTTGGCACCTTGCGTGGAGCAGGTTGCCGCAGCTTCGTAGGGCCTGTCCCTCCGCTGCTCTTGATGAGGACACGAAACGTAGCGGCGGCAGGCCGCCCCGGCAAGACAGTTCAATCGCGGAACTGGACCAGCGGCATGTAGAACCACGCCCATCCCGCTACTCCGGCGATTGCGCTCGTCGCGATCACCGTCAGGGATGGAACGGGCATGATCAATGACGATATGAGATAGACCGCGGCTACGAGGGCCACGATGAAGGCAATGGTGCCGGATATGGCGAGGCGGACCGCGGCCCTGATGTGACTTGGATCACGACGACGGATTCCGGAGATCGGGGCCCTCACTCGCTGATGAACCGATGGAGCGATCAAGAGCACGGAGGCAAGAGCCGAACCGAAGAAGGCGATCGCGAAACCCCACCGTTCCGCGGTCGTCAATCGGTCGAATGCAGGGAGCAGTGGCAGCGTGAGCAGAAACGCGAACAACACCTGCACACCGGGAAGGGTGGTCCGCAGGCCCTCCAGCAGAGACCGAAACTGGTCATCCAGTTGATCGGCGGCAGTGGCGTTGGTTGCAGAGTGGCCCATGGTGGAGTACTACCCGGCCCCTCGGTCGGGAAAACACGGATCTAGCGGGCAACCATGAACGTCGACTGGTATGGCCGATCAATGGCGGCATCGGGATGCGAAACGTCCATCGACTCGACGTCGAAGTTCGCTTCGTAGAAGGACCGCATCTGGTCATCGGTTCTGAATGAGTAAAACCGCTTCGGTGTGTAGAAGTCCTCCTCCCAGATGCCTTCCGACTCGGGTCCGCCCCAGGTGCCCGACCAGAACAAGCCGTCGTCGGCGAGGACGCGCCTGATCTCGGCGAGTACGGCCGGCAACGTGTCGTTGGGGATGTGCATGAGGCAACTCGCCGCCCACACCCCTGCGAACGAGCCATCTGCAAACGGGAGGTCGCCCATGTCGGCGATGTAGGCCGTGACACCCTTCTCTCGGATCTTGGCGACGTTTCCCGGGGAGAGGTCGGTGGCGACGACGTCGAAACCCTGATCGGAAAACCATCGAGCCGAGTAGCCAACGCCGGCACCGACTTCGAGGATGCGGTCGCCACGTTCCAAACGCCCGGCAAAAAGCTCACGGGTTGCGTCGCGCCACTCGGGCTCGCCCCGCTCCTCTCGCTCCTGGGCGTGACGGTCGTAGCTTTCTGCGAGTCGTCGCTTCGGATCCACGCCGTCACGGTACTCCTCGTCTCGGCTTTGAAGCCATCGGATCACGAAGATTCGTGCGTGGGTTTGGCTGCAAGCGCACCCACGGCGAAGGCTGCCATGACGTGCCAGACGGCGTGTCCTTGGATCAGGGCGTCTGGGTCGCACCAAGAACCGCCGGTGCGCGTAGTCGACCAGACGACGATGCCGATTGCACCAACGAGAATCGACGCGATCGGCACGGCGCCCAGGCGGATCCGCCGCAACGCCAGGACACCGCTACCCAGGATCGCCGCAACGAGCGCTCCATCGTGGAGCGCTGACGAGAGGCTCGAAGGGTTGCCGTGAAACAGGATCGATCCGACGCCGGTGAGCCCGATGACGGTTCCGAAGAGGCGGTGGCGGCGTCGCCAGAGGTACGCGGCGGCGATGATGAATGCCAGGCTCGACAGCGTGTTGATCGGCTGTGCCGGGAAGGCGCTCCGAATGAGCTCGCAGTCGAACGTTTCCACGATGGCACGCTACCGGGGTGACTTGTGTTGGGCTGAGCAGATTTGGCGGCATGGGTCTAATCGACTGGGGAATAGATGACCAACGAGCGGCACGAGATCGACGACGTCGACAAGGCGTGGGAGGCGATACTCGAACTCCTGGATCAGGTCGAGACCTTTCCGGTGACGTTCGACGACCTTGCCCATGGGCTCCCTCTCGCGGAGGACATCGAGTACTTGCTCAGCGATTACACAACGGATCCGGGCTTTTCACTGGTTGGATTCGAATCCACAAAGGGAGCGTCGGCGATGACGTATACCCCGGCCACGCACCTCCACGGCCTTGAGGTCAACGAACGCTCGTATGTGGTGCAGCTCGGGGATCGCGATTGGGAATTGCCAACGACGATTCTTCTTAGGGTGTCTGACGAGAGCCGACTCGTGGAGGAGGGGATGCGGATCATGATCGAATCACGTCTCGAGTCTCGCCTCCCTGGCGGGGGCGCATTTCCAAACACGCTGCGTGGTCTTGTTCCTGAGGACGGTCCGACGGTGGTCCCGATGATCGCTGAGTGGTTCTCTACGGACTCGCAAGATGCGTCTGATGCTATGGAGTTGGTGGGCGACCAGTTCGAGACCACACCGACGAACGATCAGCTGGCCGCGGCGTACTTCTACGCAGCCATCCGGTGACTGTTCCAAGGATTGTGCCTGGTGTAGCGGTAAGGGTAAAAGCGAGCACACTCGCCGGTCCGTCCTCGCTACGCTCCGACGCGTCTCGTTGCCCACAGGAGCGTTTGCCAAATGACCGACCTGCCATCTCGCGCTCGAGTCGTGATCGTCGGGGGCGGCATCGTCGGATGCTCCATTGCCTATCACCTCGCCAAACGAGGCGTCACCGATGTCGTCGTGCTGGAGCAAGGCCAACTGACCGGCGGTACGACCTGGCACGCCGCCGGACTCGTGTCTCAACTCAAGTCTTCGCACAGTCTCACCAAACTCGCCACGTACACCGCTCGGTTGTTCGAGGAATTGGAAGCCGAGACCGGACAGGCGACCGGATACGTCCGGACCGGTTCCATCTCGGTGGCGTCCGACCCGCAACGTTGGGAAGAGATCCTGCGAGGTCTCTCGATGGCGAAATCGATGGGGGTCGAGTCGTACGAGATCAGCCCGGCCGAGGCCAAGCAGATGTGGCCCATTCTCAACACCGACGACCTCATCGGAACGGTGTTCATCCCCGGCGACGGGCAGACGAGCCCAGTCGACACCACGATGGCACTGGCCAAAGGAGCCAAGGATCGCGGGGTCCGCATCATCGAGGGCGTTGCGGTTGAACGCCTCCGCACCGAGAACGGACGAATCGTCGGTGTCGACACCGAACGCGGTCCGATCGAAGCGGAAACAGTGGTGCTCGCTGCAGGCATGTGGACCCGACAACTGGCGAGGACTGCAGGCGTCAACGTTCCCCTCCAGGCCTGCGAACACTTCTACATCGTCACCGAGCCCATCGAAGGAGTCCTGCCGGGAGCGCCAACCCTGCGCGACCCGACCAACTACACCTATTTCAAAGAGGAAGCAGGCAAGGTCATGGCCGGCTTCTTCGAACCACGCGGCAAGGTCTGGAAGCTCGACGGCATCCCGCGAGACTTCATGTTCGGGACGATCGCCGAGGACTGGGATCACGTCGGCCCGATCTTCGAGCGGTCGATGCACCGGATGCCTGCTCTGGGTGACAGTGGCATCCAGCTGTTCTTCAACGGGCCAGAGGCGTTCACTCCCGATGGGGTCTACTACTTGGGCGAGTCGCCCGAAATCGACGGCTGCTTCGTGGCCGCCGGCTTCAACTCGGTCGGAATCCAGTCGGCCGGTGGTGTCGGATGGGTGCTCGCAGACTGGATAATCGACGGAGCGCCGCCCATGGACCTCTGGCCAGTCGACATTCGGCGCACCTTCGGATTCCAAGCCGACCCGGAGTTCCTCGAGCAGAGGATCGGAGAGAGTCTCGGCTTGCTGTACGCCATGCACTGGCCGTTCCGTCAGTACGAGAGAGCGCGGGGCATCAAGAAGTCGCCGCTCCACGAACGCCTCGACGCCGCCGGTGCCGTGTTCGGCGAGACGGCTGGTTGGGAGCGACCCAACTGGTATGCGGGCGCGGGCCAGCAGCGCCAATACGAGTACTCGTACGGTAAACAGAACTGGTTCGAGAACTCGGGAGCCGAATGTCGGGCGGTCCGGGAAGCCGTCGGCTTGTTCGACCAGACCTCGTTCTGCAAGTTCACGGTGGACGGGCCCGACGCACTGACACTGCTCAACTGGATCTCCGGCGCCGACGTCGACGTAGCCATCGGCAAGGTCGTCTACACCCAATGGCTCAACGACAAGGGCGGCATCGAAGCCGATCTCACCGTGACCCGGACCGGTGACGAGTCGTTCTTCGTGGTGTCCGCGGCGGCGACCCGCACCCGGGATTGGGCAACACTGCAGCGAGCGGGCCGCGGCAAGGCCGTCGAGCTGGCTGATGTCACCGAGGACTATGCCGTCCTCGGAGTGATGGGCCCGAATTCGAGAGCGCTGCTGGCCAAGATCACAGACGCCGATCTCTCCGACGAGACGTTCCCGTTCGCCACGTCCCAGGACATCACCGTTGGCGGTGTCGAGTCGCGAGCCTTGCGGGTGAGCTACGTGGGTGAGCTGGGGTGGGAGCTGTACGTCCCGTGGAACGACGCGGTCGCCGTCCACGACGCCGTCGTCGCCGCAGGAGCCGATCTCGGACTTCGGCATGCGGGCTATCACGCAATGAACACGCTGCGCCTCGAGTGCGGCTACCGCCACTGGAGCCACGACATCACCGACGAAGACACACCGCTCGAAGCCGGACTCGGCTTTGCGGTGGCGTGGGCCAAGGAAGGTGGATTCCTGGGACGGGATGCCCTGTTGGCACAGCAAGGTCGACCTCTCTCCAAACGGCTCGTGCAACTGAAACTCGAAGACCAGGACCGACTGCTCTATCACGACGAACCGGTGTTTCGAGACGGCGAACTGGTCGGCAGGGTCTCTTCAGCCATGTGGAGCTACATGCTCGACCGCCCACTCGCTATGGCATACGTCAATGACGCCGACGGCGTCACCAAGGACTGGCTCGACACAGGCAGCTTCGAGATCGAAGTGGCCGGCGAGAAGATCCCGGCCGCAGCCCAACTGAAACCATGGTGGCCTGCCCGCGTCCGAGGCTGATCCGCCTCGGCCTGTATGCCCTGCAGCGCCTGAGCACGGAGACGGATAGTGTTCGCCTCAGAGGTCCAATGGATCAACCAGGAATCGTCGACTGGCTCCTAGAAGGTGACCCTGCAATTCGCTGGCAAGTTCAGCGGGACTTGGTTCACGCTTCATCGGAGACCTGGCGCTCGATCCAGGAAGAGGTTGCCGAGGCTGGCTGGGGAGCCCAGCTGTTGTCGGAGCGCGACCCCGATGGTCGCTGGGCGGGCGGGCTCTATTCACCCAAGTGGACTTCGACTACGTACACGTTGCTCCTTCTCTGGCGTATGGGGTTGCCTCGCGACAATCCCTTCGCCGTCGCCTCGACCCGGCTGCTCGTCGAGAAACCCGTGTGGATGTTCGGCTCGCCGAAAAAGCCACATCGGGGAGAATGCGTGGCCGGATTCGGCCTCGCTTTGTCGAGTTGGTTCACGATTTCCGATGATCGCCGCGAGCGACTCGTTGGTGAGATTCTCGCCAACCAGTTCGACGACGGAGGATGGAACTGCGTTCCAGGCGCCAGCCACAGCTCGTTTCACACGACTATCAATGTGCTCGAAGGCCTGCGGGAGTATTGCGTGAGCGGTGGCGCCGCCACGCAAGAGGTCGAGTTGGCGGAGAGACGCGCACGGGTGTTTCTGTGCGCCCACCACCTGTATCGGTCGCATCGGACCGGCGACGTGCCCGATCCGCGGATGGCTCGACTCCCATTTCCTCCCCGGTGGCATCACGACATATTGCGCGGCCTCGACTATTTCCGAGCTGCATCAGCTGAACGCGACCCAAGGCTGCAGGATCCGATAGATGTTGTGCTGGCCAAGCGCCGTAGCGACGGCCGGTGGCCAATCAATCCAGGCTACGGCGGCAAGGTGTGGTTCACGATGGAGGGAGGTCGCTCGCCGAGTCGCTGGAACACGCTGCGCGCAATGCGGGTTCTGGCGTGGTGGGAAGAGACAACCTGACAAGCGATCGATATCGGCCACCCGTTGCTGCGACCCCGGGGACGCATCGACTCGATCCGCCCCGATGAAGCCTCTGTGGTGGCCCGCATTCGCGTCGGACGTCATGACAGCTGCATTTGGTCAGCAGTCGGCGAGTGCGCTCAGCGCTCGACAGATCTCCCACCGATCTGTGACCGAACCGACTCGCTCTGTGAGGAAAGATCGGTGGATTGGCTGCAGATTGTCGATGGTCGCCACCGACTCGACAGGCAGACCATTACGGAGTCCCGCCCGTACCTCGGTCGGTATGTCGCGGATCGTCTTGGTGATAGGCGCCACCATGATCCATTTGAGGGCCGGGATGACTCCAGATCGCGTCACGACGAGGACCGGTCGGCGCTTGTCCTCCGTTTCTGCCCACCAGATGTCCCCTTGGTTGGGGGTCACCAGGGTTCTTCCGTGATCATCCTGCGGGTTGCCTCATCGGGCCAACCGACGTCGCTCTCCGTCTGAGGCGATTCCGTGTAACCGGCTTTGATGCGCTGGCCAATCAGCTGTCTCCGATGGCGATCAAGGAATTGCTCGATCGCGATTCGTACAAGATCTGATCGGGAGGCGGCTGTTCGCTCGTCGACCAACGCATCGATACGGCGAGCAAGGTCGTCGCTGATACGCGTCACCAGTTGTGTCATGAGTTGAGTTCCGCGCAGCTGCATTGCACAATGCAATGCAGCTGTCGTGAATGTGCAAAGCGCGCAGCCCATGTCTGCGGCGGTCCGGCCCGGTAGATTCCGATCGTGAACAAGATCGAATTGGGCAGTCAAGGAATGTCAGCCGCCGACGTCGTCGCCGTCGCCAGACATGGAGCAACCGTCTCGTTGTCCAATGACTCAGTCGCTGCGCTGCAACGCGGCGCTGACGTCGTAGCTCGGCTGTTCGAATCCGACGAGCCGGTCTACGGCGTGTCGACGGGTTTCGGTGCACTCGCCAACACCGTGATCCCGTCGGAACGTTCGGCCGAGCTGCAAGTGAGTCTCGTGCGGTCTCACGCTGCGGGGATGGGTGACGAGATCGACCGCGAAGTCGTCAGAGCCATGATGGTGCTCAGAGCTCGCAGCTTGGCGATGGGGTATTCCGGCGCACGGCCCGTTGTAGCCCAGACCATCCTCGATCTACTCAACGCCGGGGTGACGCCTGTGGTTCGCGAGTACGGCTCACTCGGCGCCAGCGGGGATCTCGCCCCGCTCGCTGCTGCGGCAATGGCGTTGCTCGGCGAGGGCGACGTCAGGAACAACGTTGGCGAACTTGTTCGTGCAGCAGATGCCCTCGGACAGCATCAAATCGCGCCTGTGGTACTTCAAGCCAAGGAAGGTCTCGCGCTGATCAACGGCACGGACGGCATGCTCGGGATGGTCGTGCTTGCATTGGAGGACCTTCGCCACCTCAACCGTGTTGCCGACATTGCGGGAGCGATGACGGTCGAAGCGCTCATGGGAACCGACCGGCCGTTTGCTGCTGACCTCGTCGCCATGCGCCCACAAGTCGGCCAACAGGCGAGCGCCGCCAACCTCCGCTCGCTTCTCGAAGCCTCTCCGATCGTGGCGAGCCATCGTCACGGGGACGACAGGGTGCAAGACGCATACTCACTGCGCTGCACTCCCCAGGTTCATGGCGCGGCACGAGACGCCGTCGAGTACGCCACGCTCATCGCCGATCGCGAACTCGCCTCGTTCATCGACAACCCGGTGGTCCTCGCCGACGGGAGGGTCGAGTCGTGCGGAAACTTTCACGGAGCGCCGGTAGCCCAGGTTGCCGACTTGCTGGCGATCGCGGTCGCCGACCTGGGTGCCCTGTCCGAGCGGCGCACCGATCGCATGCTCGATTCGAAGCGGTCCCACGGACTGCCGCCGTTCCTGACGCCTGATCCAGGTGTGAACTCGGGTCTCATGATCGCCCACTACACCCAGGCGGCGATGGTGGCTGAGAACCGCCGCCTCGCCAATCCGGCGAGCACCGACACGCTGCCCACGAGCGCAATGCAAGAAGACCACGTGTCACTGGGATGGTCCGCAGCGATGAAGTTGCGAGCTGCCGTCGACAACCTCCGGCGGATCCTGACCATTGAACTCGTGAGCGCCGCTCGGGGTCTCCAGTTTCGCGAGCCGCTCCAACCGGCAGTCGGAACGAGTGCAGCAGGAGTGATCGTCAAGCAAGCCCTCGCTGAGGCGGACCCCGACAGTTGGCTCACCCCGCAATTGTTGGCGGTGGAAGACCTCGTCGAGTCCGGCGCGGTGTTGAGGGCGGTCGAAGAAGCTATCGGAGGTTTGCAGTGAGCGATCGAGTCATCCGCGCCGCCAGAGGCACCGAATTGTCCGCGAAAGGATGGCCACAGGAGGCGGCGTTGCGGATGCTCATGAACAACCTCGATCCTGAAGTGGCCGAACGCCCCCAGGATCTTGTCGTCTACGGCGGCACAGGAAGAGCAGCGCGTTCGTGGCAAGCGTTCGACGCGATGGTCGAGACGCTGAAGAATCTCGAAGCGGACGAGACGATGTTGGTCCAGTCCGGCAAACCCGTCGGCGTGTTCCGCACAAACGAGTGGGCGCCGCGGGTGCTCATTGCGAACTCGAACCTCGTCCCAGACTGGGCGAACTGGGAAGAGTTTCGCCGGCTGGAAGCGCTAGGACTCACCATGTACGGGCAGATGACTGCCGGCTCGTGGATCTACATCGGTACGCAAGGGATCCTGCAAGGCACCTACGAATGTTTCGCCGAGATCGCCAGGAGGAAGTTTGACGGATCGCTGGCCGGGACCATCACGCTCACGGCGGGTCTTGGCGGCATGGGCGGTGCGCAGCCGCTGGCGGTGACGATGAACGAAGGCGTGGCACTGTGTATCGAAGTGGACCCGGACCGTGCCCAGCGTCGGCTTGAAACCCGCTATCTCGACGAGCTTGCCGACGATCTCGACGACGCCATTGATCGCTGCATCGCGGCGAAGGACGAGCGGCGGGCGCTGTCCGTCGGCTTGGTCGGCAATGCTGCAGTCGTGCTCCCGCAGCTCCTCGACCGAGACTTTCCCGCGGACATAGTCACGGATCAAACCAGCGCACACGACCCGATGAGCTACGTGCCGGCAGACGTTTCGCCAGACGCAATGGCGGAAATGGTCCGCACGTCACCGAACGAATTGGTGCGTCGCGCACGAGCGTCGATGGCGACACACTGCGCGGCCATGGTGGAGTTCATGGACCGCGGTGCTGAGGTCTTCGACTACGGCAACAGCCTCCGCATCGAGGCCCAGCTCGGCGGCTTCGACCGAGCGTTCGACTATCCCGGATTCTTGCCGGCGTACATCCGGCCGCTGTTCTGTGAAGGCAAAGGACCGTTCAGATGGGTTGCCTTGTCCGGTGATCCGGCGGATATCGCGGCAACCGATCGGGCGGTTCTCGAAGAGTTCCCCGAGGACGAGGCACTGGCTCGGTGGATCAAGCTGGCGTCTGAACGTGTCGAGTTTCAGGGCTTGCCCGCCCGCATCTGTTGGCTCGGTTACGGGGAACGAGCCAGGCTGGGTATGCGTTTCAATGAGATGGTCCGCACCGGAGAGGTGTCAGCCCCGATCGTCATCGGTCGCGATCACCTCGACTCCGGGTCGGTCGCTTCGCCCTACCGAGAGACAGAGGACATGAGGGACGGCTCGGATGCCATCGCCGACTGGCCTCTGCTGAATGCGTTGCTCACGACGTCCAGCGGTGCCACGTGGGTCTCTATCCACCACGGCGGTGGCGTTGGTATCGGACGATCGATTCACTCCGGAATGGTGTGCGTTGCCGACGGCACGGACCTCGCCGCCGAGAAGCTCCAACGAGTCCTCACCGCGGATCCCGGAACTGGCGTCATGCGCCATGCAGATGCCGGATACGAGATCGCCATCGACGTGGCTCGCAAGCGAGGAGTCCACATTCCGATGCTTGGCCCGCAGTGAGCGTCCTCGACATCGCCCAGGTCGGCAACCCCGTGCTGCGCACTGCTGCGAGCACGGTGAGCCGAGAGCAACTTGCCACCGACGAGCTTCAACAGTTCATCGACGACATGATCGACACCATGCGCGCAGCCAACGGAGCCGGCATCGCCGCCAACCAGGTACATCGACCGATTCGTGTCGCGGTGGCCGAGGTGACGAGCAATCCTCGCTATCCGTACAAACCGCCGCTCCCGCTGACGGTGTTCGTCAACCCCGTGTTGCGGCCACTCGACGACGAGATCGTTCGCATCAATGAAGGTTGTCTATCGGTGCCGGACCTGAGAGGTGATCTCTACCGGTTCGTCAACGTGGAGATTCGGTTCTGGGATCGCGATGGCGTCGAGCAGGTCCAAACGCATCGGGGCTTGTCGGCCGGCACGTTCCAGCACGAGTGTGACCACCTCGTCGGGAGGCTCTTCCTCGATCGTGTGACCGACACCACAACACTCACGACGTGGGACGAGTTCGAGCAACACCATCGCGAGGCGTTCCTGCGCCGCATCGCACACCTGTCAGCCGACGCATGAAGTACTGGTGCGAGTACGCCTGGCTCGGCGGTGCAAGTGTTGCCCGCAGCGTCGAGCTCGAGGTGGTCGACGGTCGCTTTGTCAGCCTACGGACAGACGTCGCTTCAGAATCCAGTGGGAGCACCGTCTTGCCTGGCGTGACTTTGCCCGGTCTGGCCAACGCCCACAGTCACGCCTTCCATCGGGCCCTGCGGGGCAGGGCAAGGGGCGACACGTTTTGGGATTGGCGCGACGGTATGTACGCCCTCGCCGAGCGTCTCGATCCTGACAGCTATGGCACGCTGGCGACTGCCGTGTTCGGCGAGATGGCTCTGGCCGGAATCACAGCCGTTGGCGAGTTCCACTACCTCCACCACGGTCCTCGTGGTGTTCCGTACGACGATCCAAACGAGATGACGCGCGCAGTCGCGGTCGCTGCGACAACAGCCGGGATTCGACTCACCGTGCTCGACACGTGTTACCTCGCCGGCGGTATCGGGGAACCGTTGAGTCCCGTTCAGCAGCGGTTCAGTGATGGCACCGCTGAAGGTTGGGTGGAACGCGTCGACCTGATCGCCTCATCTCCATCGGTGAAACTGGGAGCTGCGGTCCATTCCGTGCGAGCCGTCGACCCGGATTCGATTGCCACCGTTGCGAAGTGGGCAGACCACCAGATCGCTCCGCTGCATGCCCACGTCTCTGAGCAACCTGCGGAGAACGCAGCGTGCATCGATCGGTACGGGAAGACGCCAACCGAAGTCCTGGGCCAAGCCGGTGCGCTGTCCGAGCGGTTCACTGCGGTCCATGCAACCCATCTGAGCGAGCGAGATATCGAGTTGTTGGGTGGCGCAGCGGCAACGTTGTGCATGTGCCCGACGACGGAACGAGATCTCGCAGACGGGGTGGGCGAGGCGCATCGGCTCGTAACTGCGGGAGCAAAGCTGTCTCTCGGCTCGGACTCTCATGCGGTCATCGATCTCTTCGAAGAGGCCCGTGCGGTCGAGCTGGATGAGCGTCTGGTCACTGGCACGAGAGGCGGACACTCCGCCGAGGCACTCATGAACGCAGCGACCAGCGGCGGCCAGCGTGCACTTGGCTGGCACGAGGCGGGCAGGATCGCCGTCGGGCAATTGGCAGACTTCGTCACGGTCGGGCTCGACTCGGTGAGACTCGCCGGCAGCACACAAGACTCGCTGCTGTCGTCGATCGTCATGTCAGCAAGCGCAGCCGACGTGCGGACGGTCGTAGTGGGCGGCGACCTCATCGTCGATGCGGGCGCTCACAAGTCCCTCGACGTTGAAAGAGAGCTGGCAATGTCGATAGCCGCAGTCTGGGACTAGAAGGCACGCGTTCGTACGGTGATGCCCCCCTGCGGCCTAGCGGCCGCTGTCCCCCCAGCACTCGCTTCGCTCGCGAGGGGGACAGAATCTCCTCCCCCGTCGACGTAGGAGACGGTTGGGGGAGTTGGCGGCGCTAGCCGCGGAGGGGGCACAACGGGCGATGGTCGATCGCGTCCGTCGAGCGCTGACGCGGCGACCGATGGCGTTCTCGTACGGTGATGCCCCCCTGCGGCCTAGGAGGCCGCTGTCCCCCCAACACTCGCTGGCGCTCGCGAGGGGGACAGAGCAACGCTCGCTTCGCTTGCTGTGGGTGAGGTTCGGTTTCCTCCCCCGCCGACGTAGTCGGTGATTGGGGGAGGCTAGGAGGGGGCACAACGGGAAGAGATCGATCGCGTTCGTCGGGTGCAGTACGCGGCGATCGAGGGAGCCCTCGCACGACAATGCCCCCCTGCGGCCTGGCGGCCGCTGTCCCCCCAACACTCGCTGGCGCTCGCGAGGGGGACAGAGTTCCACGCGCGCTCCCTGCGAGGGAGGACGGGTTCTGTTTCCTCCCCCGCCGACGTAGTCGGTGATTGGGGGAGGCCAGGAGGGGCACAACGGGTGAAGGGCGATCGCGTCAGGTCGAGCTATGAACGGCGTGGATTGCAGCCGTTCGAGCCTCTCGTGTCGCCTTCTCAGGGTTCACTATCGCCATACCGATATACTCCGTCGTGGAAAGTGCACGGGCGATCTCCTGACGGCCGAGGCACGAACACC
>JABDJC010000219.1 GCA_013003395.1 Acidimicrobiia bacterium
CGATGGCGGAGATCATCCGTGTCTCGGCTTCCGAATCGAAAGCTCGGACCGGAGACTCGTCGATGGTGTCGAGGTCGCTCGGCGTGGGAAGCACGTCGATGGTCGACATCTCTTCGCCAATGCCAACAACGTGACTGACGACCTCGATGCCGACGCCAAGCAACATCTGCTTGGCGAGATACCCCACGACCGTTCGGGCGGCGGTTTCTCGAGCAGAAGCTCGTTCGAGGATGTCCCTGGCGTCCTTCGTGTCGTACTTCACCATCCCGGCGAGATCAGCATGACCCGGCCTTGGGGTGGTCAGAGGTCGTCGCGACTGGCCAGGGCCGGCCGACATCTCTTCGCTCCACTTCTGTTCCCACTCGGTGTTGCGGACGATCACCGCCACTGGACTTCCGAGCGTCTGGGTAAACCGGACGCCTCCCATGATCTCCAGTTCGTCGCGCTCGAGCGCCATTCGCCGGCCACGGCCGTACCCGAGACGACGGCGAGCAAGCTCGTTACCGATTCCTTCGGCGGTCACTTCCATCCCGGAAGGCAGACCTTCAACGATCGTGACAAGCCCTGGGCCATGCGACTCACCTGCGGTGAGATATCTCAACATGGCGCAGATGGTAGAGAACTGTTGAGCCCGTATGGTTCACATATGAGGATTGGGCCGGTATCCCGGCCCAATACCTCGGGGCTCCGCGTCGCATGCGGAGAACTGATCTTCGCCAAGGCGGTTACTTCAGAATCTGTTGGCCGACGCCCAACTCGAACGCGGTGTCACCGAAGGTGAACACGCCCGAGTCTTCGGTGAGCGAAACCACGAGGTAGGAACCGGCAAACGTGTCGCCAACGCCGACGTCATATGTCGTCCCGTTGACTTCGACGGTGGCACGCAAGACGCCGTTGACGAGTCGAACCTCGATCAACGTGATCGCACTCAGACCAGGATCGAACGTCCCGTCCTCGCCGGTAGAGACGCCAGGCAGACCGGCTGCGGGTGAGCCTGGAGTCACCAGCGGTCGGAACGGGTCGCGTGGTTGAGAAAGCTGCAGTGCACCGGTCACCCGCACTGAGTCAGGACCAGCCAGCGGTTGTGCCGCGGCCGTGGCCGCGAGCGGTTCGCCAAGACTCGCCGCGTCGCTCGACGCGCTGAACGCTCCGATCAACTGCCAAGCCGAGAGCACAGCAGTCAGCAACAAGAGGACCACGATCGAGACGGCCGTCGCGGTACGTGTGGTGCGTTCGCTCATCGCTTCCCCCTCATCATGGCGCCGCCGTCGTGGTTGTGGTGGTGGGCGGCACGGTTGTCGTAGGTGAACTCGCGTCGGGTGGCAAGGTCGTCGTAGTCGGCGGAGGCGGCGTTTCCACAGAGACCGATGAGCGGGTGAACAATCTGCCAGACAGCTCGATCTGAACCAGGCCTGCCTCGACTCTCGGCGTGATTCCCTCTTCGTTCTCGCCGGGATCGACTTCTGAAGGACCCGAGCTGAGTTGGGTGAACGAAATCGTGTCGACCCGCATGAGTCGGTCGAGGTCTTCAAGACCAAACAGGAAGCCGAGCGCTTCGAAGAATCCACCCTGGGCGCTCAACGAGATGTCGATCTGGAAGAGTCCTGGCGCGCCAACGACCGGCGCAGGCACCGCCGCGCTCAACGTGGATATCTCGATGCCTGATCGAGCCGCCAGGAATGTGACGTCCTCCAGGTAGTCGTCAAGATCGGGATTCTGCGGAACGCTTGCTTCCATCTCGCCGATTGCGAAGATGAACGTGACCTCGGAGTCCTTGATGCGGTTCAGGCCATCGATCTGGCTTCGCAGCGACTGACGCTCGCTCACCAGACTGGCAACGCGCTGGTCGGCCGCTGCGATGTCGGCATTCCTCGGCCGGATCAGCAGGAACCACCACGCAACCGTCACCAATACCAGTACGACCACGACGAGCACGAGTTGAATGCGCTTCATCGTGGTACCTCCGGAACTCGACTCGAACGACGATCAGAGGCCGCGTTGAACGTGAGAGACGTGGCTGACGAGAAGGAGACCACTTCGATCTCGCCGATCAGGCCGACGTTGACACCTGAAACCCACGTGCCGTCCACCGAAGGAAAACGATCGGAATCCAGGGATCGAAGCCACGCGCTCACGTCGGGAACGTCAAATGCCGTTCCCTCGACCGTCACTGTTCCGAGCGATCCGTCGCCGGTGTCAGCGGTGGCGCCGGCGAACGTCGTCAGCCACACTCGATCGGGCAACATCCGAGCGAGATCGTTCAGGACGCGTCCCCAGGAGACCTCATTGAGCAACGCCGCATCGATGATCGCCACGTTGGCGTCGTAGCGCGCCACGAGATCGCGTGCGTCAGCAAGCGCTTCGACGTCCCGCTCGAGTTGCTGGTTGATGGCCGTCTCGTCCTCGACTCGGCGCTCGGCCGAACCGACTCGGCCCTGCCATATGAACGTGATGATCCCGAGCACGATCAGGTAGAGAATGCCGTAGACGACGAACCGAGCGATCCTCTGGCGCGCCTGGACCTTTTCCAGCGACTCCTGCGGAAGCAGGTTGATCGGCCTCATGTCTCGCCCCACAGTCCGAGGCCGACAGCCGTCGGCAGCACTGGTTGCGCGTCGAGCATCTCGGATTCGGAGAGACCTACTCGTCCGATTTCGACACGCTCGAGGATCTTGGCCGGCACGATCGGAATCGCAAGTTTCTGGCCGAGTCGGTTGGCGAGGTGTGGGAGACGTGCGGCGTTCCCGGCCACTACCACGCGAGAGATACTGTCGGATGACTGCGAGGCGAAGAAGTTGACCGAGCCACGAATCTCGTCGATGAGGCGATCCGCCTGCTTGGTGAGCAGTCTGCGAGCGACGTCGTCTGGCTCCTCGCCGACGGGTAGCTCACCGGCGGCTACTCCGACACGCCGTTTGACGACGTCGGCTTCGGCAAAGCTCAGATCGAGTCATTCGACCAATGCGTTGGTGAATTGCTCGCCGCCCGTGGGAAGCATGCGGACGAATCGCGCCGTGCCCCCCTTCGCGATGATCAGCTGGGTCACCGATCCGCCGATGTCGACGATTGCTTGATACGGATCCTCAACGTCGTGTTCGAGCCCGAACACCGCACGGACGAGACCGAACGCCTGGAGGTCCAGCGCCAGCAGCGACAGCTTCGCCGCTTCAGTCACTTTCACGAGCGACTGCACGACCTCTCGGTGAACGGCGATCGCCAGGATCGATTGCATCGGCTCGCCCTCAGGCGTTGAGAATTCTTCGAGGGGAATGAAATCCAACATTGCATCTTCGACCGCAATCGGGATCGAGTCTTGAACCTGGAACGGCAGCGCTTCCTTCAGCTCGCTCTCCCCCATCTGGGGCACATCCACCTGGCGAACAACCAGCTTCTGGCTCGCGCTACCGGCGACCACCCGCTTTTTGGGGAGTTTCGCTCGCTTCCACAGCGCGGCAACGGTTTCGGCTACTGCGTCCTCGTCGAGAATCTCGCCGGCCACGACTGCACCGGGAGGGATCGGCATCTCGGCGTACCGGCGCACGACAGCCTTGCCCTTGGCGGCGTCAACGACCGCAGCGCGCACGCTAGATGTTCCAATGTCCAAGCCGACCGTAACGGCCATTGCCAGTCTCCACTCGGCAGTGCGACTAATCGCCCCGTGCTCGTACAGGTGTGCACAAGCGCGCAGATGGTGTCACCTGCGCCGCGGAGAGTACCCGTGGACCCTCCTGTACCCAAGGATTTCGCGCTCTGGGGCGATCCGGGTCCGATGCTGGTGGTCAGCTGAGATACCAGGCCAAGAACGGATCGCCGAACGATATGGCGAGGTAGGTGCCGAGCACGAGGTACGGACCAAAGGGAATCTTGTCCTTCCGTCCCTTGATCTTCGTGACCAACAGCAGGATCGAGACCACACCACCGAAGAAGAAGGCGAGAAAGAATCCGAGACCGACGAATTGCCAATTGAGATATCCGAGGAACATCCCAAGCAACAGAGACAGCTTGACGTCCCCGAATCCGAAGCCTCCCCGAGCGATCAGGGCGATGACCAGCATGACGGTGAAATAGCCGAGACCTCCGAGAGCCGCCGGCGCCAATCGGCCCGGCTCGCCATCGAGCAGCGCGGCAACCACCAGCAGGACGGCGCCGACCGCAGTGCCTGGATACAGAATTCGGTTCGGGATTCGCTTGTGGTCGAGGTCGGTCAGTACCAGCGTCACGGTGACTCCAACGAACCACCAGTAGGCGCCTATTGCCCAGACGGCGCCAACCACGTACGGAGTTACGGCAAACAACGCGCCGGTCGCCAACTCGACGACGGCGTAGCGAGGACTGATGGGCTCTGCGCAGTTGCGGCACTTGCCTTTGAGCAACAGCCAGGAGACGACAGGGATGTTGTCGCGCGAGGTGATCTCGGAAGCGCACCTGGGACATGCAGAAGGCGGCGAGACCACCGACTTGCCGAGAGGCACTCGATAGGCGACGACATTGAGGAAGGAGCCGATGGCGAGTCCGAGAATGGCGCCGATGATCGCAAGAAGTGTGGTCATGTAGATCTTGATCGGCAGCAGGGAGGCGAACTGTAGACGCGGAAAAGGGACGGACCGAGGTCCGTCCCTTTTCGTGTTAGTTGCGTTTCCTGTTTAAGGAACTGCCGGGAATCCGCCAGTTGTCCAGGTCCCGTGGGCTGCGTTACCGGTCACTTGACCGGAGCCGTCACAAAGATCCACAGTGGAATCGTTGCTGGAGTTGTACTCCTCCGGGTTTGCCGAAGCGATGTACACGCCGAAGCTGTTCCCTGAATCGCTGGGCGACTGCATGCAGACGGTGTCTTCGCCACCTGCAGTAGCGTTGTTCAGGTAAGGGATCTCGATCTCGCCAACGGTGTCCGTTCCGACGACGATGCTGGTCTCGAAGCTGGAAAGGTTCGCCTGCGTTGAGGCGTATCCCTGGTTGTCGGTCCAGTAGCCCTTCTGTGCGAGAACGCCGTTACGAAGAACGGTCTGAGCTGCACGGTCCTGAGCACTTACACGGAATCCGAGGAACGAGGGGATGGCGATAGCAACGAGCACTGCAATAATCAGCACTACAACCATCAACTCGATGAGGGTGAATCCCTCTTCCTGGGAAGTCCGCTCACGCATTGCCTTGAGCATGGTGTTCCCCTTTCATGGGTCACATGGGTTGAATCTCAACCCGAGGTGAATATCGTCAATGACCCCAAACCCTTAAGTACTTTCCGCGACTAATCACCACTGAGAGTTGTGACTAGTCATCGCCCAGTGGCCGAAAACGCCGCCAAATGGGCGATCGCGACAACATCGATCGGAAGGGTCCGTCGGGCGATTTGGACCTCCATGGACCTCGCTGGTCATGGCAAGACCTCTCTCCGAGCCTGGTGATTGGAAAGACAGCGCACGCGCCCGAGCAGACGCGTCCTCCAGGACGATCTAGCTGACCAGGACGATCTAGCCGACGAGGCTGGCGAGGTTGAAGATCGGCAGATAGAGCGCGATCAGGATTCCACCGACGGTGACACCCATCACGACGATGAGCATCGGCTCGATGAGGCTCGTGAGCGCAGAAACCGTGTCGTCCACTTCACGGTCATAGAAATCCGAGACCTTCCCAAGCATCGTGTCGAGAGCTCCGGTTTCCTCTCCGACCGACATCATCTGGACAACCATCGGTGGAAAGATCTTGTGGCGAGCGAGCGGCTTCGTGAAGGACTCACCTTCCTTCACAGACTTCTTCACATCCTCGAGCGCACGTGACATGACTTCGTTGCCGGCGGTGTCCTGAACGATCTCGATCGCCTGGAGGATCGGTACGCCCGTTCGGCTCAGAACTGCAAGCGTCCGCGCGAATCGACTCAAAGACGTCTTGTGCGCGAGCTGACCGAACACGGGCATCTTCAGTTTGATCGTGTCCCACATGAAACGTCCACTCTCGGACGTCTTCCACTTACGGAAACCGAAGATGACTCCTACCCAGAACAGAATGACTGCGTACCACGCCTTGGTCATGATCGTGGACATGATGACGAGAACCTGCGTCGGGAGAGGCAGCGCAGCACCGCCACCCATGTCATTGAACAGATCTTGAAAGATCGGCACAACGAAGATCATCATCGCTGACGTCACGAAGACAATGAGACCTCCGACCACAACCGGATAGGCCATCGCCGACTTGATCTTCGAGCGCAGCGCCAACGAGGACTCCATCATGTCAGCCAGGCGGTCCAGCGTCTCGTCGAGAACACCACCGACTTCACCCGCCTTGATCATCGCCACGTAGAGACGATTGAAGACCTTCGGATGCTTCTCCATTGCCACCGACAGGCTCGTACCCTGCTCTACATCATGCTTGACGGCAGCAAGGGTGTCTCGCAGCCCGACGCTCTCGGATTGATCCACGAGCACATCGAGCGCGCGGATTAGCGACAACCCCGAGTTGACCATCGTGGAGAACTGACGGGAGAAGAGGACGACGTCCTTTTGCTTGACGCGGCCCGACATTCCCGGGATCCGGATCTCCTTTTGGAGTCCACTCGTCTTCACCTCGTCGACGCTGATCGGGATCAGTCCGCTCTCGCGCAGCGCCGCCACGACCGCCTTGCTGTTCGGTCCTTCGAGCTCGCCGGTCTTGATGTCGCCGGCACGGTTGCGCGCCTTGTACTCGAACGTTGCGGTGCTCATCGACCGAATTCCTTCATGAGCGCTTCAAACCCAGCAGGATCGACGGCACGCTCCGCAGCGACCTCGTAGGCGACTTGGTTGGTCGAAACGAGATGCGCCAGTGAAGCGTCCATGGTCTGCATGCCGAACTTACGACCGGCCTGCATCGCAGATGCGATCTGGTGAACCTTGCCTTCACGGATGAGGTTCCGGATGGCCGAAGTGGCTACGAGGAGCTCGACGGCTACAACTCGCCCCTTGCCGTCCTTGGTGGGCAACAGCTGCTGGCTGAGCACACCCTGGATCGAACTCGACAACTGCACTCGAACCTGCTGCTGCTGGTCGGATGGGAAGGCGTCAACCATCCGCTCGATCGACTTGGGAGCATCCTGCGTGTGCAGGGTGCCGAGCACGAGGTGGCCGGTCTCTGCAGCAGTGATCGCCGTCTCCATCGTCTCGAGATCGCGCATCTCACCGACGAGGATGACATCGGGATCCTGCCGCAACGCACTCTTCAGAGCGTTGGCGAATGACATCGTGTCGGAACCGACTTCTCGCTGATTGACTATCGACTTCTTGTGTCGGTGGATGAACTCGATCGGGTCTTCAACGGTCATGATGTGATCAGCACGGGTGCGATTCACGAGATCGACTACTGACGCGAGCGTGGTCGACTTGCCTGATCCCGTTGGTCCGGTGACTAGCACCATTCCCCTGCTGAGCTTTGCGAGTTCCATCACTGCCGGCGGCATGTTCAAGTCTTCCAGCGGAAGCACTTCATTCGGAATGGCACGCATCACGCAGCCGATGGAATCCCTCTGAAAGAAGACGTTGGCACGGAATCGGCCCTTGCCCGGCACCGGATGGCTGCAGTCAAGTTCACGTCGTTCCTCCAGCTGCTCACGCTGACGTGAGGTGAGGATGTCGTAGATCATCTCGCGTAGCTCGGCAGGCATCTGCATCCCGAACTCGTCGAGTGCCACCAGCGCACCGTTCAACCGCACTTTGGGTGGAGACCCTGCTGCGAGATGGAGGTCGGAGCCATCCATGTCGACGAGGATCTTCAAGAGGTCGTTGATGTGCGGACGCTCGCGATCCTTGGTCGTGAGGTCGGCCAGCGCCTGGCTGATCTTGGCCTTCTCGACCATGTCCGATTCGTCGTCTTGTTCTGGAAGACTCGAGAGCTCCGCATAGGAGGCTTCGATCGCGGCAGTCAGCCGCTTTTTTGGCCCGAGCCTGACGGATACCGCCGAACCAAAGGCACGTCCGAGCACACTGATCTTGGCGTCGTTGAACGGATCGTGAAGGATCACCACAACCTTGCCGTCGGCGTCACGTTCCACTGGAAGCGCACAGAGGCTCGTCGCGGTCTCGTGATCGAGTTTCCGCAGCAGTGCCATGTCGACGGCCGGCGGTGGCGACAACTCGAGGAACTCGATACCAACCCGATTCGCCACAACTCGCAGGATGTCTTCCTCACGGACCTGCGAGTTGTCGACGAGGACCTTTGCGAGGTGCTGGCCGCGATCTGTTGCGAAGGCGAGTTGCTCTTCGAGGACGTCCTTGGACAGCAAGCGCTCGTCCACCAACAGCTGGCCGAGTTGCCGCTGAATCTTGCTCATAGTCTGCACTCCCACTTACGCCACCACTCGGAAGATCTCTTCGAGCGAGGTATGACCCAACATTGCCTTCTTGAAACCGTCTACCCGCAGCTCCCACATTCCTTGTTCGATCGCGACTCGCTTGATGTCGTCGGCCGAGGCTCGATCAACTGCGAGACGCTGGATTTCTTCACTGACCAGCATCACTTCGTTCATGGCGATTCGGCCCTTGTAACCCGTCGTCGCGCACGCACCGCAACCTCCCGGCTTCCACAGAGTCGTTGGCGTTCCGGCACGTTCGAAGTCCCAGTGAGCGCGCGTCAGCTGCTCTTCGGTTGGCTCGTATTCGATCTTGCATCGGTCGCACAGGCTTCGAGCAAGTCGCTGTGCCAATACGCAGTCGACTGCAGAAGCAACGAGGAACGGCTCCACTCCCATGTCGATGAGCCGACCAATGCTCGAGGGCGCGTCGTTCGTGTGCAACGTAGAGAGCACCAAGTGACCGGTGAGTGCCGCCTCGATTGCGATCTGGCCGGTCTCCATGTCTCGGATCTCACCGATGAGCAGGATGTCGGGGTCGGAACGAAGGATTGACTTGAGGGCGGTAGCAAACAGCAGCCCGGCCTTCTTGTTCACCTGCACCTGAGTGAGGCCAGGGAGGCGGTATTCGACCGGATCCTCGACGGTGATGATGTTGACGTGGTCCTCGTTGAGGATGTCGAGCGTCGAATACAACGTCGTCGTCTTACCCGAACCGGTCGGTCCGGTCACGAGGATGGCGCCATACGGCTTCTTGTACGACTCCTTGTACCGCTCCATGTTGTAGTCGAGGAATCCGAGATCCGCGAGGCTCACAACACCGCCGGACTTGTCCAAGATACGCATGACGACCTTTTCGCCGTAGATGGCGGGAAGGGTCGCAACACGCAGGTCGATGGCTCGTCCTGAGACTTTGAGGCTGATTCGACCGTCCTGGGGCACCCGGCGCTCTGCGATGTTCAGCTCGGCCATGATCTTCACACGACTCACCACCGCATTGGTGATGCTGCGCGACGTGGTCATGACCTCGTGAAGTACGCCGTCGATGCGGAATCGGACGCGAAGGTCCCTCTCCCCTGGTTCGATGTGAATGTCAGAGGCGCGTTCGTTGATCGCCCTGGTGATGATGGTGTTCATCAGCTTCACCACTGGCGCTTCGTCGCTGGCGACTTCGATGTCGTCGGTGCTGTCGTCGGTCCCGCCACCTGCGGCGGCGAGCTCAGCCAGATCGGTCACCGAGTCGTCCATCCCGGCCATCCGACGGATCTTGTCCTCGATCTCCGTGCGAGTTGCGACTCGTGGGGTGACCGACACTCCGGCTACAGCTCGAATGTCGTCGAGCGCCAGCACATTCGCAGGATCCGCCATCGCAACGATGAGGCTGCCGGCCTCGTCGTACCCGATGGGAAGGGCGGTGTAGCGCTCCTGGAGGTACGTCGGAACCGTGGCTACCGCGGCAGGGTCGATGTTCGTCTCGGCGAGATCAACGAATTCGATGCCGATCTGACGAGACAACGTGCGAACCAGATCTGACTCGCGTACGAGACCTTCATCGAGCAGGACCCGCCCAAGCGGCTGTCCCGACGCTTGTTGAGCGCTGATGGCTTGCTCCAACTGGTCGTCCGTGAGAAGACCCTCCTCGAGCAACATGGTTCCCAGATGTCGTGCGTCACTGCCCGTCACGGCGTTCTCTCCTGTGCAAAGTCCTTTGGCATGAGGCAAGTAACGGCACCTACGAGGACCCGCTTGAGACTTTCCGTGGTCGCGTCGGCGCCCGAAACGAGCCGGCTGGCACCGACGGTTCAACCCGGTGACGGGCGGTCAGCCGTCCAGCGCGGCGCGCATCGCGGCCTCGGGGGCGGCGTACCCGGTCCACAAGGTGAACGAGGCCATTGCCTGGCCGAGCAGCATCTCTCGGCCATCGAGGGTAGGGATCCCGAGAGCGCTCCCGGCTTCGATGGCCGGACTCGGAATATCGCCGTACGTCATATCGAAAAGCCCAGACGCGCGGGCGACAACGGCGGTAGGCAGAGACTCACCGTGCATGCCGATCGGCGTTGCATTCACGATCACCGCACCTGTCAGGGGGACACCCCACGGATGGGCAGTTGCGTCAACACCGAGCCGATGCACCATTTCATCTACCGCGGTCATGCGCCGAGCGGCAACCAAGACCTTGCGGTCGTGCAATGCCAGACACGCCGCGGCGGCGGCTCCACCACTCCCGAGGATCAACACAGGGGCGTCCGACGGAAATGACGCCGAATCCCAGGCACGGACGATGCCATCCACGTCGGTGTTATGCCCTTCCAAGCGCCCTGCGGAGCGAACCCACGTGTTCACGGCCCCGGCACGCTGTGCGACGACACTCAGCGAGTCGGCCAGATCAAAAGCCAGCTG
Source organism: Acidimicrobiia bacterium (assembly GCA_013003395.1). Classification (GTDB taxonomy): domain Bacteria; phylum Actinomycetota; class Acidimicrobiia; order Spongiisociales; family UBA5794; genus JABDJC01. The sequence continues at coordinate 10,718 of JABDJC010000219.1, forward strand.
CTTGTGGGGCATGGTGATGTTGGCGCCGTCGAAGTGGCCGCTGCGAACGCCGTGCGCCGCCCCAACCATTCCATCGTGATCCACTCGTAGCGCCTCGTACGCACCGGCGAGACCCAGTGTTCGCAAGGCAGCGTTGTGCATCGCCGGAGAGCGAGAGTGCCGCACCGGATTGCCGAGCAGCGCCAGCCGAAACGAATCAGCCATCTCCGAGGGCGCCTGACGCGCGACCCTCAGCCAGCACAGCCAGGAACTCGTCGAAGGTGATGGCGAAGCCGTGCTTTCCTGCAGGATCGATCAGCGCGTAGTAGATGAACTCGCTCTCGGCCGGATTCGCCGCAGCCACCATCGAGGCCTGACGGACTCCCGAGATCGGAGTCGGCGGCAAACCGGTGTTCGTATACGAGTTGTACACCGAGTCGATCTCTCGATAGCTCTGGAGGAAGGGATCGGGGACCTCGCCCAACGCGTACACGATGGTGGCGTCGATCTGTAGCGGCATGCCAATGTTCAACCGGTTCTCGATCACGCTCGAAATGAGTTCCCGATCTTCGTCGAGCTTCGCTTCCTTCTCGATCAGCGACGCGATGATGAGCCCGTCGTACGGAGTGAGCCCGCGTTC
>JABDJC010000225.1 GCA_013003395.1 Acidimicrobiia bacterium
CGTGTTCAGCGAGATGCCATATCCGTTCCCGCCCGACACGACCGGCGATCGCAACTTCGCCGCGCATAGAGAGGAACTCCAACATCTGCGTGACATTGCGGTTGTTGGTCCAACCGGTGGAGCCCCACGAGGCAACGCAGGTGTCCGGAATGTCTCGAGACGTCAGCGGACCCGACTCGGCGAGTCGGTCTAGAACATCCCGCCGAAAGGAGTCGTTGTCCTCGAGCCATTTTCGATGGCGTTCGTACGGGGGCCAGTCGGATGCGCCGGCCAAATACAGCCCCAGGTCGTCAGTTGGCCTCACCAGCGCGTTGAGCTCGAACAAGGACCGGTCGTCCTCCAGAGCCTGTTTTAGATGTGCAGGGTCGTAGAGGGCACCAAGCCGGCTCCATGCGACGAGGTCGGCGCTCGGGGCAATTGCAGCCGTCGGGTCGAGCTGCAGCATCGTGAGCTGGCGTACGGTTTCCACCAGATCGGTAGGTCGGTCCTTGGTCAAGAGCTGTGCCCGGATGGCGATTCGTCTGGCATCGCGGACGGTCAGCTGATGTGTCGTGTTCACGATCGGGAGCCTACGACGCCCGATCGCTGCGGCGCACCTCCGCCAGCGCCTAGCTCATCCGTCCGGTTTCGTACGCCCAGATGGCCAACTCCACACGATTTCGGGTTTCGAGTTTCATCATGAGGCTGGCCACGTGGGTCTTCACGGTGCTCAAACTGATGAACAGCTCTTCTGCGATCTCTCCGTTCGTGCGCCCTCTCGCCACTGTGATCAGTACCTGTTCTTCACGCTCGGTGAGCGGCCAACTCGGCTGCGCGGGTGGAACGTTGTCGGCTGATTTCGCGAACGCTTCGAGAAGACGTGCGGTGACCTTCGGCGCGATCAATGCGTCGCCATTGGCCGCTGCATGAATCGCCTGCATGAGCAACTCCGGTCCGGCATCCTTCAGCAAGAATCCCTTGGCGCCGGCCTTGAGCGCACCGTGGACGTACTCATCGAGGTCGAATGTGGTGATGATGACGATCGCCAGCGGATCCTCCACGTCCGGTCCGGCGAGACGCCGCGTCGCCTCGATGCCATCCATTTCAGGCATCCGGATGTCGAAGAGGCAGACGTCGGGTCGGAGGTCCAATGCCATCCTCACCGCCTCCGCCCCGTCGGCAGCGAGGCCGACGACCTCGATACCTGGTTGAGCGTTCAGGATCATGCTCAAACCGGTGCGCACCAACTCCTGGTCGTCGGCGACGAGCACGCGAATGCTCACGGCTTGTCGCCATTCTTGGGGAGCACCGCTTCAACTATCCAGCCGCGTTGGGGACCGGGCCCTGCCGCAAAGGTGCCTCCAAGCAGCTTCGCCCGCTCTGCCATGCCTGCGAGACCGAATCCGTCGGGATTGACCGACGTCGGGCGCGCCCCGTCGTCAGAGACGGTGAGCCGCACCGAATCGGCGTCGCCGACGACGTCCACCGACACCCTCGACCCACCGCGGGCGTGTCGCCTCGAGTTGGTGACCGACTCCTGGGCGATCCGATAGACGGCCGTCGCCACTGCGGGCCGAAGCTCTTGGACGTCGCCAGAAATCTGCACTGCAACAGCCGGACCGTGGCCTGACACGTCTGCGAGACGGGCGACATCAGCCAGTTCCGGCTGCGGCGCCAGGTCGGCCGCAACGCCATCTCGCAGAATTCCGACCATGGAGCGCATGTCGCTCAACGTGCGCGACGCCGCCTCCTCGATGACGTCCAGCGTTCGGATCGCCGCCTCGGGGTCGTTCGGTGCCACGGCACGACCGGCCTGTGCCTGGATGGCGATCGCTGATACGTGGTGGGCAACGGTGTCGTGAAGCTCACGCGCCAGTTGCTCGCGTTCCTCCATGCGGATTCTGTCCATCTGCTGCTCTCGTGAGGCCTTGCGGAAGCGCACCGAAGCTCCGATCGCGGCGGGGAACAACAGAAAGATGGATCCTCCGATTGCCTCTCCCCAGGCGCCGTTGCCATCGATGAGGACGAACCACGGGAAGACGACCATGATTGGTAAGACGAGGAGCGCGTGACGCCCCGAACCCCATCGCAAGATGGCGTAGGGGATCATGAGCATGAACGCACCCGTGTAGATGCCGTCGCTGAATGTCCCCGCGATGGCCGATGCGATCTCGATTGCGGCGACTGATCCAAACGCTCCCACGGCGAGGGCGAATGGATGGATCCGACGCCATGGCAGCGCGAGGGCGGCCGCAACCGTCACGGCCAGATGTGCGAGCTCCCATGGAATATCGCGTAGCGCTGCTTCCACGATCGCACCAACTACAAGAACCGCAGTGAGCACCCAATCGGCTCTACCTGGCGGTGGTGGGTTGGCAACTCTGGGTTCGTTCCAGAATGTTCGTAGTGCGTTTCGCATTCTTCGGTCAGCGTAGGGGACGTTGCTGTCGCGACCATCGGCCGAAAGGACGACCTCTGGGCGGTCCGTTCGGCCGGGGTAGATCTGACCTCTGCTCCGATGCGGCGAGGACGCCGGTTCGAGACGATGCCTCGACATTCCACAAGGAGGACAGATGTCGAACGCGTTGTATCGATTGGGCCGGATGGCCGCTGGACGGCCTCTGAGGGTCATCGGAGTATGGGCGCTGCTCGCCGTGCTCGTGATTGGCGCCTCGGCCGTAGCTGGGGAGGAGTTGCAGGACTCGATGGCTGTGCCTGGACTCGACTCCCAGCAAGCCGTTGAGCTACTGGCCGCAGCGCACTCAGATGCCGCCGGAGTGACGGCCGAGGTGGTACTGACTCCACGAGACAGCGGCATCACCTTCTTCGACTCCTCACCTGCCGCCACCGGGTTGGCAGAGGTGCAACGGTTGGTGGCTGGGCTGCCGCACGTGATCGGAACCACCGATCCCGCGGGTGCGCTCGAGGCGGGCAGCGACGCCGCGATCGCCAGCGGCTCCTTCTCGCCGGACGGACGCATTGCTCTGATCCGCGTGCAGTACCCGGTCGTCGAGGACCTGAGTGTTGCGGATCTGGAGGCATTCAAGGCCTTCGCCGATGAGGCCGCGGCGGTGACGTCGCTTCAAGTCGAGCTGAGTGGCGACCTGTTCTCGGCATTCGAGAGCACAGAGACGAATGCTGGCGAGATGATCGGGCTTGTCGTGGCTGCCGTCATTCTGCTCGTCGCGTTCGGATCGATTATCGCCATGGGATTGCCCATCGGCGTTGCGTTGTTCGGCATCGTGCTCGGGGTCTCCGCAATGCCGCTGATCAGTCGGATCGTCGACATTCCGAGTTTCGCTCCCGAGATGGGGAGCATGATCGGCATCGGTGTGGGCATCGACTACGCCCTGTTCCTCGTGACGCGCCACCGTGAGCACCTCGCCCAAGGCATGACCGTGGTCGAATCCGCCGGTAGAGCAGCCGCAACGGCCGGTCAAGCGATCGTATTCGCCGGCGGCACGGTGGTCATCGCCATTCTCGGCATGGCCGTCGCAGGGATCCCGTTCATGACTGCAGGCGGGTTGGCTACGGCCGTGATCGTCTTCATCATGGTGATGGCCTCGATCACGTTGCTACCGGCCTTCCTCGGGCTGGCCGGCCATCGCATGAAGGCGCTCAAGCAAGGTCGCAAGGCTGGCTTCGGTGCCGGCGGATGGATGCGTTGGGGCCGCCACGTCTCAAAGAATGCCGCGGTCTACGCCGTCGGTACGACGTTGTTGCTTCTTGCTCTCACTGCTCCGGTACTAGGGCTTCGGCTCGGCTTCCCAGACGATGGAACGCTTCCAGAGTCACGCACCGAGCGGCGGGCCTACGACTTGGTGGCGGAGGGCTTTGGGCCTGGCGCCAATGGTCCGCTACTCGTCGCCATCGACATCTCTGAGGACGGTTCGGTGGTCACACCGCTGGCAGAGGCAGTTGCCGCGGACGCCGGTATCGCCTCTGTCGTTCCGCCCATCGTTGACGAAGCAGCCGGGGTTGCGACCCTTGTTGCCTATCCGACAACAGCACCACAGGACGGTGCGACGGTCGACACCATCAACCGGCTCCGCGGCGACGTGTTCCCGACGGTTCTCGACGGCAGCCAGGCAACGGCTCACGTCGGCGGACTGACGGCGAGCTTCGCCGACATGGGGGAGAAGGTGGCTGATCGACTGCCGTTCTTCATCGGCACCGTGATCCTGTTGTCGTTTGTCCTGCTGACGCTGCTGTTCCGCTCCATCCTTGTTCCGCTCAAGGCGGCGCTGCTCAACCTGCTCAGTATCGGCGCCGCCTACGGAGTGCTGGTGATGGTGTTCCAGTGGGGTTGGGGCATGGGTTTCATTGGGCTCGAGTCAACGGTGCCGATCATCTCGTTCATACCGATGTTCATGTTTGCCGTGCTGTTCGGCCTTTCCATGGACTACGAGGTCTTCCTCCTCTCACGAGTTCGTGAGGACTACATCATCACTCGCGACAACGAAGGCTCGGTGATCCGGGGGATCGGGAGCACGGCGCGGGTCATCACCTCGGCTGCGCTCATCATGATCTCGGTGTTCGGAGGGTTTGTGCTCGGATCGGACCCGACCATCAAGATGGTGGGCATCGGATTGGCGACGGCGATCTTCGTGGACGCGACCATCGTTCGGATGGTCTTGGTGCCGGCCACCATGAAGCTCATGGGCGACGCCAACTGGTGGCTGCCTGGTTGGCTCGACCGGCTGCTCCCGACCATTCACATGGAAGGCGAGGCCGGACTGCCGGCACCACAGATGGTGGCTGACACCCTGAGCGAGGAACCGGTTGCCGAACTCGTCTCGGTGAGCTGACTGCCGACACCAGAGCCGGTAGTGCGGGCGGGTGACGGGCGAGCGATACCATCTCACGATGGCTTGACTCGAGGTCACCCGCTTGCAGATCTTGCGAGGGAGCGTTCGGGGGAAGGTGAAAGGAACCACAGCATGGAATTACCCGAGTACATATCGAAGAGCGAGGTGCGCCGGGTGTGCGCTGAGCTTGGCATTCGAGATTGGACGGAACTGACCGAATCATCAGTCACACTCGAGGAGGCTGCAATCATCCAGGCTGAACTTGGGAGCGTTGCTCTCGAAGTGACGGTCGATGAGTTCCGAGGCGGCCTCGAGGTTGAACTCGAGCATGGTTTGCGGTTCGCAGACGCGAACGTCACCAACAACCATCCACTGCTGACTGGCAAGATCGTCCTCGCGCATCTGCGTGAGATGCTCGACTACTACGCGCGACTGCTCGTTGCCGAACTGGAAGGCGACATGTTCAAAGCCCTGGTGGCGGGTGACACAGCAAAGCTGGCAGCCAAATACGCCCAGGCACTCGAAGCTCGCAGCGAGCTGACGCGTTCAGAGGCCAGCCGCCGGTAACGCTGGCGTAGCTTTTGTTCATTTCGAAGGAGGAGACGACGCCGGTGACCGAATCGACGCGCAGAATCACGCCAGACGATTTCCATGCGACCGATGGTCTCAGCGACTGGCGGGTGCTCAGCGAGGGAGCCTGCGCTTTGTTCCGCACAGAGACCCTTGCCGACAGCGTCCGGTTCGTCGAGGACATCAGCGCGATTCCCGGAATCGATTCCGATCGCCCTGCCATCGACCTGCGTTCGGACGGCGTCACCGTCAGGCTGGTGACGATGACCAGAGAGCACTATGGGCTGACGACCCGTGAGGTCGAACTGGCGAGGGCGATCTCGACGATTGCACAAAGCCAAGGTTTGGTCGCCGACCCGTCTGCGGTCCAGACGTTTCTCGTGGTACCCGGCGCTCCAGATACGGCTGAGATCATGCCGTTCTGGCGTGCTGTGCTCGGGTATGACCCACGTCCGGACAGCCCCGAAGAGGACTTGGTTGACCTGCAACGCATCGGACCACCGTTTTGGTTCGAGCCGATGCAGGAGTCACGTCCTGGTGGCGAAGGGGCGATCCATGTCGCCGTGTGGGTGCCATACGACCAGGCGGAGGCAAGGGTGGCGGAGGCCCTGGCGGCTGGCGGGCGTCTCGTCTACGACAAGCACGCCCCGGCGTGGTGGACCCTTGCCGATCCGGCAGGCAATGAAGCCGACATCGCCACCACGAAAGGCCGTTGAGATCCGGACCGGGTCGAGCTTTCCCGTCTCGGCCACACCTACCGAACGGGCACCGACCCGCCGTGAGGTACGGCCGGTACGTCGGCCACCTCCATAACACCGCTGGGCGTACACTCACCGTGAGCGACCGAAAGACCAGCATCATGGTGACCATCGATCCGTCCACCCGCGTCGAGTACCGCACCTGTCCGCTGTGCGAAGCGACGTGCGGCCTCGAGATCACGATCAACGATGGCGCGGTCGGACGAATTCGCGGCGACCGTGATGACGTGTTCTCTCACGGTTTCATCTGTCCCAAAGGATCGACGCTCAAGCAGCTCGAAGCGGATCCCGATCGGCTGCGGGTGCCTCAGATTCGTAATGGCAACGAGTGGCGCGATGCCACTTGGGACGAGGCATTCGAACTGATTGCTGAACGCATGGGCTCGATAATCGCAGAGCACGGTTCGAACGCGGTCGGCGTCTACCTCGGAAACCCCAACGTGCACAATCTCTCTGGGCTGCTCTACAACCGTGTTCTCCTGCGGTCGCTTCGGACTCAGAAGATCTTCAGCGCGGCAACCGTCGACCAGATGCCGAAGCACGTGTCGAGCGGACTCATGTTCGGGCACCCTGACCTCATCCCTGTGCCAGACATCGACCGCACCGACTACCTACTCATGCTGGGCGCCGACCCGTACGAATCGAACGGCAGCCTTGCCACTGCGCCCGATTGGCCCGGACGTCTCGAAGCGATCAAAGCACGGGGCGGCAAAGTAGTCGTCGTCGACCCGCGTCGCTCGAAGACCGCGGCAAACGCCAGCGAGCACCTTGCCATCCGACCCGGCACGGATCCGCTCTTCCTGGCGGCGATCGCTGCGACATTGGTCGACGAGAATCTGCTCGCGGCGCAGCCCGATCACCACAATCGACTGGACGAAGCGGCTGCAGCGCTGGTCAGCTTCACCGCGGAGCGTGTTGCACCAGCCACGGGGATTGATGCCGAGACCACCCGCCGCATCGCGAGGGAGCTGTCGGCTGCCGAATCGGGTGTTGTGTACGGCCGAATCGGCACGCACACCGTTCGCCACGGCACGGTCGCCTCGTGGCTCGTCGATCTCATCAACGCGATGACTGGCAACCTCGACCGCGCCGGAGGCGCCATGTTCGCCAAAGCCGCACACGAGCAGCCACGGTCCAAGCGCGGGTTCGCCACCGGTCGGTGGAGTTCGAGGGTCCGCAGTGCACCCGAGGTCCGGGGCGAACTGCCGTGCAGCGTCATGGCGGAAGAGATCACGACCCCAGGCGAGGGTCAGATGAAGGCCATGATCATCGTGGCCGGCAACCCTGTGGTCTCAACTCCGAACGCTGACCGCCTCGACGAGGCGCTTGACGAACTCGACTTCATGGTGTCGGTAGACATGTACCGCAACGAGACGAGTCGCAAAGCTGACGTCATACTTCCAGCCACTTCGCCGCTCCAGCGGTCGCACTACGACCTTGCGTTCTACGGGTTGTCGTTGCGGAACATCGCCAACTACTCGCCCGCTGTACTGCCGTTGGAGTCCGAGATGGAGGAGTGGGAGATCCTCACCAAGCTGTCGGCCATGTTCAGCGGTGCCGGGCCTGACGCCGACATCGCAGCGGCCGACGATGCGACGTTCGGCACGTACCTCCAGCGGATGATCGATGACCCCCGGTCGACCATCCACGGTCGGGACCATGCAGACATCACCTCCATGATCGGGGATCGCCGAGGCCCTGAGCGGTATGTCGACCTGCTGCTGCGCACCGGTCCCTACGGCGACGCATTCGGGTCCAACCCGGACGGCCTCACGCTCGCTTCCCTCGAAGCCGAACCCCACGGCATTGACCTGGGCCCGCTCGAACCCAGGCTGCCGGAAGCGTTGAGCACGCCCGATGGACTAGTCGACCTCGCACCGCAGGCGATCCTCGATGATCTGACGCGCCTGGAGCTGGCTGCTGACGACGTGCCGAACGGCGGCTATCTCCTCGTTGGAAGACGCCAGCTGCGCTCGAACAACTCGTGGATGCACAACCTCGACGTTCTGGTGAGGGGGAAGGACCGATGCACCCTTCTGATCCATCCCGATGACGCGGTGTCGGTCGGTGTTGGCGATGGCGGACGTGCTGAGGTGTCGTCAGCTGCGGGCAAGATCGTCGTCACGGCTGAAGTGACCGAAGACATGATGCCCGGAGTGGTGAGCCTGCCGCATGGATGGGGTCACAACAAAGACGGCATGGCGATCGCAGTGGCATCGGGAACTCCAGGCGTGAACTCGAACATCCTCGCCGACGAAAGCGATCTCGACCCGTTGTCAGGCAACGCCACGCTGAACGCGATCCCGGTGACGGTTGCTGCCCTTTGATGCTGAAGGGCAGTCGCCCTCACATCACGAATTCGACGTCGTAGTCGCGGGTGATGATGACGTCGGCGCGGCTTCGATGCTGGGAGATGATTTCGTGCTCGGTCTCCAGGACCTTCTCGATGAACGGGTCGAAGCCTTCCCGGCCCCGCTTGGCGCGGTGCTCCATGGTCTCGAGGCGGTTGCGAGCGATGAACACCCGCCGATTGACGTGCTCACACAACGACGTGTACACGCCCTCCGCTATGACGACCTGGGCACCGTCGTAGGAGATGGTCTCCTCGTCGATCCGGTTCTCGTCGTAGATGACCAGCGGTTTGACGATTGAGGCAGCGCCCTCTTGGGCGGCTTGTAGATGCGAGTCCAGGAGGTCCAAACGAACTTCGGTCGTGCCCACCCAGGCGAAGTTGGCACGTCGTGCGGCGTCGTTGAATCTGGGCGGCAATACGTAGTAATCGTCCTGCTGCAACACGACAGCCTTCACGTCTCGTGCGGCGAGAGCGTCGGCCAGTGCTTGGCCCGTTTCGGACTTCCCACTGCCAGACTCGCCGGCCACGGTCATCGTGAAACGACGCTCAGAAGCGTTGATCTCATCGAGTAGCCGATCGATGATTCGCTCAGCGGCCGCTCGGTGTTCTTCGCCAACGAGGATGATGTCGCCCTTCATGGACCCAGAGCATACCGACGAATCGTCCGAGCCATCTAAGTTGCAGAACGTGGCCAAGCCGAAAATGCACGACAACGAGGTCGAGACTTCCGTCGGTCTCGTACGGCGCCTGTTGCAGTCCCAGTTTCCGCAATGGGCAGAGCTACCGATTCAGCTCGTCGAGTCGTTCGGTACTGATCACGACATCTACCGCCTCGGTGAGTCGCTGGCGGCTCGACTGCCTCGCATCGAGTGGGCGACCGCTCAAGCAGAGAAGGAAACCGTGTGGCTCCCGAAACTCGCGCCGCACCTGCCGTTGGCTATACCAGCGCCGGTAGCCATGGGCCAGGCCGGCTTCGGCTACCCCTTCAACTGGTCGATCTCGAGGTGGCTACCAGGCGCCGACCTGAACCACGCCGACATCGATCTCGTGCAAGCAGCCGACGATCTCGCTCAATTCGTGACGGCCCTTCGTGGGGTGGACGTCACAGGTGCCCCGACCCGGGCACCTGGAGGTCGAGGTTCGCCGCTCGATGAGCTCGACGACGTTGTTCGCCAGTCTCTCTCGGAGCTCGATGATCGGATCGGCGTTGCCGCTGCGACCGAGTCGTGGCAGCAGTCACTGGCTGCCTCCCCGTGGCACCACGACGAGGTCTGGGTTCACGGCGACCTTCTGCCTGGGAACTTGCTTGCAGTGGATGGACGTCTTTCGGCGGTGATCGACTTCGGAGGCCTGAACGTCGGCGATCCCGCCTGTGATCTTTTGGCTGCCTGGAATGTGTTCGAAGGAGCGAGCCGGAACCGCTATCGCCACGAACTTGGCGTTGACGACGACTCGTGGTTGCGCGGACGCGGTTGGGCCTTGGCGCAAGCCGTGATGGCGATGCCGTACTACTGGGACACCAACGAGGGGATGGTGCAACAGGCATCTCGCGCGATCGAGGGGATCCTGGCCGAGGCGACCGAACGATGAACGATGAGCGGGTGTTCGATGTGTGTGTCGTGGGCGCTGGACTCATCGGGCTCTCCGTCGCCCTGGCGTTGTCTCGGTCGATGTCGGGGATTCGCATCGTCGTGGTGGACAAGGAAGACGGTGTCGCCCGACACCAAAGCAGCCACAACAGTGGCGTGGTGCACTCCGGTCTCTACTACCGGCCGGGCTCGTTGAAGTCCCGACTTTGTGCGGAAGGACGGCGCGAGATCTACGAGATGTGTGCCGAGTACGGCGTTCCCGCGAGCCGGACCGGCAAGTTGGTGATCGCCACACGAGAAAGCGAATTGTCCGCGTTGTCGGAGCTGGAACGCAGAGGCCGAGCGGCCGGTCTCACAGGTCTCGAGCGAATCGGGCCCGCCGAGATACGGGAGCGTGAACCGCATGCGACAGGCATTGCAGCCCTTCAAGTACCCGAGGCCGGCGTGGCTGATTTTCCCGGTCTGGCCCGCGAAATGTCTGCCGTACTTCAGACGGAAGGTGTGGACGTGCGGACGGCCTGGTCGCTCAGTTCGATCACACACGGGCCCAGTCGCATCGTCGCAACCAACGGCGACGACGCCATCGAAGCATCGGTACTCGTCAACTGTGCCGGCCTGCATTCCGATCGGGTCGCGGCGATGGCAGGAGTCGACTCTGACATAAAGATCGTCCCGTTCCGCGGCGAGTACTACCGCCTGAAGGACGACGCAGCGAGGCTCGTCAATGCACTCATCTATCCGGTCCCAGACCCTCGATTTCCGTTTCTTGGCGTGCACTTCACTCGGCGAGTCGATGGAAGCGTGGAGGTCGGACCGAACGCGGTCCTTGCGTTGGCCCGAGAGCAGTACCGGAATGTCAGGCCGAACGTTCATGACATGGGAGAGGTGATTGCCAGTCGCGGCTTTCGGAGACTCGCTTTGCGCCACGGTGTCTCTGGTGTCAGCGAGCTCGTGCGATCGCGATCCAAGCGGCTCTACGCACGTCAGGCGCGAAGGCTGGTTCCCGCGATCACTCACGACAGCCTCATACAGGGTGGAGTGGGCGTCCGCGCCCAAGCAATTGCCCGTGACGGCGCCCTCGTCGACGATTTCGTCATCGAACGCGCTGGCGGGACGATCCATGTGCTCAACGCTCCGTCGCCCGGAGCTACCGCATCGATCGCGATAGGCAGGCACGTCGCTCGGATGGCTCGCGAGATGCTCTGAGCCTTTCGAGCTCGGACGACGAGTCACTACACCTCTGGACGACGATCGGACTCAGAGGCTGCTTTCAGGTGGCGAGTGGCAGTATCAATTCGAAGATGCTGCGCTCTCCATCGTGGTTGTACGTCACGTCGCCTCCCATCAGCCGTGCCAATTGCCGAGAGATCGCCAAGCCGAGACCGATCGATCCGGTGACGCCCTTCGCGTCGTGGGCACGCTGATACGCCTCGAATATCCGTTGGCGGTCACCAGGCGGGATCGGATCGCCTGTGTCGGAGACTCTCACTGTCGCGCAGGCGTCGGTTGACGAGACGTCGACGCGAATGTCGCCGCCGCCGTATCGAATGGCGTTGGATACGAGATTGCGAATGATCTGCCGAGTTCGATCCGGGTCACCAATCGCGCGGGACGACTGACCGTTGACCACCAGATCGACGACGCCGTCTCCGGCAAATGCTTCGAGGACTTGGGTGGCTTGGGCTCGGATATCGATCGAGACGAGTGCGACGTGAAGTTTGCCGATGTCGGCACGCGCAGCAACGAGCAGGTCGTTGACGATGTTGGTCAGATCGGTGCCTTGGCGAACCACGGTTTCGAGGAGGTCTTCCCGTTCCTCGATCGACAACGAGCCTTTCGAGTCCCGCAGAATCTCGTTGAACCCGACCACCGCGGTCAATGGCGTTCGGAGTTCGTGGCTCACGCTCGCTAGGAACTGGTCCTTGGATCGGATGATCTCTTCGAGGCGCTCCCTGGATCGCTCCCGTTCCCAGAAGGCACCGATCATTGTGGCTGCGGTCGACAGCAATGAGAGGTCTTCGTCTGTCCAGTCTGTGGCAACGACCGTGTCGGAGAATCCAATGAGTCCTTCCCACTCGCCGGCTACGAAGATCGGGATGTCCAACTCTGCCTTGACCGGTAGCGGATCTGCGTCGTAGAGCTCCCGTTCGACACCAACGAGTTGGTCCGGGAAGATCACACAAGGCTCTCCTCGCTCGAGAAAGCTCCTCGACGTCGGCATCTGGTCCCACGGCACTTTCGCCCAAAAAGGGTTCTCCATCTGTACTGGAGCGTCGCCGATATCAGGAGATTCCATTTCGGCAACGGTGCACGAACAGAATCCGAGTTCGGGGTCCATGTAGTTGCGCTCGACGAACACATACGTCGCTTGGGTTGCGTCCAGCAGGGCTTCTACGGCCGCCTCGAGTCGGTTGTCCCCCGTGTTGGCCAGCAGCGCTTGAGCGCATCGTCCCAAGGCTTCGTGGTAGCGGAGCCGACGTTCGGTCGCGATTGCCTGCTCAGCGATCTGCTGGCGAGCCAGTTGGTTTTCGACCGCGCTCCCAATGATGTTCGCAATCGATCGGAGGAAGTCGCCGTCTTCGGCGCCGAATTGTCTGATGTCGCTTGCATGAGCACCGAGCACGCCGCACGGTCCACGTGTGTCTTGAATCATCACGGTGATACCGCTACGGATCTGGTGACGCTCGAGTAGGTCCGGACGTTCGAAACGCTGCTCTCGATCCCAGTCTTCGACGATCACCGCTTCGGTCTGCGTCAAGGTGAAGCCCGCCTGCGAGTTGGCGGCGACGGAGACGGTTGTCGCGCCGATGTCGACATCGGACCAACCACGTCCCGCCGCCAGAAGCAACGGTTGTTCGCTGTCAACCAACTTCAGGATGGTGGAGAACTCGAGATCGAGCACTGCGCACGTCAGTTCGAGCGCGAGATCGAACAGTTCGTCGAGGTCCAGACCGCTGAGGGCGGCCTGGCCCACCTCAGCCACGGCAGCCTGGGCCGAGAGACGACCTTCGCCAAGGCGCTGCGGAGCAGCCTCCAGGCGAGGTGCCTGATCGGTCGGCGGGAGGTCAGCGGGCGAATCGACGCGAAACATGAGTCAACTGAAGCGTCGGCATCCAGCTGCGTCCACTTGAGGGGGCTGCCACTACCGGGAGAGACGGATACGCGGACTAGTCGACCCGAGAAAGGATCAATGCGGTGTACGGGGCGATCCCAATGTGGGCTGAAGCTTCCATGCCATCGCAAGGCTCTCCGTTCGCTACGAGCTCGGTTGAGCCGGATCCCTCGTAGGTCTCGTGATAGAACGGGGCATCGCTGTCGAATATCACCCTCCAGGTGCCTCCACTGGGGAGACCGATCTCGTAGTCGACATGACGCTGGTCGGCGAAGTTGGCAACCACGACCACGTCATCCGCCGGCCCGCCGTCGGCCCACCTGTGAAAGGCGACCATTTTGTCGACCTCGTTGACGTGATGGACGGTCACGTGCTGACCCGTGAGTCCACGAGAAGTTCCGTGCATGTTGCGCCGCAGCTCGATGAGATCGCGATACAGGCGAGTCACGCCTGCCTGGGTGTCCAGCCGATTCCAGTCGATGGGTTCGTCGTCGGAGAACCAACGGTCCTCCAGCAATTCTTGGCCTTGGAAGATCATCGGCACGCCTGGCGACGTGAACACGAGAGCGGCGCCGAGCGTCGAGCGCTTGCGGGCGAACCAGCTGTCCGCCTCGCCAGGCGTGATCTCTTCAGGCACTCGTGACTTGCCGTTGGCTACCTCGTCGTGCGATTCGGTGTAGATCACTCGACTGAAAGCGTCTGGTCCATACCGATGGTCGATCGCTTGGGCAACAGCGGTCATGTCGCGGCTCGAGTCGTCTCGCTCGGAGAGTGCGGCGCGCACCGGATGAACAAAGATCGCGTCCCACTGGGCGTCGAACCCGGCACCGCCCTCCGACGTCGGCATCGTGATCGTGGGATCGCTTCGTAGATCCTCTGCGATTGACACCTTCCATGGCTGGCGCTCGTTGATCTCGTCGTTGATCCAGCGCATGAGACCCCAGCCCTCTTCGAGAGCGCCCTCGGGATCTGCTCCGCCCCACACGTTGGCAATGTAGGCCGTGGCGTCCCACCGCAGCCCGTCGATGCGATACATCTCGAGCCAGTTCAACGCATTGTCCCGCAGATAGTTGCGGACCTGAGGTCTTCCGTAGTCGGGACGAGTGTCACCCCACGGCGTGGTGCGGCGCCAGTCGTTGTAGAAGTAGATGCCGCCGCCCTCTTCATTGTCGCTCCAGCCGTCGTAGCGCCACAGCGGCAGGTCCGTCGGACCGAGATGGTTGTAGACGACGTCCATGATCACGGCGATACCGAGTTCGTGTGCAGCCTTGATGAACTGCTTGAAACCGTCGGGCCCGCCGTAGTCCGACTCGATCGCGAACGGGTGCGTGGGGTTGTATCCCCAAGACCTCATGCCTGGGAATTCGGTCGGGGGCATCAGCTCGATCACGTTGATACCAAGACGCTGCAAGTGTTCAAGTCGTTCGATAGCGGACTCGAAGCCACCCTGTCCGTCACCTGGAGGGTCGGTGAAGGTACCCAGGTGCAGCTCGTAGATGACCATCTCGTTGAACGCAGGCGTTCGATAGTTGTCGGGCACCAGCCAGTCGAAGCCTTCGCGCTCGTGGATCAGCGCGTTCCCGTGCTGTGTCGAGATCGCGAGCGCGTATGGATCAACTCGAAGGAGTGTCTTCGCGTCGGTCTCGATGGCGAACTTGTACTCATCGCCTGGGCGTGCCCCTTCGACGTAACCAGCCCAGTAGCCGTCGCCTTCCAATTCGAGTGCGTCCTGGTCTTGCACCCAATCATTGAACGATCCCAAAACGAACACCGCGTTCGCATTCGGCGCCCAGACACGAAACGTCGTTCCGTCGGGACCGGGGACGGAGCCCATGCCCGCACTGAGTTTTTCCATCTTTGCCATCCATTCAGCAAACAAGTGAACCGGCATTCTGGCCTAGTCGGGGCTCTAGCGAGTCCGAATCGGCGTTCCGCGGCTTCTGAGAACGTATACCGCCACCGCCATCATCCAGACATCGGACACGGTCAGGCCGATCCGTTGGAACAGGCCAGACCACTCAGCGATCCCGGTGGCCGCCAACGAGGCCGCAGTGATGCCCCCGACGCCCGCCGAGATGGCTGCCGCATTTGACCATCCTCTCTGACGAAACCTGTGGGCGGCCAACAGTGAGGCAAGCGCCAGAGCGACGTACGCCGAAGCCGCGAAAGCGGTGTGGAGACGATCAATTGATGATGAGTGCTCGAGAGGCGTTGCAAGCACACCAAATGTGAGGATGGCATTGAGGCCCAACGCTGTTGCACTGCGCGAGCCGAGCACTCGGCGCATCGCGATCGAAGCCAGACCGACGCCGATTCCGTACGTCGCCAGACCGAAGCTGAGAATTGGGGCAGTGGACGCTCCCTTTGCGGCGAGACGACTGATGGCGTCGGTCGCGGGCCGATAGCCGTCTGCCAGCATGCCCCCGAGCACCCACGACGCAATGAACACCACGGGGCCGACGATGGCGCCGACTGCCAACGATTCTCGAGTCTTGATGGTTGTCTGCGACACCACGGCACCGTACCTCGCGCTGATCGGTGGCTACGGGTCTTTCGGCTCTTGTGAGGCGGCCAACGAGCCACGATTGTGTGGTTGGGAGGTAAAGGAGCGCCCATGACACACCGTGAAGACCTGAAACCGTCGAAGTTCGGAACCGTTTTCGGCGCATTGGTTGGCTTCGGAGTTGCGGCGATCGTGGCAGTCAACGTCGTCATCTTCAGCGGCATCGAGGATGGCTACGAGGCGAGCCTTCCTGAGGTCTTTCGCCAGAATGCCTTCGTGGGCGTTCTGGTCGTCGCGATCCTCGGGGCAGGTCCGGTTGTAGGTGCGATCGTCGCCAGAAGGCGTTGAGCGCAGCTCAGTAACGCCTCGGCACGAACGTCTGCTCGTGGAGTGGTGGCCTGACGTAGGCGACGGCTTCACGGTCGGGCAACTCCACGGGCGGGCGGAGAACGTCCTCGTACTCGAACTGCGACAAGATGTGGCTGATGCAGTTGAGTCGAGCCGTCCGCTTGTCGTCAGACGGGACCACGTACCAGGGCGCCTGCTTGATGTCCGTGTATTTGAAGGTGGCGTCCTTGGCCATCGAGTACTCGACGTAGCGACGATGCTCCTCGAGATCCATTTCGGACAGCTTCCAGCGCTTTGCTGATTCCTGATTTCGTGATTCGAACCGCCGTCGTTGCTCTTGCCAACTCACCGAGAACCAATACTTCAGCAGCGTCATGCCAGAACGCACCAACATCCGTTCGAACTCCGGGCAACTCCTGAGGAACTCCTCGTATTGGTCGTCGGTACAGAAGCCCATCACACGCTCGACGTTCGAGCGGTTGTACCAACTGCGATCGAACAGCACGATTTCTCCGGCAGCGGGAAGGTGCTCCACATACCGCTGGAAATACCACTGGGTCTGCTCACGCTCGGTCGGCTTCGGCAGCGCCACGACTTTGACAACTCGCGGGCTGGTGCGTTCGGTGATGCGCTTGATCACGCCGCCTTTGCCAGCCGATCCGCGCCCTTCGAAGATGATGAGAGCCCTCGAGCCTTGTTGTTGCACCCAATGCTGCAGCACAACGAGTTCTTGCTGCAAGCGGGCGAGTTCCGCTTCGTAGAACTTCTTCTTGAGGCGGCCGTCCTTGCGGTAGTTCTCCACGCCCGCGGGGCAATCGCTGATGGCCGGTGGGTCATCGGCGCCATCCGGCAACTCATCCAACGACGCCATGGCCCTTCCTAGATCGCATGGTCGCAGACTAGAGGTACACAGGATCAGATGCCCGCAGCGTCAAACGGGATGGGATACCGAGAGAGGCGGGCCGGATACCTCCATGAACGAGCGCTCGGCAATTCGGTCATAGGCGGCGGGATCGACAACGCCTGGCGGCAACTCGGCATGTTCGATGAAGAAGCGCTCCATACCCGATGGCGTGAACAGAACGAGCACCCGTGACGGAGTTTCGTCGATGTTCTGGAAGCAGTGTGTCGTGTTGCGCGGGACAAACACGAACGAACCCTCTGGAGCGTCGAGGATGACGTCATCGGCCAGAAACCTGAAATTGCCCTCGACGATGAACCACATCTCGTCCTCGCGGCGGTGCAGATGGAGCGGAGGTCCCATCTTGGGTCCGACGACGTTGTCGACCAGTGCTATCGATCCGGCGGTCGATGCCGTCGTGGCCTTGATCAGTGCGGCTCCGCCGACAGGTCCGGCGAGTCGGTCGCCATCCTCTCGCCGCATCACGAACGGTTTGATCGACGAAACCATGCACAACCTCCGGGGACATGGCGTCGGCCGATTTGGTCGGCGCAACGCAAGGATATCCACTTGTCGAGCTTGTGCTCGTACGGGTCAAGCGTGCAACTGCCGCGGGATCAGATGGGACTGAAACGGGCCTCGAAGCGCTCGGCCTTGGTGATGAGATCCTTGGGTAGATCCATCAGCTTCTGCTGAAATTCCGCAGCTTTCGAGCTGAGGCCGGTGAGTTTCTCGATGCCCCATTGATCGAGGAGCGGCTTCACGACAGAGTCGTGGTGGATCCGCAGGTTGTAGACGCCTGCCCGAGCAATGTCGACGGCTCGGCGGGTGAATCCGGGGATACCGGCGCCTGGCATAGCGAAGTTCTCGAATGTCGAATAGATGCCTTCGAGTACCAGCGACGGTTCGATGCGGATCATCTCTGACATCACGCCTTTGTAGAACACGAAATGATGGTTCTCGTCTTGGGCGATGAGGCGCATGAGTTCGAAAGCGACTGGGTCGTCGGTCAGTTTTCCTGCGTTGCGATGAGACACCCGGGTCGCCAGCTCTTGTGCGGAGGTATAGGCGAACAGCTCAGCAGGGTGGCGCCAGTCCGGATGCCAACCGGCCTTCATGGTGGCGACGCGATTGTCCTCGAGTTCGACAGGATCGCAGTTGCGAGAGGTGAGGAGGTAGCTCCTGATCGCAATCGCGTGCTGCCCTTCTTCGGCTGTCCAGAGCGCGCCCCATTGCTTCCACGCTGACGAATCTGGCAGGTAGTTCTCGAGAGCAACGTGGTAATAGGGGAGGTTGTCTTCGGTGAGTAGGTTGAGCACGAGCGCGGTGCGGGCCTTTTCGCTGATGGTGCACTGCGACTCGTCCCACGGCTCGGTGATGAAGTTGCGACCGAGCTCCCAGGGCACCAGCTCGTGGTGATACCAGTGCTTGCGGCGCTCGAGGTGCTCGTCCATGAGACGTTGAGCGACCGGCTCGACCGCAGTCAACAACTCCAAATGCTCTTCGAACGCCACGATCACTCTCCTATGGGCTGGCCCCGTCGGGGCCAAATGTAGCCGCAATCTGCGGCGTCGCAACGAATCGCAGCGTTCAGCTTGCCGGCGAGTTCTGTCGTTGACCCATCACGACGAAGGACCCTGCGGCAGTTGCGGCGAGTTTTCCACGTGATTCCCACGCCATGCCTTCCAGTTGCATGATCTTGCGACCGGGATGGACGACCTCGGCTTCGACCCGCAACTCGCCCAGTCCAACCATGCGGATGAACCGCTGTGAGATCTCAACCGTGGCCAGGTCGGTTCCGGCGTCGAGTAACGAACCCATGGCGTAGCCCATCACGGAGTCGAATACCACGAACACGAGACCGCCGTGCATGCGACCGGCTCCCGAGAAGTGCCGCTCCGTGACGTTCATGCGGGCGGTCGCCTTGCCGGGTTCGGTGACTTCGATGTCGAGTCCGAGGAAGTCGTATATCGGAGCGTGAGAGCGGTCGTATGCCATCAACGGACCCTACTGGTATTGCAGTGTCAGTCGGCTTCTGTGACGTGGCGCATCGACCACAGCAGCGTGCGCATCGTGGGCGGCTGTGACAGCACGGTGACGATGGCATGCGCGACGTTGTCGGGTCGCAGCATGTTGGCCAGTCCTGGCATGTCCTCGGTTCGGCCTGCGCCCATGGCGAACTCGGTGTGTACGCCGCCTGGGGCGATCACCGTCACGCGGATGTTCTCGGTGTGGAGCTCTCGGTCCAGACCGCCGGCAAGCCCTACCTGAGCGAACTTGGTCGCGGCGTACACCGCTTCGTTGCCGGCACCGCGGAGACCGGCGACCGAGGCCACGATGACGATGTCGCCCCCATCGCCTTGAGATCTGAAGTGGGGAACTGCTGCCCGGACGGCCCACACCGTTCCTGACACGTTCGTTTCGATCATGTCGACCAGTTGCTGATCGGTCAGGTCCATGATTCCGCCGTAGGCGCCGATCCCGGCGTTGGGCACAACGGCGTCGAGGCGCCCGAAGCGCTCGACCGCGGAATCGATGAAGTTTGTGGTGTCCTGGGGGTCGCGTACGTCGGTCGAGACGCCGAGGACGGCGTCGCCGAGTTCCGCCTGCATTTCTTCAAGACGCTCAGATCGTCGACCAGCGAGCGCAACCTTCGCGCCGGCGACCACCAACGCTTCGGCAGCAGCGCGACCGATGCCGGCCGTTGCGCCGGTGATGGCAACAACTTTCCCCTCGAGTGATCTCATTGGTATACCTCCGACGGCAGGCTAACCACTCAGGTCGGTAGGTGATCCCGCCACGAGAATCGAGGATCGTATCCAAGGAGACCGCGCGCTTTGGAGATCGACAGCAGTGTTTCGTGACCGGCGACTCCGTCACGCAACTCGACGTCGGGGAAGACCTTCGCCATCAGCTCAGAGCTCGTCTGCTTCATGCAGGTGTCTGCCGCCGCCACGAGAAACGCCTCGTGGCCCGTCGTCTCCGCTTCGAGAGCGAGTCGGGTCGCCTGGGCGACGTCGCGGGCGTCGACGTATCCCCACAGGTTCCATGCTCGAACGGTTGGATCGTCCCAGAACGACGGAAAGCGGTTGTAGTCGTGTGGCTCCATGACATTGGAGTAGCGCAGAGACACGAACGGCGTGCCGGACCAGCGGGCGAATTGATCTGCCATCACTTCCCCGGCGAGCTTGGACAGGGCGTAGTGGAACTCCGGCAGACGCGGATGCTCTTCGTCGATTGGTGCATAGCGAGGTTGCTCTCGCTCGAACGGAATCCCAATGAGCGTTTCGGACGATGCCCAGACGACTTTCGACAGTCCGAGTTTCGTGGAGGCGGCGAAAACGTTGTATGCGGACGTCGTGTTGATCCGGAACGTTTCACCATCGGGCAATACGTTTGGCGCTGGAATCGCAGCGAGATGGACGACTGCATCGGCGCCGTGCAGTACGTCGTACACCTGACCGAGGTCGGTCAAATCGGCCACCACGGTTGGTGAATCCGGGTCTCGAGAAGCAGCGACATCCACGTTCACCACGTCGTATCCGTGCTGCGCGAATTCCGCGACCACGGCTCGACCGGCCTTGCCGCTACCTCCCGTGACGACGATCGATGTCATTGCGTGTTCGCCTTTCTGATGCTTCTTCGTGATCTTGGTCGATCCTGCAGAAGAGTGCGATAGCCTCACCCTTGTCGAACGCAGGTCCAGGCCACATCAGGTTGATCGTTCTTCATGATTGGAGGCTGAGCCGTGACTCATGACCATCACTACGTTGACACGATCGATGTGTCGCCGGCGGAGCGCCCGGCGCAACACACCAAGGCGGACGAGCACGACAAGCATGAGGGCCATCGACCAGAGATGTTCCGTGATCGGCTTCTTGTCAGCTTGCTGCTCACAGTTCCGATCCTCTACTTCTCGCATCAGATTCAAGAGTGGTTTGGCTACCAAGCGCTCGACTTCAGCCTGAGCGCTTGGGTGAGTCCGGTGTTGTCGACGGTGCTGTTCATCTACGCAGGGTCGGTGTTCCTCAAGGGTGGGCTCGCCGAGCTTCGACATCGTGTACCGGGGATGATGACGCTCATCTCGCTCGCAATCTCGGTGGCGTACTTCTACAGCCTTGCCGTATCGGCGGGTCTCGACGGCGATCCGTTCTACTGGGAGCTCGCCACACTGCTCGACGTCATGTTGGCGGGCCACTGGATCGAGATGCGATCCGTGCAGTCGGCGTCGCGAGCACTGGAACATCTCGCAGCGATGGTGCCGTCGGTTGCGCATCGGCTGCTTGCGGACGGATCACTCGAAGAAGTCCCGATTTCGAGTCTCGCGGTCGGTGACCACGTCATCATTCGGCCAGGGGAGCAGGTTGCAGCCGACGGCGAGATCGTCGAAGGAGCGTCGAGTCTCAACGAGGCCTTTCTGACCGGTGAATCGAAGCCCGTGGCAAAGGGGATCGGTGACGAGGTGATCGCCGGTGCGGTGAATGGCGAGGGAGCGCTCACCGCACGAATCAACAGGATCGGCGACGAAACGACGCTGAACCAGATCATGCGGCTGGTCGAAGAAGCCCAAGCCTCGCGGAGTCGATTCCAAACACTCGCCGACCGCGCCGCGTTCTTACTCACGATCATTGCGGTGGGCGTATCGGTACCGACGTTCATCATCTGGGCCGTCATCGGCACCGGCGGGCTGACGTTCGCTGTAGCAAGGGCGGTGACCGTCCTGGTGATCGCGTGTCCGCACGCGCTCGGCTTGGCCATACCGCTCGTGAACATGAACGCCACCAACGTTTCGGCGCGCAACGGCATCTTGGTGCGCAATCGCGAAGCGTTCGAGAGGGGACGCAACATCCGGTTCGTCGCCTTCGACAAGACCGGCACCCTCACCGAGGGGCGGTTCGTGTTGTCGAAGATCGAAGCGGACGGCATCGCTGAAGAGGAGGCTTTGGGACTCGCCGCAGCGCTCGAACGAGTATCCGAACACCCGCTGGCTGCAGCAATTGTCAAGGAGGCGGAAGAGCGCAACATCGACCCGCCAGGCATTTCCGATGTCGCTGCTGTTGCGGGGCAAGGCATCGAAGGACAGGTCTCCGGACGACATATCCGAATCGGTAGACCCGAGTGGGCAGCACAGCTCGGAGTCGAGGTGTCTCGGCCATTGCTGGCAGCGCTCGAGCGGGCTGACGAACGTGGTGAAAGCGCCGTCGTACTCCTGGATGACGTTCGTGGACTGGCGGTGCTCTCGTTGAGAGACAAGGTCCGAGACTCCGCTCTTGCGACGATTGCGAAGCTCAAAGAAGCGGACGTGACTCCGGTCATGATCACCGGAGATGCGCAGGCCGTTGCGGCAACGGTGGCTGTGGAACTCGGCATCGACCGGTTCTACGCTCGGGTCCTGCCTCAGGACAAGGCTCGCCTCATCGAAGAGCTGAAGAATGAAGGTCCTACAGCGTTTGTCGGAGACGGAATCAACGATGCGCCGGCATTGTTGGCGGCCGATCTCGGCGTGGCGATCGGTGCCGGGACGAACGTCGCCATCGAATCTGCCGACTTGGTACTTGTCGACAGCGACCCGGCAGATGCGGGTAGAGCGCTGGTCTTGGCCCGCAGGACTCGATCAAAGATGATGCAGAACCTCGTGTGGGCCACCGGTTACAACACCGTCGCGATCCCGTTGGCTGCAGGCGTACTGGCATGGGCAGGTATCCTTCTCAACCCGGCGTTGGGAGCGATGTTCATGAGCCTGTCGACTGTGATCGTCGCCGTCAATGCGATGCTCTTGCGCCGAGTGGACCTCGAGTGATCCGCTTGCTCAAAGCCGGGGCAGGCATCGCCCTCGCTGGGATGCTTCTGGTTGCATGTGGAGTCACCGACTCGGCACCGGTCGATCGTTCTGCCAGCACGCTTTCGCAGGGGGCTGATCTCTACCAGGCAAATTGCATGGTCTGTCACGGCTCTGATTTGCGGGGCACCGATCTGGGCCCACCATTCCTGTCTGAGGTCTACAGACCCAATCACCACGCTGACGCTGCATTCCTGTTGGCAGTCCAAACCGGTAGCCGCGCCCATCACTGGAACTTCGGCGACATGCCGCCGATCGCAGGTATCGACGCCGACGACATTGCTTCCATCACGGCGTATGTGCGGTCCGTGCAGGAGGCAGAGGGATTCGAACCGTACCCACCGCCATAGACGGTCATTGAACGCGGGCTGATCTCCTGAGAACGCCGGCCGCCAGCATCAAGCCGCCAAGGATCGCCAGCGTTGGGATGTCGGTCTCCGGTGTTCCGCCCAGGTCCCTGCCGACGACATGCGAGACGGTGTGCGCAATGCTGGCGATGCCGCCTCCGAGAAGCGCGATCGAGAGAGCGTCAGCGGTTGTGTCGAGAAGCGCCAGCACCAGAATCGATGCCAATCCGATCTGGAACGCTCCGATGTCTTGGAGGAAGTGTTGGTTGTACGGCTCGAAAAGGGCAACGGATTCGTAGAACGATTGCGGTCCGATGAGGGCCCACAGGCCACCGCCTCCGAATACGACGGTTGCGAGCCAGGCCACGATGTTGGCGAACCTCGATGTGTTCAAGCGGCGGCCCCTGTTGTGGCGAGTACAACGATCACGAACACAGTGTGGCAGCGGACCCAGGATGCCGCTCGGACGGCCGTATTCCTCGAAGCGACTCGGAGACACTGCCATCGGGGTAGGGTGGTATCCACAGGTGCGCCAAAAGCGGCGCGCCACGCCACTTAGCCAACACTCCGTCTGGCGAAGTAACCGCAGGACATGCTGCCCCTCTCGATTCTCTCGATTGGTCGCCTCAGTTCCGGCGGGGCGTCTAGCCCTGACGGTCTTTCAGTTCTCAAGGAGCATGTCCATGTCCAATAAGCTTTTCGTCGGCAATCTCACGTTCAGCACCACTTCGTCCGATCTCGAGACGTTGTTCGGTGAGCACGGCAGCGTGGTCAGCGCACAGGTCATCAACGATCGTGACACCGGCCGCTCACGCGGTTTCGGTTTCGTGGAAATGGCTGACGCCGAGGCGGCCAAGAAGGCGATCGGCGCTCTCGATGGTCGTTCGGTCGACGGTCGTAACCTCACCGTGAATGTCGCAAAAGAGCGCCGCTGAAGCGGTCGCGCAAACCCAACGTCAAAGATCGATGTGTCGGATGCGGACATCCCCGCAAGGAACATCGATTCGAAGACGGATGCACCGTGCCGAAGTGTCCTTGTGTTGGACATGAGAGCGATGCAGTAGAAGCGGACTCAGTCTGAATGACATATACGACCCGCAGCTGACTCAGTCGGCTGCGGGTCGAGTTCGTTTTGGAGCAAGGCTCGAAGTCGGCTTGTCGAACCGCGCCGACACCGATTGTTGATCCGACCAACGCAAGCCTCGACGCCGTTAGCCTGGCAGCATGAGCGCCACTCGACTACGAGGTCTTGTCGCTTCCACGCTCGTCGTCCTGGTGCTGTCATCGTGCAGTGCCGCCCGGCCTTCGTGGGAGGTCTGGGATCTGACGTGGGCGACCGCCCAATCGGCGGTCCCGTCGGCTTCTGCGCTCGTCGCTTCAGGCGAGTCCGGCCTCTGCGATTCGGGTCTGGCACAGCTACGCAGCATTCGCAGCGATCTCGTCCCTACGCCGGAACCTTTGCTGGACGAGACGATGAACGACTGGATCGAGACCGCAGAGGCTGCGTTGTTCGCATGCCCGCCGATCAATGACGAAAGCTACGAGGCGGCGTTCGCCGAGTTGGATCAACTCGAGGCCGCAATAGAGTCGTTGATCGCTGGTCGTTGAGGGTCGTTCCACCGACTCGGAGCCGACTTCAGGAGTCGACAGCTTTTGGTTCGAGTAGCCATGCAACGCTCTCTCTCGCATCGCCCGACCCGAACACCGTCAGCGTGTCACCGTTTGAGAGAACCGTCTCTCCATGGGGAATGATCACCGCACCACCGCGCCGCAAAGACACCAGAGTTGCGTTGTCCGGCCACGCGAGTTCTGACACCGAGAGTCCGACCACCGGCGAAGAATCGGACACGACCATCTCGAAAAAAGCCGCTCCAGGGACGGTCTTCTCTCGAAGCCGTTGTCGATAAAGCGCACGATCGGTTGTGGCACCGAGCGCTTGGTGATAGGCATGGACTACAGACTCCCGTCGGAACATCCCTTCGAGGCGCCGCGGGTCATCGTCGGATACGACTGGCATCCGGCCGATCTCCAATGCTGCCATGCGCGCAAGCGCAGAAGAAACGGGCATGGATGGCGTCACAGTTATCGGCGTCGTGCTCATGACGTCGCGTACCAACAGTTCGCTCGATGGCCCTCCGGAGGCTCGGATGTCCGTGAGGGTCAAGATGCCGACGAGACGATCTTCTTCGATGACTGGCAAACCGTGGTGATGCTGGCGCTCCAGCACGGCGAGTGCCTCTGCGGTCGAGAGATCGGGGGCCAGTCTCGATTGCTTGCGCGACATGACCTCGCCAACGGTGACAGTGTCCAGGAGATCGACATCCTCTCGTCGGGGGAGATGGATGCCTCGGATCTTCAGTGGCAACGTATACGCCGAATCCGGATGGAAGCGATCGGCCAAGAAGGTTGCGAGCGAAGCGGCGAGCATCAACGGCAACACCAGGCCGTAGTCGCCGGTGATTTCGAACACGATCAGTATCGAGGTGAGGGGAGCCCTGGCCACAGCTGCGAACGTGGCCGCCATACCGACGACGGCAAATGCTCCAGGATTGAGACTGGAAAAGCCCCAAACCGGCTGGATCACGATGGCGAGTGCGCCACCGCTGACTGCCCCGATGAACAGGCTCGGCATGAACTCGCCGGCAGAGCCATCGCCATACAACGTCAGCGCGTAGGTGATCATCTTCCCCACGGCCAGAAGACCTAGCACCCACCACAATTCGTCCGTATCAGCCCCGAGTCGCAACACGGAGCGAACGAGGCTCTGCCCGGTCCCGAGGACTTCAGGCGCCAGGAGTCCGATGAAGCCGATGGCGAGTCCGGCCAACATCGGACGAGACCAGTCGGGCATCCGCGTGGCATTGGGTCGGCTTTCCGCCCGATGGATGAGCCTCAGGAACGCGATCGACAGCAAGAACGCCAATAAACCGACAGCGGCGTAGAGGATCATCTCTGCCGGGTGGATCACAAAGTGGGGAGGAGCCGAGAGGATGCTCTCTTCGCCAACCAAGGATCTCGTCGTCACGGCAGCCGCAACGGAGGCCACCACAACTGCATTCAGGTGGCGTATCGCGAAGTTGCCGAGTACGACCTCGACAGCAAACAGCATTCCGGCGATGGGCGCATTGAAGCTCGCACCGATTCCGGCTCCTGCGCCCGCTGCCACGAGGCTTCTGATCTGGTCTTCACCGAATCGCGTATACCGAGCCACCGACGATCCGAGCGTTGCTCCGAGCTGAACTGCAGGTCCTTCTCGGCCACCAGAGGCACCAGATCCGAGCGTCGCGACGGTCGCGGCGAGCTTGGCTCCGATGGTCCTGGTCGGAAGGTACCCCGAACGCAGAGACAATCCCACCATCGTCTCACTCACCCCGCCGCCGCTGATTCCCGGACCCCACCTGCGATTGATGAACCAGGCGACAAGTAGGCCGACCGCAGGAAGCAGCAGAATCAGCCACGGGTCGACGAAGTTGACATCGTCGAGTCGATCGGCGAGGTGTTGCACCCACTCGATGAGGGTCACGAGCAAGGCGGCGACTGCGCCGACGATGACGCCGACGCCGAGGGCCGCCGCCAAGAAGGCCGCGGGCCCGCGGTTCTGGACGAATCGGCGCAGCAGCATTCCGATTCGTTTCATTGGTGGGGAATGCCTTGCCATACCATCTCATGGACCAACTCAGGGGCCGCGACCATGTGGTGCCTCTTTCGGGGTGAATGCGCCATTGACCCTAAACCAGACCGAGGTCCGCGCTGAGGGACTCGACGCCTCTACTCAGAAAGCGAGTGGATCGTGTCGTCGGCATATCGCAAACGATCAGCCAACGTGGATGCTATGTAGCGATGGAGCGCGGCAGCGGCGGCGGATCCATCTTCTTCGAGTTGGCGGAAACGCTCGGGATGCAGTTGGTACACCTCGCATTCCGAATCGGTTACCACGGTAGCTGTGCAGACGGCGCCGAGGTAGAGGCCGATCTCCCCGACCACCGTCCCTGCGCGCATGCCGCGAAGTCGGAGTGGTTCGATGCGGTCCTTCTCCAACTGAACCGTGACCGCTCCGCGTTCGATGAAATACATGCCGGGCGAGGCTTCCCCCTCTACGAGGAGTTTGGTGGCGGCGGGAACGACTCGGTGCTCGAACATCGAAAGGAGATGGTCGACATCTGCATGACCATTCGTGGCTGCGCGCAACCGGGATTCGAGCGACGCCGTCGGTCCCCGATCTGAGCTCGCCAGGATCTGTTCTTCGCACCATTCCAAGGCATAGTCGAGGTCGCGATCGGTACGAACCTCGAGGGGTCGATGCTTGTCGAGGCCGAGTAGGAGGTCGAGGTCCAAAGTCCGATTACCGCTGAGTATGAGCCCGACACCGCGCTCTCCGGCAAACCGGGCGACTTTACTCATCGCGTAACCAGCGGTTGAGTCGACTCCGGTGACGTGACTGAAATCCAGAATGACGTAACGCAACTCGGCGTTCTCGTTGATGTGGCATTCGATCCGTTCTCTGATGAGGTGCGCAGTTCCGAAGAAGATGAAGCCCTTCAGTTCGATCACGAGGACCGTATGGCCAAGAACTTCGAGCAGGTGTCGGTGTGGAGCTGATCGGTCGATGTGGCTACGGCGATGTTTGAGGGTTGCCATCCGTCGAATGACCGACACCTTGCTGTATCGGAAAACGAACAGCCCAACCGCAATGAGCAATCCGATGGCGATTCCCGGTAGGAACCCGATGAGGGCGATCGCCAGCACGATCACGAGGACAAGGATGTAGTCGAGGCGAGGCATCGAAGTGCGCGTGTCCCAAGCCCATACGGCGACGAAATACCCACCCATGTAGAGAAGCAACCCCCCGGTCACGGGGGTGGGTACCAATCCGGCAATCCGCCCGCCTCCGACGAGCACAACGCCGGCCAACAGTGCAGCGATCAGGGCAGATGTTCGACTGTTGATCGCGACGGTTCGGGCGACGACCGTGGCCCCCGGATAGTTGTAGGCAGGGAATGCCCCAAACATCCCACCTACAAGGTTGGCGATGCCGGTGACCTTGAGCTCCTGATCGAGTTCGACATGTTCCTCGGTGTCCGCCTCGAGGGCACTGGAGAACAGCAGCAGCGAGATCGTCAGCACGATGACCAACGAGGCGATGGCGCTCGATTGGTCTACCACGGCACCCCAGTCGGCGGCGCTCATGGTGGAAAGAATCGAAGGGGGGAGAAACGCACCGTCGGAGAACGGTCCGAGAAGGAGGCCTAACTCCGCGGCGCGTTCTACCGAAACGCCTGCCGCCATCCGCACGACATGAAACACTCCGATTGCCGTTACCAGGGCGGCCGGTATCAACAGGCGATGCGAGGTGAATCTCGCGCCCAGAAACAACACTGCAGCAAGGACGAGACCGAGCACTCGAGGACCCCAGACGCCGATCTCAGCGTTGTTCAGATCTGGCGGCATGGCGAACAAGATGTCGAGCGCCCCTCTCCCGATGAGGGTGCCGATTCCGGCTAGGAACCCACCGATAACCGGATACGGCAGGAAGCGCGTCAGGCCGCCCAACCCGGCGGAGCCGAGGACGAGGAATACGATGCCGACTGACAGCGACGCAACCGAAATGAGGGCGATCACGGTGGGCAATGGCGCTGGCGATGTCTCGGCAATCGTTTTGGCACCAACTGCCAAGACTGCCGCGGCGGCGCTTGCGACACCGGCGATCATGCCACGAAATGAGCTGAACAACGCAACGATGACGCCGGCTACCAGCGAGCCGATCAATCCGAGACCGATGCCGGTGGCTACGTGTTCATCCAGCGGCCCGGAAAAGACGAGCGTCGCCAACGAGATGGCGAAACCGACGGTGACAATCGCTCCCGTGAAGCCTCCGGCGACGCTGAAAAGCATTCCGGATCGTCCCTGGTTACGAGTTCTGACGCGGAAGATGATAATCACCTCGGCTTGTCGGAATGAACTTTAGATGTCTGGTTCGGGGACTACTTGTCGCTATCCGAGTAGCTCAGTCGACAGAAAATACAACGGCCTACTATCCCCCGATGCAGATAGGCATCCAGCTCCCCGAAATCGAACGTGTAGTTCCTTGGAATGAGTACCGCGAGATGGCTGTGCTCGCAGAAGACGTGGGTTTCGATTCTCTCTGGCTTGGCGACCATCTGCTGTACGACAAGCCAGAGGGGCCAAAGGGACCATGGGAGTGTTGGACGCTCCTGGCGGCGGTAGCTGCGGTGACGGAACGCGTTTTGCTCGGGCCGCTCGTGTCGCCGACCGGTTTCCGGAAGCCTGCGTTGCTCGCAAAGATGGCCGGAACTGTCGACGAGATCGCCAACGGGAGATTGATACTCGGACTCGGCTCGGGCTGGAATCAGCGGGAGTTCGAGGCGTTCGGAGCGCCATTCGACAAGCGGGTGAGTCGTTTCGAAGAGGCATTCACCATCATCACGTCGCTGATTCGAACCGGCCGCGCTGACTTCCACGGGCAATACCACGACGTCACCGACTCCGTCCTGGTTCCACCGGCGCGTTCCGACATGCCGATCATGATCGGATCGACGGGGCCGCGAATGCTTGGCATCACGGCACGCGAGATGGACTGGTGGAACGAATGGTGGAATCGATTCGACAATTCTCCCGAGGGGGTACGTCCGCTGACCGAGCGGGTCGATGCCGCCGTTCGGGCGGTAGGGCGGAGTCCAGATGAGATCGTCAAGAGCGCCGCGGTGATGGTTCAACTCGAGGACGGTACGGGTCGGCAGATGGGCGCTGTGGTGAGCGCTCCGCCGATCGATGGCAGCGCTCGTGAGATCGCAGATCGACTGCTTGCGTTCGACGGCCTGATTCACCATCTCCAGCTCGTGGTCGATCCGATCACGACAGAGTCGATCGAAAAGCTGGCGCCGGTTGTAGAGATGGTGCACGCCGGCTGAGCTTGCTCATGCGTGAAGGGTCGAATGGCCCTACTCGCAAAGCTCGAAATGCGACACCGTGAGGGGACCAAGAGGAGGTGATCATGGCTGAAGTCATGAGAGGACCACAGGCTCGGCCGCGCCCGACGACTACCACGACTGCCGTCCTGAAGTGGCACATCATTGTGTTCGTCGTCGTGAATCTCGTCCTATGGGTCGTCGACGTGTTCAACGGCGGCGGAATCGGGACCGCTCTTTGGATCTCGATCCCGTGGAGCTTCGCGCTCGGAGCTCATGTCATTGCGTACCGGAGCGGCAATGGCGAAGCCAACGAACTCAGTGCTCACGACGTCTCATCGGATGAGCGAAGGAGAGAGACGGAGATCCGCTGAATCAGCCGTTGGTTGAGCTGCCCGAAGGCGGCGCAAACTCCACCCTGGGATAGCCGAGCGATTTGATGAACTGCGAGAGCACCTGCTCCGCATTGCTCTGAGCCTGCTCGAGGATGCCTTCGTCGATGGCCTTCTCCAGCATCGTGCTCTCTGCGAGAAGTCGGGCCTCGGTCTCGAGCTGCTCGTCACCCTGGGTGAAGATACCGGTATTGCGCTCGAAGACCGTCGTCTCCGTGTTGTCGAGGCTCGCGTAGAGGATCTCCGCCGCCGGGAGCGTGATCGTCACCACCCCAGAGGTACGGTTAACCGAGAACGAGCTGTCATCGAGTTTCGCCAGGTCGACGCCGGCGCCGATCTCAGCCACTGCGAACAGCGTGATCCCATCTCCCCGAGCCCAACGCAGCCAGCTCCCGTCGGTGCCCTTCTCGATGAGGGTCGACTCCACATATTCGACGGTTGTGAGTTCGGCCAGGGTTCGGATGTTCTCGATGACCGCAGGAGAAATCCGCTCGTACGGTTCGGAAGCGGGCACCGCCGACAGAAGTTCGCTGGCGCTCGGGACGTCAGGGAGCCGAGCGGCTACTGCTTCGCCACCTCGTTTCAATCCATAGAAGGCACCCAACGCAATGATGAGCGCGGCTGCGATGACGGTGAGGTACATCGGCCAGCGTTTGGGTGAGACTATGACGTTCATCTAGGACTCCTCGCAGCTCAAACGGAGCTGTGTTGGCGGTTGGAAGGGTTCGCCTACTCATTGGGCGAACCATCGGTGCCTACCCGAGACCGGCGGTAGGTAAACCGTTGAGTCCTCTAGAGGGTAGTGGTGAGCGTCTTTCTAGTTCCCTCGCGTGCCTTGCTCGTTCCATCCTTGAACGGGATCAGCTGCGTTCGTTGCCGCGCTTGTAGTTGCCGGTGGCTCGCGCCATCAGCTGTTGCGGGTCACCGATCTCGACCTTCTTGATGAAGCGTTCAGCGGCTTTGCCTCGCAACGTCGTCACGGTGCGACCTTCGTGCGAGATGACGACCTCGCCGTTCTTACGGGTGACGTACGTGAATCCTCGAGGTGCCGGCATGGTGCAAGTGTCGCAAGGCGAGGCGCGCCGGGCAATTTGGACTTCTTCTCAAGGGCAGTGGCAGCCTGCCGATTCTCTATTCATGAGAGACACCAGCCGCACCCCGTTTGCCCGAAGGCTCGTCGAGCCGCGACTCCTGCAACTCATCTTCGCTGCGATGTTGTTCGTGGCGGTGAGTCCATCGTTCTCGATGGGTGTCACGAGCGGATCTTGGGGGAGTGCCTTGCTCCTCGGAATGTTCGCCTTTTCGTTCGTTGCGTTCCTCCGGCACATCAACGAAAAGAAGCGTCAACTGGAGCGCCTCGAGTCGTCGCAACCTTCGGACGCGCAGAACTGACCATTCCCTCCGCCGACCGTAGTGACCGTTCTGTTTGATCGCGGTGGCGCGTGCAGCACGAAAAAGGGGGCAGGCGTTGACCTACCCCCTCCTTCGTCGGTGTTCGACGTTTAGAGATCTGCTGCCCGAAGCATCGAGGCCTCTGCCAACGCATGCCACTTCTGGACCTGGTCCCGGAATTCGCGCCACGGTCCGAGGATCTCGGCGAACTTGGCGTCGCCGGCTGCCACGTCGTCGAGGACACTCTCGGTCTCGGTCTTGAATGCCGTCATCAGCTCCGCAGGGAACTCTCGGATCTCGGCAAATTCCTCCACCTTGGCGAGGTCCTGTGAGTTGAGGACGTCGTAACGAGCCATCATTCCGATGTTCGCTGACTTCGCGGCCAACTCGATCGCCACCTGGTACTCCTCCGGCAACTCGTTCCACAGCGACAGCGGGAATTCCACTTCGAGGGTCGAGCCAGGTTCCCACCAGCCAGGGTGGTAGTAGAACAGCTGAGAACCCAACTGGTCCAATCCCAAGATGAGGTCGTCCGTCGGTCCGACGAATTCGGCAGCATCGATTGCGCCGGTTTCGATGGACGGCAGGATGTCGCCGCCTGCGACGGTGATCTGCTCGCCGCCGAGGTTGTTGAGCACCTGACCTGCCAGTCCGGGAATCCTCATCTTGAGGCCCTGGATGTCGGCCACGCTGTTCAGCTCCCTCGTGAACCATCCACCCATTTGCACGCCAGTGTTGCCTGCAGGGAACTGGATCACGCCGAATTCCTCGGCGTAGTACGACTGCATGATCTCGAGGCCGCCGCCCTCGTACAGCCACGCGTTCTGCTGTCGCTCCGTCAATCCGAACGGCACCGCAGTTCCGAACTGCGTCGCAGGCGAAGTCCCCACGTAGTAGTACGACGCCGTGTGGCCGGACTGGACGCCGCCATCGCGAACCGTCGTGAGTACCTCGAGTCCGCCGACGATCTCGCCCGCAGCTCGCGGGGTGATCTTGAACTTGCCGCCGGTGATACGTGACAGCTCGCTCGTGAAGATCTCTGCGCCTCCAAACAAAGTAGGCAAGGAGAGCGGCCAGCTGGTGGCCATCTCCCATTCGATTTCGGGCGCGTCGGTCTGCGACAGATCGACGGCTGTGGTCGCCGTTGCGCCGCCGCCGGCCGCGGTGGTGGCAGTGGAGTCATCACCAGTCGTGCAGGCCGCCAGGATCGAGGACGATGCCGCGAATCCGGCAACACCGACACCGGCACGAGTGAGGAACTTGCGCCGGCTCAGACCGCCGGTGCCTTCCTCATTTTCCTGAGTTTCTTGGTTGAAGTCGTCTGTGTTCACATGGTCCTCCCGTGGTTGGTTTCATACTCCGAGGCTGAAGAATTCGAACGAGAACTGCACGATGCCAGGGAAGACCCCGAGCACGACCAGAGCAATCCCCTGCAACACCATGAACGGTATCGCTCCCTTGTGAATGTCGGCGGTTTTCACCTCCGGCGGCGCGACGCTCTGGAGGTAGAAGAGAGAGAAGCCGACTGGGGGCGAGATGAACGCCATGTTGAGGTTCACGGCCATCAGCACCGTGAACCAGATGCGCTCGAGACTTGTGAAACCGAGAAGCTCCATCGCGGGCACGAATATCGGGACGACGATGAACGTTATCTCCAGGAACTCCAGGTTGATGCCCAACAGGAACACGGCGATCATCGCCACGATCACGAAACCCGTCTTGCCGCCTCCGATCGCAGCCAGCCATTCGGCGGTCTGGTCGGAGCCGCCGAGCTGGAAGAACATCAGGCTGAAGAACGAGCTGGCGAACAGCAGAGTCATGACGAGGATCGAGATGTTCGCCGTCGATCGGCCGGCAGCCTTCAGTGTCGACGGGGTGAGACGCCACCTCGGTTCGATGTGTTCGGCTCCCATGCGCAGCAGGACCTTGTCTGAGAAGTAGCTGAGGACCGCCAGAATCAGAGCGCCCGCAACGCCGACCGCGCCGGACTCGCTCGGAGTTGCGATGCCGGTGAAGATCGACACGAGCACGCCGATGATGAGCAGCAGGATCGGCACCACCGAAAACAGCACCTCGAGCGCCAGAACCTTTCCTTTGAGCGTCCGGTCCTCGGGCGACATCGCCGGTCCGACTTCCGGCTTGAGGTAGGAGATGCCCAATGCGTAGGCCACGTACATCCCGCTGAGTATCAGTCCAGGAAGCAGCGCTCCGGCGAACAGTCCCAGGATGCCGACTCCGATCTGTTGAGCCAACAGGATCAGAACGAGGCTCGGTGGCAACAGCTGGGCGAGTGTGCCGGACGCCGTGATGGCTCCGGTGGCGAGCTTGTGGTCGTACCCGAGGCGAACCATGGTCGGAAGTGAAAGCAAGCCCATCACGATGACGGTTGCGGCGACCACACCGGTGGCGGCTGCGAGCAACGTCCCAACGATGATGACCGCGGCTGCGACGCCGCCTCGCAGCGGTCCCAGCAGCATGCCGATCGCATCGAGGAGCCGTTCGGCCAGTCCTGAGCGTTCCAGGATCGCCCCCATCAGCACGAAGAAGGGAATGGCGAGCAAGGTTGGATCAGAGACGGCGCCGAACCACCGCGCCGGCAACGTCCCCAACGAAGCCGGGTTGAACGTGCCGGTCAAATCTCCAATGAACGAGAAGAGCAGAGCGGTTGCTGCAAACGAGAAGGCAACGTTGTACCCGATGAGGATCATGGCGATGAACACCACGAACATCATGAGAGCGAGAAAGACCCCTACGTCCACAGTGTCACTCGATTCTCGCCGGGGCGGTCTGCTCGGCGATGTTCGCCAGGTCTTGGCGACCGATCAGCACGAACACGTTCTTGATCATCTCAGCGATGATTTGGGCGAAGAGGAAGAAGAATCCGAGGAGCATGATGGCCTTTATTGGTCCACGCGGAAGACCTCCCGCATCACCCGACTGTTCCCAGATCTCCCAAACCCGCCATGTGTCCCAAGTCCCATCGAAACTCCGTCCCAAGCCGGTCATGGTCCAGGGATAGAGGATGCGTAGAGCGAGCCAACAAAACGGAAGAAACAGGGTCACGTGAATGACGAAGTCGATCTTCGCCTTGCGCTTCGGGGAGAACTCTGCCCACCAGAAGTCGATGCGAGGGTTCACGCCTTCACGTACGCCGTAGTTGAGGGCGAGCAGGAAAAGCGCTCCGAACACCATCCACTGCAGGTCGAAGACCTCGCCGATGATGATGTCCCTCGAGATGAACCGCGCCACATATCTCGTGATCACATTGAACAGTCCGAGTACGAACACCACCCAGGCCAAGATCCACGACAGAGCTCCCATGAGCGTCGTGATCTTCTCGACTCCGACGCGCACCGCCTGCATGACCCGGAGAATCCCGGTTGCCTCGCCGATGTCGGAAACGTGGTCTTTGCCTACGGCGAGCAGCTGTTCGAGTACCACGTCAGGTTTGGGTCCCCCTGGCTGGTCCGTCACGCTGATCCCTTCGACTTGGTCGGCTCGATCCCGTGCCCGGAACCCTAGAACGCGAACGTGGCGGCTGCTGGGATAGTCGAGAATGCCATGATTGAAACGTGAAGGTGCCATCGGCTCGTAAGAGATTCTTCGCAACGACGAGCGTGATGCTCATCGCAGCTGGGGTTGCCTGTGCTTCACCTCGAGCTGCCGACACGGCGAATCTGACACCCTCGGAGCGAGCCGCCATCGTCGAAGTGACGGGATGCGGAATGGCCGGTGACACGCGCGGCTCTGGCATCGGTATTGGCGAGGATCTCGTCGTCGTGCCGGCGCACCTCGTCCTACAAGCAGCGGTCGTCGAAGTGAATGTCTTGGGCGTACCTCATCCAGCGACGGTCGTTGTTCTTGATCGACCCAAGGATCTGGCGTTGCTTCACGTGGATGGTGTTTCGTTCGGCGCCATCGAGTACGGAGCGTTGGCTGCCGGCGACCGAGCAACCCTCATCGGCGGCTCCAACTCTGGTTCGTTGCCCGTGAGAGTTCTCGACCGCGTGACCTTGACCATCGAGGAGGCTCTGGGAACGGACCGATACGACCGGCTGGGATACCAGCTCGAAGTCGAGGCCTCTCGTGGAGACAGCGGCGCAGGGATCTATGACTCTTCGGATCGGCTCGTAGGAATGCTGTTCGCTGTGCAAGGCGACACGGGTGTCGGCTGGGCGACTGCGGCCGAGGAGATCGCAACCCTGCTCGCCACCGGGCGCAGCATGTACGAGTGCGACGAGCAGGATTCGTTCATTGCTGAATCAGGGGCCTGATCGGGGGAGCGACTCAACCCCGCTCGTCGGCGATTCGTTGGATGGCCTGCTCGCTGCTCTTGGTGACGGTGTAGCGAGCTTCGCCCACCTGCCAATCGACTGCAAACACCGTTCCGCCAACGGGCGACATCGTCGTATCTGGGTCGAGCGTGCCCACAAGCGACAGAGCAACTCTGCGGATCCGGCTCGCTCTGAACACGTACGCACCTTCCGTGGTCATTGCCACGATCCGGTAATCCGTCGTGGCAGTGACCGCCACCGCTGCGCCCGCAGCGCCAAGCGCCACCTTCGTCGCGAGGTCGTCGAAGCCGGCGAATTCGGCCACGGCGAAGAGCAACACGAACGCTCCAGTCCCGTACCAGACCATGAGGCGGTGCCGCGACCAGACGTAGGCGGCTTCGATCACCTGCTCGGACGTACCGAGGACTCGGTTGATACTTCTGAACAGAACGGCACGGCGCATGGCAAGCAGGGTAGAAACCTGACCGCTCCCTGTTTCTGATGGGCCAATACCTGTCCGAGAAGACGTCCATTCCCTAGGGTTGTCACCACGCCACGTGGGAGGTTCCATGACCCCGGTCGAATCAGTGACGGCCGTGCTGACCAAGTACTCCGATTTCACGGGTCGAGCGCGACGAAGCGAGTATTGGTGGTTCGCTCTGGCCAGCTTCGTGGTGAGCTTTCTGCTCTCGTTCTCGGATCTGCTTCAGGCCGTTTGGTCGCTCGCAGTCTTGGTTCCAACGCTGGCTGTTGGAGTTCGCCGGATGCACGACACGGGTCGTTCTGGTTGGTTCCTGCTGGTCGGTTTGATTCCGATCATCGGGTGGATCCTGGTGATCGTCTGGCTGGCTACCGAAGGCGACCCCTCACCCAACGAGTACGGTCCGTCCCCCAAGTGACGTAGTCGAATCAGCGTGACAGTCGACGTCCCGAGATGTCTTGGAGCGCGTCGTATGCGGCGTACTTGTAGGCCTCTGACCTGGTTGGTGTGTTGAACGTGCTGTGGATGAAGCGCTCCACCTTGTCTCCGGCGTGGATGGCGGCTTGTCCGATGTGGATCAGCTCGGCTGCCTCGTCGCCAACGATGTGGACGCCGAGCAGCTTGTGGTCGGCCTTGTCGACGACAAGCTTGACCATGCCGAAACCCCACCCAGAGATCCGGCTTCTGGCGTTGCGATCGAATCCGAAGCGGCCGACCGCTGTGTCGATGCCCTTGTCGATCGCCGCTGCCTCGGTGAGTCCAACCATTCCGACTTCTGGAATGGAGTAGACGCCGTAGACCGGTAGCTGGTCGAGCTGTTCGATGACGCCCAGGTCGAATGCGTGCGACGTGGCGATCCGGCCCTGCTCGGCAGATACTGAAGCCAAAGCGGGAGGACCGACGACGTCGCCCGCCGCGTAGATCCATGGAACAGAGGTCTGGAAGTGGCCATCAACGATGATGTGGTTGCGGTCATCGGTTTCGACCCCAACGGTGTCCAAACCGAGATCCTCGGTGTTGCCCGCACGGCCCGCGGCGAACAGCACCTTGTCGGGCCTCAGGATCTCGCCACTCGGCAGATGCACTTCGAGGCCGCCGTCGCCGCGCATGATCTCCGTCCCAGGCGACTCGAAGATGAAGCGGGCGCCGTCGGATTCCAGCGCCGAGCGCAGAGCCTCGGAGATTTCGGCGTCCGCGAACGGAATGAGTCGTGACCCGGCATCGACCAGCGTCACCTGGACGCCAAGCGCCGTTGTGATCGAGGCGTACTCGACGCCTACA
Organism: Acidimicrobiia bacterium; assembly: GCA_013003395.1. Taxonomy (GTDB): domain Bacteria; phylum Actinomycetota; class Acidimicrobiia; order Spongiisociales; family UBA5794; genus JABDJC01. The sequence goes on from JABDJC010000225.1 coordinate 37,854, forward strand.
GGTCCACCTCCGATAACGACCAGCGACCCTGGTATCGATTCGAGGGCGAGAATCGAGTTGGAGTCATCAACCGCTGGATCATCAAAAGGGACCGTCGGAGGTCGGAACGGTCTCGAACCGGTTGCGATCAGTACTTTGCCCGCCTCATAGGTCTCGGTGCCCTCGTCCGTTGTCACGCTGACCTGGTTGGG
>JABDJC010000242.1 GCA_013003395.1 Acidimicrobiia bacterium
GCGATTGGTCCTCGCCGAAGGGCTCGAATCGCGTTGGCGGAGGCACTCGGACACCGGTCGATTCCTGGAAGACGGTCTGGAGAGACTGGGCTTCGAGATGGTCGCCCCAGCAGAACAGCGCCTTCCCCAGCTGACGGCCGCTCGATTCCCCGATGGCGTCGACGACGCCAAGGCTCGAGCGTCTCTCTTGCACGACCATCAGATCGAAATCGGTGGTGGCCTCGGTCCGTTTGCCGGTTCGGTGTGGCGAGTCGGGATGATGGGTGCCGGAGCGAAGCGTGAACACGCCATCCGACTGCTGCAGGCGATTCCTGCGGTCATCCGCTGATGACAACGTCATGGTCGGTTACCACGGTCATGCACGACACCTCCGATCTCGACCAAGCGGTGGCGTTCTGGTCGCAGGTGCTCGACCTCGAGGTCGTGTTTCGCAACGAGACATATGCGTACATGTCGAAGTTGTCCACTGATGGACCGCATCTCGCCTTCCAGGCGGTGGACGAGGCCAAGACCGTGAAGAACCGCCTGCACCTCGACATCCGAGTTCCTGACCGGCGGGAAGCAGAGGAGCTGGTCATTGCACTGGGCGGTGCTCGGGTTCGAGAGGTTTCCGAGCCCGGCTTTCCCACCTGGACGGTCATGGCGGACCCACAGGGCAACGAATTCTGCGTGTACCAGAGCTGAAAGGGAGGCCATGGCACCACCGATTCAGGTAGTCATCGATTGTGCCGATCCGGCGTCGCTTTCCTCGTTTTGGGCCGAGGCACTGCACTACATCCTCCAGCCGCCGCCAGACGGATACGACTCGTGGCAGGCCGCTCTCACCGACTGGAACGTCCCCGCATCCGAATGGAACAGAGCCTCTGCAATCGTCGACCCTGATGGTGTCGGCCCGCGGGTCTATTTTCAGCGCGTGCCCGAACCGAAGGAATCCAAGAACCGCCTCCACCTCGACATCGGCGCAAGTGGTGGGCCGAGCGTCCCGATCGAGGAGCGCAAGGTGCAAGTTGACGCTGAGGTCGATCGTCTCATCGAGTTGGGAGCGCGCCGTCTCAACTCCGCCGAGGAACTCGGCGGCTACCACGTCGTCATGCAGGATCCCGAATCCAACGAATTCTGCGTCCACTGACAACCGGTCACTCGGCCGACCCTGCTGGGACCACTGGATCGGCCACTACCATTTCCCATTCCCGAGGAGGCCCGAATGTCAGTAACGATCAGCCCGACGCCAAACCCAAACGCCCTCAAGTTCACGGTTGGCGTAGATGTAGGCGGCCCGAAGACATTCGTCGCAAGCCAACCGACCGATGAGGCACCGGCTGACAAGCTTCTCGCCCTGCCTGGATTGGCCAGCATCTTCATGACCGCCGACTTCGTCACGATCTCGAAGATGCCAGACGCGTCCTGGGACGACATCGCCGAAGAGGCACAGCGAATCCTGACTGAGCACTTCGCAGCCTGAGTGTCAATCTCTTGCACGCCGGTCGACTGGCAGGCGCGTGTTCAGCCCTCGACCGGCGGAACGGTGATCTCCACGGTCGGGTCGGCGTCGACGAGCTCCGTTTCTGACGTCACCTCGATGTCGCCTACCGTCGCCTCGTAGCGCATGACGACAAGCCGACCATCCGCGATCTCGAAATCGATCGTGACCTCTTCCAGCTCTGGCGCCCCCAGGATGGAGCCTGGGTAGGTCGCCCGCACCACCACCACGTTTCCCTCAGCCACGACGTAGTCGGCTGTCAACGGTCCTTCGAGGCTGGCCAGCGGAGGAACGCCGCCTGGGTCCGAATCCAGTTCGGTCCACAGGCCGTCCTCGCCCTTGACCCAGCGGCCGTCTGGCGTCGAGAGGTAACTGAGATCGACGCCACCCGTCGATACGACCACCTCGCTGGCTGTTCCGACAACCGAACCAGAGACGACAGTCGCCAATTGGCCGTCGGCGGTGATGACGGTGGCGAATCCGTACCCGGCGGCTCTGCCATGCAGTGCATCCTCGAGATACTGACCGGCAGGCACCGCCGGCAGGGAGGTCGACGCGGCGACGTCCTCAGTCGTTTCGTCGCCGCCAGGCACTGCTTCGGAGTTGCTCACAACGGGTGCCGCCGACGACGGACCAGTCGCGTCGTTGCCGCATGCCACGAACAGGGTCGCCATCAGAAAAACAGTTACGGCCCCGGTAAACCGAGGCCGTAGCTGCTGGCGGGATCTTGTGGACTCAGTCGTCCTTGCGGTGATCGTCACTCTTGTCGTCCTTGTCGTCACGGTCGACGACATCGGAGTCGCTGTCGGAGTTGTCGTCGGAGTCGTCCTTGCCGTCGGACTTCTCCTTGTTGGGCTTCTTTTCCTTCTTGTCCTTCTTCTCGGACTTGTCGGACTTGTCCTTGTCGTCTGCATCATCCGCGTCAGCGGCATCACCAGAGTTACCACCGCCGATCAGCATGATCTTCAAACTGATGCGGGATTCGCCGTCCTGCATCTGGATCTCTGCAGTGATCTTCAGTTGGACCTTGTCGCCGTCGCGTTCGAACGTGACTTTGGCGGTCGACTCGGCCTCGTCGGCCTCCTCGATCTCGGACTCACCTTGCTTGATGTCGATCGCAACGTCGGGAAGAGCAAAGTCGATGGAGTCGTCGACGGTCACCGCCGGCATCCCGGCTGCGTCCACGGAGATGACGTAGTGCACGGTGGCGATGTCGCCCGTCCCGAACACGTCGCCCGTCCAGGTGCCCGGCCCGGCCAGACTCTCGACGTCCTGAGCCTGCACCTTGGTGAAGATGTTGTCGTTCTTGGCCTTCACCTTGACCACCATCGAGCCGTCTTCGCTCGTGAACTTCATTTTGTGGTCATGCTCGGCGTCCATGGTGAACCCATCGGCTGGATCGAGGGCCACCTCCGAAAGGGTGCCTTCGTCGTCGACCGAGATCGTCACCACGAGATCAGATCCCAGGACGGGAATCGTCACAACTGCAGCCGGGGCTGCATTCTCGGCTGCGATCTCTTCTTCAGCAGCGGCGTCATCGCTCGACTGAGCGCCGGCCATCGTGGGCACCGCAAGCAGGCCGAGTGCGATCAGGATGACGAACAAAGAGCGTTTGCGAGAACTCAACTTGGACTCCGAGGGGTGTAGGTGTCCGATCATCATCGAATACCACCGCGTAACGGTGAAGTAAGCGAATGTAAATTGCCGCTTAACCTTGAATGGTCAAGAAACTCCCGTGTCGACCGCGAACTCCCACCGAGCACCCATCTCATCAGTCACGGCGACCATCACGGTCCAAGTATCGGCGTGCCAGCCACCAACTATCTCAACAGCGCCCCAAGGCGCCGCCGCCGTTTGAGCGGCGAGAATCGCTTCGGTTGGCAGCGCCTCTGCGGCCGCTACTACTTCTTCGGCTGGGCGAGGGGCTTCAATGGGTACGCGGTCGAGCATCTTGGGAAGTCCGAGCACCTGTGCAGATCCTTCTCCTACTGCAACCTCGACGAGGACCGCTCGCGGCGGCATCCTGACAAACGGACCTTCGATCGGACCCGCGACCGTCGAGAACGCCACCTCAACCGAAAAGCCGCCGTCCCCTCTGGGCTCGATACGAATCGCGCGAGCCCATTCGACATGAGAGACGTGCGACGCATCGTTTCGAGCGAAGTAGCGCTGCACGAACACCTCGGCGGTCGCTGCCACCAAAGGTTCTGAACCGTTGTCGACCACAGCCAGCAGGTCGGCCTCCGAGTAGATCGATGCCGTAGGAGGGGTCGCCACCGCCACCGCACTCTCGAGGAGTTCTGTGGTCGTGGCCGGGCTCTCGGAGTTGTTGGCACCCGCGAGCATCGTCACCGTCGAAACGTCGTCGAACATGGTCACAGGATCATCCGACCCGACGACGTAGACCAGACCAGCCGTGAGCGCCGCTGCGAGCAGGACGGTGCCTCCGAGATACCACCACCACCTGGCGATCCGCTCTCGACTCTGCAGCACCGACCAGGGAACCCGTTCCACTTGCTCTTCCACTCGATCCCTTCCCCTGCAACTGCGTGTATTCGCTATCAACACCGTATAGATCGCTACTACACGACTCAAGAGGGTTGCGGACTCGCCCTAAACCGATGGAACAGCCACAATGCCCGCCGTGAATATTCGAACAACACCCCTCATCGCCCTTCTCGTGCTCATCGCAGCGGCGTGTGGCTCCTCCGAGCCCGCAGCAACGACGACAACTGCGCCGACCACCACCACCGCTCCTGCAACCACGACAACCGTGCCCCTACCAGAAGGAACCACCGTGACAGAATCTGGACTCGGATACCTCGAAGTCGAGGCCGGCGAAGGCCAACCGGCAGAAGCCGGCGACATCGTCGAAGTGCACTACACGGGCACTCTCGCCGACGGCACGGTGTTCGACAGCAGCATCGCTCGTGGCGTTCCCTTCGCATTCACCCTCGGCGAGGGCCAGGTGATTCCCGGGTGGGATGAGGGCATCGGTCTCATGAACGTCGGCGGCAAAGCGATCCTCACGATCCCTCCCAGCTTGGCGTACGGCGCCAACGGTGCCGGCGGCGTGATTCCACCAAACGCCACGCTCACTTTCGACGTCGAACTCGTAGGAATCGTCCCTCCCCCACCTGACGCGCCAACGGCCGTCGACGCCGCAGATTTCACCACCACAGACTCCGGCCTGATGTTCACCGATCTCGAAGCCGGCGAAGGCGACGCGGTTGTCAGCGGCAACATCGTTTCTGTGCACTACACCGGCTGGCTGGATGACGGCACACGGTTCGACAGCTCGCTCAGCCGTGGCGCACCGTTCACCTTCAACGTGGGCAGTGGCCAGGTCATCGCAGGCTGGGACGAGGGCGTCGTCGGCATGATGCCAGGCACCGTCCGCCAACTCGTCATCCCGGCAGACCTCGCGTACGGGTCGGCCGGCCGAGGCGGCATCCCACCAGACGCAACTCTGACCTTCGAAGTCGAGCTCATCAGCATCGACGGCTGACCCGGCAACAAAAGCCGAGCACATTGGTTGAGCGAGCGCTCACACCATCAGGTCGCCGCCATTGATGTCGAGGCTTGCCCCTGTGATGTAGGAGGCATGGTCGCTAGCGAGGAATGCGATCAGATCCGCCACCTCCTCGGGCAGACCAAGTCGAGGAATCGGGAATGAAGCCGCGTATGCGTCCGCCTGCGCCGTGGTGATGGTGCTTCTCGTCATGTTGGTATCGATCAAACCGGGACAGACAGCGTTGACGGTTATGCCGTCCCCGGCGACCTCAGACGCGACGTGCCTCGTCAATCCGAGGACACCGGCCTTCGCCGCCGTGTAGTGGGCACCGCCGATGGTGCTGACGTTCTTGCCGGCCGTCGAGGACAGGTTGACAATCCGCCCCCAGTGACGAAGACGCATACTCGGGATCACGGCTTGCGAGCACAGGAACGCGCCCTTCAGGTTCACGTCAACGACGAAGTCCCACTCGTCCTCGTCGATGTCAACGATCTTCGTCGGCCGCAATACGCCGGCGTTGTTGACGAGGATGTCGACCGGTCCCAGGGCCTCGTCGACAGCTCCGACCATGCGTACGACTTCTGCCCTGTTTGTGACATCTGCGCCGACTGCAAACGACTGGCCATCGAGGCGATCATGGAGAGGGCGCACCAAGTCGGCTGTCCGGTCGTTCACCGCAACTGCTGCACCGAGTCGAGCGAGCTTGACGGCGATGGCCGATCCCATCCCCCCAGCGGCGCCGGTGACGAGGGCGATCTTGCCTTTGAGTGGTGAGTCCATTGCCATCTTTCAGATTCCGGAATGCCTGTCGGACCGTTCGCTGGCGGCAGCAACCGACGCCGATATTCCCATTGTCCAAGAAGATTGATCTTAGCTACCGTGGTGGCATGACGGCGATCATCGAGCCGCTTGTTCCGGACGGCGTCTTCGAACCACGCGGGCTCTACTTCGACACTCCGACCTACGGCCTCGCCCCAAAGGCGTCATACGACGCACTCCTTGGAGCCGCCAAACGCTGGCGCGAGGGCAGCGCCACGATGGCTGAGTACGACGAGGCGGTCGCTCGGAGCCGAGAGCTCTTCGCTCGTATTGTCGGCGTTTCGCCGGCCACCGTGGCGATCGGTGCGAACGTCTCGAGTCTGGTCGGACCGGTTGCCGCCGCCTTACCGCGCGGATCGACGGTTCTCGTACCCGACGGGGAGTTCACCTCCCTCTTGTTCCCGCTGCTTGTCAAACACCGGCTGAACGTTCGCTCCGTTCCTCTCGCCGACCTCGCGGCGTCGATCGACGATTCGGTAGACGTCGTGGCTTACAGCCTGGTCCAATCGGCGGGCGGTGAGGTCGCTGACTTCGAGGCGATCTCAGAAGCGTGCGGAGTCAGGGGTGTGACCACACTGGTCGACGCCACACATGCCGCCGGCTGGCTTCCGCTCGGCCATGTGCGTTTCGACTTCATGTTCGTGGCGGCATACAAGTGGTTGCTGTGCCCGCGAGGCGTGGCCTTCATGGTTGCCGACTCAGCTCTCGAGCCGCCACCCATCAACGCAGGGTGGTACTCCGGCGAGGATCCGTGGGCCAGTATCTACGGCGGACCACTCCGGCTGGCCGAGTCGGCGCGGCGCTACGACACCTCGCCTGCCTGGATTGCCTGGGTTGGGGCGGTTCCATCACTCGAACTGATCGATTCGCTCGGCGTCAAGAGAATCAACGATCACGACGTGACTCTGGCGAACGCCGTTCGGTCTGCTCTCGGTATGGAGGAGTCCAGGTCGGCCATAGTCACGCTTGCGACTGCTGATCCCGGCCGACTCACGGAAGCCGGGATCAACGCGACAACCCGGGCTTCATCGGTTCGCATCGGATGCCACATTCACAACTCGTCACAGGACGTTGAATCCCTCATCGGCGTCCTGACGGAATCCAACGAACGATGACCACCGCAGC
>JABDJC010000017.1 GCA_013003395.1 Acidimicrobiia bacterium
GGAAGTCCTCTTCGGACGGAATCACCGGCAGCAACGCCTTCTCTGCGAGGGCACCGTGCCCGATCTCACGACGCTTCGGACCACGCATGAACCCGGTCTCGCCAGTGGCGTAAGGCGGGAAGTTGTAGTGATGCATGTACCGCTTCGTCTCTTCGATCGAAATGGTGTCAAGCATCTGCTCCATGCGCATCATGCCGAGTGTGGCGACGTTGAGAACCTGCGTCTCTCCACGCTGGAACAATCCTGAGCCGTGGCCTTCTGCAACCACGCCGACTTCGACGGCGAGGTCGCGAATGTCCGTTGCTCCACGACCATCCATACGGATGCCTTCGTCGATGACCCGCTTGCGGATGATGTTCTTCATCACCGAGCGGAAGGCGTTCTTGGCCGACTTCACAGCACCGGCGTCTTCCATGTCGAGTCCGATGACCTCGAAGACGTGATCGCGCACTGCGCTCTCGGCCAAGTACCGGGCCTTCTTCTCGGTCACACCGAGAACTTCGCCTGCCCGCTCACGGGTGGCATTGAAGATCTGCTCGTAGAGCTCGGATGAATAGTCCTCAGCAAGTGGGAACTCGACCGGATCGATCTCGCCAACCAAGCCCTTGAGTTCGAGTTGAAGATCGATGAGCCCGCCGATGTAGGCCTTTGCTTCTTCGAGTCCCTGAGTGACGGTCGCCTCGTCGCTCGGCTGAGCGCCGGCCTCGACGAGTCGGTAGCCCTCTTCAGTGGATCCAGCTTCGACCATGACGATGTCTATGCCACCTTCGGCATTGCGCTTACCAACGACGATGAGGTCGAAGACTGCTTCTTCGAGTTCGTCATAGGTCGGCATTGCCACCCAGTTGCCGTCGATCAGCGCCAAACGAACGCCGCCGATCGGGCCGTCGAACGGAATCGGGCTGACGGTGAGCGCTGCCGAAGAACCGTTCAACGCGATGATGTCGTATGGGTTGATCAGGTCCGCTGAGAGGATCGTCGACAAGACGTGGGTCTCGCAACGGAATCCCTCTGGGAAGTTGGGTCGCAGTGGTCGGTCGATGAGTCGACACGTGAGAATTGCCTTCTCCGTTGCTCGGCCTTCACGACGGAAGAACGATCCTGGGATACGGCCAACGGCGTACATGCGCTCTTCGACATCCACGGTGAGCGGGAAGAAGTCCGCGCCCTCACGCATGGAGCGGCTGGCGGTAGCCGTAGTGAGTACTTCAGTGTCGCCAATGCGAACAGTTACGGCGCCGTCTGCAAGACGGGCCAATTTTCCGGTGGTCAGGCTGACTTCCTTGTCGCCGACCATACCGCGTACGGTGTGTTCACCCACGCGATTCTCCTTTGTTATGAGGAGAGGTACGTAAGAGCCAATTACCAGTGGTCAAGTTTCGGTGAGTCCGACTCTTGGCAACTAGCAACTGAGCCCGGCGTGCCCCTCCGGCGTCGAGCGCGGTTTGCGCTCGTTGTATACGAAAGGCGGCCGATGGCCGCCTCCCAACTATCGGCGCAGGCCCAACCGGGCGATCACTGCACGATATCTCTCAACATCATTGTTCTTGAGATAGTCGAGCAATCTGCGTCTCTTACCAACCATCATCAACAATCCGCGCCGACTGTGGTGATCCTTCTTGTGGATACGCAAGTGGTCGGTGAGGTGATTGATGCGTTCTGTCAGCAGCGCGACCTGAACCTCCGGCGAGCCGGTGTCTGTGTCGTGCGTGCCGAAGTCGGCAACGATTGTTTGAGTGTCCTTCACGAACTGATTCCTCGTGAGAGCGGATTGACGGGACGGAGTGTAACAGCTCGCAACGCGAGCAAAATCACCGATGCGGCCAGCAGCCGTTTCGGTGCACTCAGGACCTGACTATAGCCTCAACTTCGATCTCCACCAACCACTCAGGCTCGAGGAGGCCGGCCACGACCACCATGGTCGCCACCGGCGTGGCTGCCGCGAACAGTTCTTGGTGCGCACGTCCCACCGCATCCGCATCGGCGGCATCGGTGATGTACATGCGCGTTCTGACGACGTCGCCAGCAGCTGCGCCCAATTCATCCATCGCCTCGAGCGCAATGTGGCCACAACGAAGCATCTGGGCGTAGGCGTCGGCACCAAGCGGAGTCCCGGGTTCAGGAATGGGCGCCGTGCCTGCGACGAGTACCCGATCGTCGATTCGAGCCGCACGGCTGAATCCATACCGTCGCTCGTATGGCGAGCCCGAAAAGACGTGTTGCATCGGCGGCATTGTAGAAGCCGGAAGCTACGCTGCGGCGTCATGCAGCAACAAGATCTCCCCCCAATTCCTGAGGTGTCGCCAGACCTCGCAGCCGAGATGCTCTCGGACGGCGCACTACTGATCGACGTCCGCGAGATAGACGAGTGGCAGGAGACTCGGATCGGCGGCGCCGAATTCAAGCCAATGAGCGGCATCAACAGCTGGTACGCCGACCTCCCGCAAGATCGACCCATCGTCGTCTATTGCCACAGCGGAGCCCGCTCGCAAGCGGTCGTGAAAGCGCTCACTGAGCAGGCGGGTATGACCGATGTGCACAACATGACCGGGGGAATCAAGGCGTGGTCGCAACTTGGCCTCGATCTGGAAAGCTGAGCCTACCCAACCCCGACCGCCGAATGGAGCACGCCGAACACGATGATCTACCTCTCACCACCTGACGTTTCAGAGAACGACCGTATCGCGCTCAACAGAGCGTTCGACTCCGGGTGGATCGCACCGCTTGGACCGGAGGTCAACGCGTTCGAAGCGGACCTCGCTGCGGCCACTGACCGCAAGCATGGCGTCGCACTGTCGTCAGGGACCGGAGGGCTACATCTGGCTCTCCACAACCTGGGCGTCGGTCGCGGAGATCGGGTCCTGGTCCCCTCGCTCACCTTCGCTGCTACTGCCAACGCCGTGGCGTACGTCGGCGCCGAGTCGGTATTCGTCGATTGCGAACCGTCGAGTTGGAACATCGACCCGGACCTCATCGCTGAAGCCTTCGCGGAAGCCGCACAGGAAAATCGCCAGTACGACGCGCTGATCACCGTCGACCTCTACGGACAATGCGCCGACTACGACCGGATCGAAGCTTTGTGCGCTCAATACGACGTACCGCTGATCGAAGACGCGGCGGAGGCCCTCGGGGCGACCTACCGGGGACGAGCTGCAGGAAGCTTTGGCACCGTCGCAGCGCTGTCCTTCAACGGCAACAAGATCATCACGACGAGTGGTGGAGGAGCGCTCGTCACCGACGACGAGCAGGCCGCACAACGCTATCGCCATCTCGCCACCCAGGCCAGAGAGCCGGCGGCTCATTACGAGCACGCCGAGATCGGCTTCAACTACCGAATGAGCAACATCCTCGCCGCACTCGGACGGTCGCAGATATCGGACCTCGCAAGGCGAGTCGATCGGCGCCGCAACCACAACGACTTCTACCGTGCGAGCCTCGGAGATCTCCCCGGAATCGAGTTCATGCCGGAAGCTCCAGGCTGTCGCTCGACGTTCTGGTTGACGACGCTCACGGTCGATCCAGAAGCCCCTGCGGATCGCGAACAGATTCGCAAGCACCTCGGGTCGCTCGACATCGAAGCCCGTCCCGTCTGGAAGCCGATGCATTTGCAGCCGGTCTTCGCCGGAAACACCTCGATCGGAGGCGCCGTATCTGAACAGTTGTTCCGCGATGGCATATGCCTGCCGAGTGGTTCGACATTGACCGACGATGAACGGCAACGAATCGTCAGCGAGATCCGTTCACTGTTCTGAGGGTGCTGCTGCATCGAGCAGCCCGCGAGCCTCGACGATATCTCGGTGGATCTGCTCGATGAGTGCGGGTGCTCCGTCGAATCTCTGTTCAGCCCTGATCCGTTTCACGAAGTCAACCGACAACTCCAATCCATAGAGATCGGCTTCGTAGTCGAGTAGATGAACTTCGACCACCTCCGTGTCACCGCCAAACGTTGGGCGGATACCGATGTTCACCACCGCCCGATGTACCTCGCCATCCAACGGGACACGTGCGGCGTAAACACCGCGCCTGGGTGTGGCCTGTCTTGCAGACACTGCCAGATTGGCTGTTGGCACGCCGATGTTGCGTCCCCGGCCGTCACCGGGAACCACCTCGGCCCTGAGTTGAAACGGACGACCGAGCATCACGGCCGCGCTGTCGACTTCGCCGGCGTCGAGGGACTTGCGAATTGCCGACGATGAGTACGGGACGCCCGCTCCGACGAGATCCACAACCACCAAGTCGAAGCCCATGTCAGGCGCGAGGCGAGCCAGCAGATCGACGTCTCCCGCTCGCTCGTAGCCGAAGCGAAAGTCGCTGCCGACGACAAGGAGCTTCGCCGCAAGACGCCCGACTAGTACCTGAGCGGCAAAATCGGTTGGACTCTGTGTGCGGAGCTGCATGTCGAACGCCGGGACTGCGCAAATGTCCAATCCCGCTTCGGCGAGCAGTTCGAGCTTCTGCTCGTAGGTCGTGAGTAGTTGCGGCGCGTGGTCCGGTGCACTGAGTTCGAGCGGGTGCCCTCGGAAGGTGAACACGGCCAACGGCAACCCGTCGGCGTGTGTCGCCAATGCCTCGATGACGGCCTGGTGCCCCCGATGCACGCCGTCATATACGCCGAGCGTGAGCGCAACCGGCGCCTCCAGGCGCCATTGCGACCAAGGCGTGTCGAGCACCCTCACGAGAGAACGACCTCGGCAACGAGGCCGCTGCCATTGGATCGGTACATGGCGAGCAGCTCGCCGTCGTGCATGACCCTCACGAATGAGCCTTCAGACACGTCAGTCGGATTAGCAGCGATCGCCACCCCATTGCGCACCGCGCCGACAAGTGGTTCGTCGACCTCGTATCCGACGACGTCTCGGAGCGCGCTCGCCGGAGTGAGTAGTACCTCTGCCATGGTCCCTGCGTCGGCGTGGGCCTGCAATTGTTCGATGCTCACGGCTTCTGAAACTGACAGCGAGCCATTGTTGGTGCGGCGCAGCTCGGTGAGGTGCGCATGGCCACCGAGCGATCGACCGATGTCGTCAGCAAGTGTGCGCACATACGTGCCTTTGCTGCAGGTGACCCGGAATCCGACTTCCGGATAGTTCGATGGAGAGAAGTCCGTCATCTCGAGATCGTGGATGGTCACCGGGCGTGGAGCGCGCTCGACTTCCTTGCCTTCGCGTGCGAGTTCGTGCAGGCGGCGACCGTCGATCTTGAGCGCCGAGACCATCGGTGGCACCTGATGAATGTCCCCCACGAATCGCTTCATCGCCGCCTCGACTTCTGCTTGTGAAACGGGCATCTCTTCGCGAGACAAGACCGCTCCGTCAGCATCGAGCGTGTCGGTGGCGACACCTAGCATCATCGTTCCCTCGTACACCTTGGGAAGATCCTGAAGAAACCGGAGCAGCCTCGTGACCCGGCCGACTGCGAGCACGAGAAGGCCAGTAGCCATCGGGTCGAGCGTTCCTGCGTGACCCACCTTGCGTTCTCGCAGAATGCCGCGAGTTTTGGCGACGACATCGTGCGATGTCCACCCAGACGGCTTGTCGACGAGCACGAAGCCCTTCAACTGAGCCGGCGAACCGCGTCAGCAACGTCGCCAAGGGCGTCGTCAGGCGGTTTTGGGATCATGAACCCGGCGGCGTTGTGATGCCCTCCGCCGCCAAGGAGAGACGCGATGGCGCCGACATCAACTGCGCCCCGAGACCTGAGGCTGCCTTTCGTCCCTGCGTCGACCTCTCGCAGCAGGCAGGCGATGCCAGCTTCCTTCGCGACGCGAATGAGGTCGATCAGTCCGTCAGCCTCTTCGTAGCTGAGGCCTGCCGCTTCGAGATCGGATTGATACAGGATCGAGGAAATGAGTCCGAGGGATGGATCGAGGGTGGCCCGGTTCATGACCGCGGCGGCAACGCTCAGATAGCCAAAAGGAACTTCTTCATAGACCCGTTGTCCGATGAGCTCCGGCTGCACGCCGGTTGCCAGCAGGTCGGCAGCAAGATGGAGCACCTCCGACTTGGTGTTCGAGTACTGGAACCGGCCGGTGTCGGTCACGAGTCCCGTGTACAGACACGTCGCAACCTCCTTGGTGATCGCCCAGTCGACATGACGAAGCAACATGGCTACCAGCTGCGCCGTCGCGGCGGCTTGGGGATCGATGATCTCGACGTCGCCGAATCCGACGTTCGACGCGTGGTGGTCGATGACGATCAGAGTGTCTGCGGAGGCGGCTTTCGGAGCAAGGCTCCCCAAGCGGTCGGCGACGGCGGCGTCACACGAAACGACGACATCCAAACCTTCAGGGAAGTCCCCCGGCTTCACCAATAGATCGAGCGGAAGAAAGCTGAACTGTTGAGGGATCACGAACGGCTCGCCGAACGACACGACAACCGACTTACCTGCCGCCTCGGCGGCAACGGCCAGTCCAAGCGCAGAGCCGATGGCGTCGCCGTCCGGTCCGACGTGGCACACGATCCCGATGGTGTTCGCGGCCTCGAGTTCCTTGGCAGCCCTTTCGAATGCAGGTTGCAGGTTCATTCTTCTTCGGACTCGTCTTCTGCCGCCAGCGAATGCAGCAGCTCATTGATCCTCTGGCCCTGAGCGAGGGCCTCGTCCACTTGGAACGTGAGGCGCGGTGTGTACTTCATGCGGACTTGCCGGTTGATCGCCGCCTGAATCCGAGGTGCAGCACTCTTCAACGCTGCGGCGCTGTCATCGTCTTCGCCGAGCACCGAGTAGAAGACCGTGGCGGAACGCAGGTCTGGCGACGTGTCGACGGCGGTGATGGTCACGAAGCCGAGCCTCGGATCAACCAGGTCCCGCACTTCCTCGGCCACGACTTCGCGCAGCACTTCGTTCACCTTGCGCATTCGCTCTTTCATGCTGGTTCCTCGAAGTGGGAAACGAACACGGACATCAACTCCACATCTTCCTGCCGGTCAATCATCTCCTCAACCGCATGCAGGATACGGTCAAGCTGTGACGGGTGTGACGCGACGACCGCCACGCCGAGCGCACACCGTTGCCAGGTGTCCTGATGGTCGACCTCGGCGAGTGAAACCTGATGCGCTTTGACCAGGGCCGCTGACAGATGTTTTACCACGGCACGCTTCTCCTTGAGCGACTGCGCTGCAGGGATGCGTATCTCGAACCGGACGGCGGCTGCATGCACTAGGTGCGAGCCACTTCCTTGAGCTGGTACGACTCGATGACGTCGCCCTCTTTGATGTCTCGGAAGTTCTCGAGACCGATACCGCACTCGAAGCCGTTGGCGACGGACTGTACGTCTTCCTTGAACCGACGCAGCGAACCGATCTTGCCGTCGTACACCACGACGCCCTGCCGCACGAGTCGTGCTTTGGCGTTCCGCAAGATGTCGCCCTCGGTCACCATGCTGCCGGCAATGGTCCCGTAGCGAGGCGCCCTGAAGGTGGCACGCACCTCGGCGACACCGAGAAGCGTTTCGACAGACTCGGGCGAGAGCTGGCCGACGAGAACGTTCTCGACATCCTCGAGAAGCTCGTAGATGATCGAAAATGTTCTGATGTCGATGGCCTGGTCCTCAGCAGCGCGCCTGGCTCCAGCGTCGGGGCGTACGTTGAAACCGTAGACCATGGCCTCTGAAGCGTCTGCGAGTGTGATGTCGTTCGCCGTGATGCCACCAACGCCATCGTGGATGATCGTGACTCTGCCGTCTTCACGCTCGATCTTCGCGACGGCGTCCCTGATGGCCTCCATCGAGCCGTGAGCGTCGGCCTTGACGATGATTCGCAACTCGGCGTGGTCAGCGGTTCTCAGCTGTTCGAGTAGTTGACCAAGACGTTCGGTTGCGGTCGGTACCGTGAGCTCTCGGGCGCGGAGCGTGTCGACATTGTCTTGGGCGAGGCTGCGGGCAGTCCGTTCGTTCTTGACGGCCTCGAACATGTCGCCTGCCGTCGGCACGTCTGACCATCCCATGACGAGTACCGGAGTTGATGGACCGGCAGCCTTCACCTGGTTGCCTTTGTCATCGAACATGGCGCGTACCCTGCCGGAAACCGGTCCGGCGACGAGCGAGTCGCCACGCGTGAGCGTTCCGCGCTGCACGATGACGGTTGCCACCGGTCCCCGACCGACGTCGAGCTGGCTTTCGATGACCGTTCCGACAGCCGGCGCCTTCGGGTTGGCCTTGAGTTCTTCGACTTCGGCCACAAGGCCGATCAACTCCAAGAGGTGGTCGATTCCATCGCCGGTCAGAGCCGACACTTCGGCGTCGATGACCTCGCCACCGAGATCCTCGACGATGACGTTGTGCTGTGTGAGATTGGCTCTGACGTTGCGTGGATCTGCGGCGGGTAGATCCATCTTGTTGATCGCAACGATCATCGGCACGTCGGCGGCGAGCGTATGGTTGATGGCCTCGACAGTTTGCGGCTTGACGCCGTCGTCTGCCGCCACGACGAGAATCACGATGTCGGTGACATGGGCTCCCCGAGCGCGCAATGCCGTGAACGCTTCGTGACCGGGCGTGTCGATGAAGGTGACAGCGCCGCCGCCAGGGATCTCCACCTGATAGGCACCAATGTGCTGCGTGATTCCACCCGCTTCGCCTGCAACGACGTTGGCTTTGCGAATCGTGTCGAGCAGCTGAGTCTTTCCGTGGTCGACGTGACCCATCACGGTGACGACTGGAGGGCGCAAGACGAGTGTCGACGGATCGTCCTCGTATTCGACGACGTGTGGGCCAACGGGCTCTTCGGCTTCCGCTTCCTCTTCTGTCGTCCCGTCGTCGAGGAGCACCTCGAAACCGAAGTGCTTGCCGAGCTCGACGATGGCAGTCTCAGGAACGGCTCCGGCGACGGGCACCATCTCCCCCATCGAGATGAGTTGGCGCACCACATCGGTCGGGCGTCGACCAACCATCCGAGCGAAGTCACTCACCAAGATGCCCGGAGACATGAGCAAGACCTCAGGCGAGTCGATCTCGTCCGGAATCACTTCGACGTAATGCGGTTCGATGACTCGTGGCTCCTCTTGCGGGGCCTCTTCTGGTGCACTTTGCGCTGGTTCCTCGGCATCCGCCTCAGGTGCGGGAGCTGTCTTTTCGGTCGACGATGCTGCCTCGTCGGTACCGTCATCGCCTCCGTCAGCAAGCGCCATCAGCAACAACTGCTCGGCTTCCTCGTCGAGTCCCGAAGATGCGGTCTTGACTTCGAGGCCCAGTTCGAGGGCGCGCTCGACTAGATCCTTCGACTCGACGCCGAGTTCTCTCGCCAGTTCATATACACGCTTCTTAGCCACGAATCCTCCGTATCCCGGTCGCCTACTCGGCGACTACGGGTTCCTCTGCATCTTCTGTTTCGCCAGGTTCGACGGCGCCGGCCTCAACTGCGGGTTCGGCTGACTCATCCACAGGTTCTGGGTCTTGCGCGTCTGGCGTATCGACTTCGTCGGCATCGTCGGGTTCTGCAGCCTGCGCCTCGACAGACGCCTCCTCGACGGGCGCTTCCTCTACGGCCGCTTCCTCTACGGCCGCTTCCTCGACAGCGGCTTCGGGCTCAGCTCCGGCCTCTGGTTCTGCGGCCTCGGTGGTGGCGGCGGGTTCTGCAGCTGCGTCGACAGCGCCTGGCGCATTTGCCTCGGCTACATCTGGCTCAGGCAGAATTCCGAGATCCTCGCTCTCGGACCTGATGTCGATCTTGTACCCGGACAGGCGCGCAGCGAGGCGGGCGTTCTGCCCTTCCTTGCCGATGGCCAGCGACAGCTGATGGTCGGGAACGATCACCTGAGCGATGCGATCCTCGTCGTTGAGCCGCACCTCTTTCACTTTCGCCGGGCTGAGTGCTTCGGCGATGAAGGCGCGGGTGTCGTCACGCCACTCGACGATGTCGACTTTCTCGCCCCTGAGTTCATTGACGACCTGACGGACACGGGACCCGCGAGCGCCGACACAGGCACCGACCGGATCGATGTTTGCGTCGTTGGAAGCCACCGCGATCTTCGTGCGATGACCGGGTTCCCTGGCGATAGCCCGGATCTCGACATCGCCGTCGACGAGCTCTGGCACTTCGAGTTCGAACAGTGACCGGATGAACTCGGGGTGGCTCCGGCTCACGACGATCTGCGGACCCTTCGTCTCGCTTCGGACCTCGAGAATGTAGGCCTTCACCCGATTGCCGCGATCAAGACGTTCGTAAGGGATCCGTTCCGATGACGGCATGATCGCCTCAGCATTTCCGAGGTCGAGCATGGCGTAGCGGTGATCAGACTGCTGAACGATTCCCGTGACGAGATCGCCAACTCGGTCGTGATACAGGTCGAACACCTGATCGCGCTTCGCGTCGCGCAGACGCTGCATGATCACTTGCTTTGCGGTCTGCGCGGCGATGCGACCGAAGTCGTCTGGAGTGTCTTCCCACTCCCTGGTCACATTGCCGTCTTCGTCCAATTCTTGTCCGTACACGGTGATTTCACCGGTGTCGGGGTCGATGGTGACGCGCGCTTCTTCGGCGGCGCCGGTCGTCCGCTTGTACGCCGACACGAGCGCGTTGGCGAGAGCGTCAAGGATCGTCTCAGCTGGTACGCCCTTTTCACGCTCGAGCAGCTCGAGGGCATCGAGCAAGTTGTAATCCATCTCACACTCCTACTGTCGCTTACCTGGCTTGGGCGACTTCTCCCAGACGAATACCGTCTGGGCCGAGTCGACCTGTTCGTAGGCAATGCGACGCAGGTGGTTGTCCACCCGCACGGTAAAACCTTCGTCGTCTCCGTCCTCCAACACGCCCTTGTGGTTACGGGCGCCCTCGACCGCGGTCGAGGTCTTCACCTTCACCTCCCGACCGAGCGACTTGAGATAGTGGCTCGGACGGCGAAGCTTGCGCTCCAATCCAGGCGAAGACACCTCCAGGGTGTACGACCCATCGAAAGCCTCTTTGGCTTCGAGGAGCGCACCCATCCCACGAGAGAGGGCGGCGATGCGATCGACCAACAAGTCGCTGTCGCTGTCGACAGTGACCCGAAGAATCCGACCATCTCCCCGCCCCAAGAGCTCGATGTCATCGAGCTCGACTCCCTCTGCGGAGAGATACGGCTCCAACAACTCCCAGAGTTGTTGTGGACCCAGGCCCATATCCGCGACCCTCCTCAACAAACAAGGTGGGCTTCGCCCACCCCGAACGCGTCTTCAAGTTCGCCGAACTATACCACTGTCAGCAAAGCGTCCTTCAAGGCTGAATTGCGTCGATCGCCTGCCTCATTCTGTCGACAACAGCGCCCAGAGCGATCGCTTCGGTTTCGCCAGTGGATCGTGGAGTGAACTCCACCTCGCCGTTGGCGAGCCCACGCGGTCCGATGGTGACGCGGTACGGGATGCCGATGAGTTCTGCGTCGGCAAACTTGACGCCAGGACGCTCCGCACGGTCGTCGAGGAGTACGTCGATGCTCGCCTCTCGGAGTTGGCTGTACAGCGTATCCGCCGCCGTCATCGAAGCCTCGTCGTCGACTTTGACCACGGTGAGGACCACCTCGTACGGAGCCACGGCGATCGGCCAGACGATCCCGCGTTCATCGTGGTGTGCCTCGACGATTGCTGCGACGTTGCGGCCAACTCCAATACCGTACGAACCCATCGTTATCGGCTGCGGCTTGCCGTTGGCGTCGAGTACCGAAGCTCCGAGAATCTCCGCGTAGCGGGTTCCAAGCTTGAAGATGTGTCCGATCTCGATGGTCTTCTTCTCTTCCAGAGTGCCACCACACTCGACGCACGGCTCGCCGGCACTCACTTCACGGATGTCGACCCATTCGGCGACGGCGATGTCGCGAGCCATGTCGACTCCACGAAGGTGGACGTCGTCTTTGTTGGCGCCGGTCGTGAGATTGGTCCGACCCTGCAGGGCTAGATCGGCGACGACACGAAGGTCAGACACGCCGACGGCGCCGAGGCTCCCTGGATTGGCACCGAGCAACTCCAGCACCTCTGGGCCATCAGCTGCTCTGGCGTGCGCAGTGCCAGTTGTGTCCATGAGCTTCTGCTCCTGAACGGCGTGATCGCCGCGCATGAGCACCAAGGTCGGAACGTCATCGAGGAAGTACACCATGGTCTTGATCTGCCGATCGGCGCTCGACGGTTCATCGAATTCGGCGAGGCCGGCAATCGTTCGTACACCGGGAGTGTCGAACGGCGTTGGTTCCGAAGGGCCTTCTTCGTCTGCGACTGGGGACACGGCCGAAGTCGCCCGCTCGACGTTGGCGGCGTATCCACACGAAGGACAGTGGATGACGACGTCTTCACCAACTTCGGCTTCGACCATGAACTCCGTCGAGTCCTTGCCGCCCATCGCTCCCGACGAGGCTTCGACCCCGATGGCATCGAGACCAAGCCGGCGAAAGATCCGACGGTATGCAGCACCCATCGCCTGGAACGCCACATCGAGGCCGGCGTCGTCGACGTCGAACGTATAGGCGTCCTTCATCGTGAACTCGCGTACACGAAGCAGCCCGGCCCTTGGTCGTGGCTCGTCGCGGAACTTGGTCTGGAACTGGTACCAGACCTGCGGCAGTTGCTTGTAGGACGTCAGTTCTGCGGCAACGGTCGTGAAGATCTCTTCGTGGGTCACGCCAAGGACCACTTCGCCGTCGCGCCGATCTTTGAACGAGAACAGGATGTCGGCCATCAGGTCGGCACGACCGGTCTTTTCCCAGATCTCCCTGGGATGGAGGTTGGGGAGAATGCACTCCTGGGCGCCAACCGCGTTCATCTCTTCTCGAATGATCTGCTCGACCTTTTGATGCACGATCGTTCCGAGCGGCAGCAATGAGTACACACCGCTCATCAGCTGTCGAATGTATCCGCCGCGCAGGAGCAAGCGATGACTGGCCGCTTCTGCAGCAGCCGGATCTTCCCGCAACGTGGGTATGAATGCTCGTGACCAACGCACAGGCGCCCTCCAATCGCCGGGATCATACCCGGGCCGACTCTCGGGCTGGTTGTCCGCGCCCTCAACGAGGGCTCGGCTCATCACCGAGCGCGGGTCTGCCGGCTACTCGACCGTGATGAAATATCCGCCCGGACCGGTGCTGTCGACGTCCTCCACGGCGATCAGGTATTGGCCTGTGATCGGTGCGGTGAACACGACTCTGGGATTCCATCCGAAGAACCCTCTCCCCGAGTCGAAGTCGACCGCCAGTGGCTCGCCACTGTTCTCGGTCGAGTCGATCGACAATGTCGGGTCGAAACCGAGCGCGTCCACCTCGATGGTGACAGCCTGGTTCTGCTGGAGGTCGATGACGTACCAGTCGGTCTCGCCTGCCACATCGATGTTGCCGAAGTACGTGTCGCCACTCACGAGGGGCAGGCCGTCGTCGACATCGATCCATTCGACCATCGGCACGCTGGACTCGATGGTTCCAGTCACCTCTCCCAGTGAGCCGGAACCGGCGATGAGAAAGAGTGGCCCTTCCAACGACACGGTGAATTCCAGGAGGTGTGCGAGGGCGTCGTTCTCGACCGAAGAGGCTTCCCAGAATCCGTCGGCCGCCAGCGCAACCATCCAACTCACATTGTTGGTGCGGGCTTCGACAACGACATCTGTTCCGACCTGCTCGTCGATGACCCAGATCTGCTGATCGAAGAAGTGATCGAGAGCGATCTCGGCCTCCGTCGTGCGTTCGCCGGCGCGTGGCGGGTAACGACCGACGAGATCTTCGAGGTTGGCTGCATCCCCCATCAGCGCAACTCGATCCATCACGGCTGAAATCTCGGCTGACAGGCCGAAGACGCCCCCGAAGAGAAAGTTGGTGATGCCAACAACCTGTCCGTCTTGTGACACCAGCGCGCCGCCGCTTTGACCGCCTGCCAATGGAGCGTCCGACTGGACGAACGTCCAGTCGAAGGACTCCCAGTAGCGCTTCCGCGACACGATCCCTGAGGAGATCGCCGCTTCGGGAAACTCTTCGATCTCGGCGGGGAATCCGATTTGATACACGATCGCGCCGGTGTTCAGTTCTGTGCCGAGTCCGAGCGGAGCCGCAGGCGGCAAACCGGCTGGATCTCCGAGGTCGATCAAGGCGAGGTCAGCAACGAGATCTGTGCCGATCACCCGCGCATCGCTGATCGTCGTACCGTCGGGAAAGAACACTCGAACTTCGTCGAACGGCCACACCACGTGGGCCGCAGTGAGGAGTCGGCCGCCGCTGAGCAGGACACCGCTGCCACTCGACATGCTGGTCTCGACGTACGCCAACGATGGAGCAACTCGCTCGTAGATGGCTTCGGCACCGACAACAGTCGACGGCACGGTCACGGCCGCGGCGGTGGTCACCGTTGCGAGCGTACCGGCGTCACTCTCGGGAACGGAGGAGCTCGGAACGCACGCGGCGGCAATCATTCCAAGCGCGAGAATCCCCACTCTCCATGCGCTCATATGATGTCGTTCTCCTAGTCCAGGTTGGCAACGTCTGCCACGGCCGATCTCCGTTCTTCGGCCTTGTTGGCGTCGCCCTTCAGTGATCTCAGTTCCAGGGCGGTCTCCGTCGCCTGCGCTGCTGCATTCACGTCAGCGGCTGCCAAACGGGCCTCTACGCCCTCCTCGACGAGC
Source organism: Acidimicrobiia bacterium (assembly GCA_013003395.1). GTDB lineage: Bacteria > Actinomycetota > Acidimicrobiia > Spongiisociales > UBA5794 > JABDJC01. The sequence goes on from JABDJC010000017.1 coordinate 14,556, forward strand.
TTCCTAGCCTCGTCGATGAGTGCCTCAACCATCTCGGCCTCTGGCACTACACGCACTACCTGGCCCTTGATGAACAGATGTCCCTTGCCCTTGCCTGCGGCGATTCCGATGTCGGCCTCACGTGCCTCACCGGGGCCATTGACGACGCATCCCATCACGGCGACTTGAATCGGCAACTTCTCGGCCTCGAGGGCCGATCTCGCTTCTTCTGCAACCTTGATCACATCGACCTCGGCCCGACCACACGATGGACAGGCGATGAGATCGAGCAACGTGCGATCTCGCAAGCCCAGATACTCGAGGAGCTGGCGACCTGCCTTTGCCTCTTCGACGGGGTCGGCGGTCAGAGAGAATCGAATCGTGTCGCCGATGCCCTCGAGCAACAACGTGGCGATGCCGGCGACGGACTTGATCAGCCCTCCAGGTGGAGGTCCCGCTTCGGTGACCCCGAGGTGCAGCGGATAGTCGACGGTGTCGGCGAGCAGACGATACGACTCCACCATGGTCGGCACGTGGGAGTGCTTCACCGAGATCTTGATGGCGTCGAAGTCGACGTCCTCCAGATAACGAATCTCGGTGAGCGCAGATTCGACCAGCGCCTCAGGCGTCGCCGACCCGTATTTCGCCAAAAGATCCTTGTCGAGGGAGCCGCCATTGACCCCAACCCGAATCGGGAGGCCCGCCTCGCGAGCGGCGACAGCGACGGTCTTGATGTGCTCTGGGTTTCGAATGTTGCCTGGATTGAGCCGTAGGCCGGCCACCCCTGCTTCGATCGCCGCGAGGGCCAATCGATATTGAAAGTGAATGTCGGCGATGATCGGCACCGGACTGCGCGGCACGATTTCTGCGAGTCCTTGTGCCGCCTCGACATCGTTGCAGGTGATGCGTACGAGGTCGGCGCCCGCTCCGGCGAGTGCGTACACCTGAGCAAGTGTCCCGTCGACGTCGGAGGTCTTGGTGGTGGTCATCGACTGCACCGTGATCGGCGCTCCTCCGCCGACTGGAACACCGCCGACGTGGAGTTGCTTCGTCTCGCGGCGGATCATTGCGGCAGCTCGAGTGGATTCACGATGTCCAAGTAGACCCCGAGCAGTCCCAGCCCGACGACGAACGCAAAGACCAACACCGCCACAGGTACCAGTTTTCGCACGTCGGGGGCACGCCCGCGGATCTTCTCGTAGAGCGCAACGGCGAAGTGACCGCCGTCCAATGGATAGAGCGGCACGACGTTGAGTACTCCGACGAAGATGTTGACGAAGGCGAGCAGGAACACCACCGTCACCATGTCGGCCTGACCGCCGATCCGGGTCAGACCGATGACGCTCACCGGGCGGACCTCTTCAAGTCCCGAGCTGTCGTTGTTCACTGTCGAGGTCAGGATCTGCGGGACGTTGACCACCAGCTCTTTGAGACCGACAACGTTCGCCACGGTCAGAGTTCCGACGTCACCGGCAGCTCGGGCCAGCCCCACCACCGGATTCGACTTCTCGACGAGTTCGCTGGGCGATACACCGACGTAGCCCGTCGGTTCCCCATCGACCTCACGGGTGAGTAGAGGTGCGGTGAGGTCGAGCTCGGTGCCGGATCTGTCGATGGTGAGGGTTGCTTCTTGGTCGGGCAGCTCTCGTACCTCTGCAACGAACTCATCCCACGTCGCGACCGGTGTGCCGTTGACGGCCAGAACCGTGTCGCCGGTTTCGAGTCCCATCACGCTTGCAGGCGTTTCCTGGCCCTCGAAGTCGGCGCTGACGGTGGCAATGGTGAGGCTCGCTTCACCGGTGCCAACTCCCCAGAACACGTTGATCGCATACATCAGGAAGAAGGCGACGATGAAATGGCTGCCGATCCCCGCCAAAACCACAACGCTCTTCTGCCAAAAGGGCTTCTCGCGATAGGTGCGGCCTTCGTCGGCAGGGTCTACCTCCTCGAGCATGTTCATGCCGATGATCCGCACGTAGCCGCCGAGGGGTATCGCCTTGACTCCATATTCCGTTTCACCCCGCGTCGTCGACCACAGCTTCGGCCCGAAGCCGAAGAAGGCCTCGGTGGCCTTCATGCCAAAAGCTTTGGCAGCTATGAAGTGGCCGCCCTCATGGATGATGATCATCAGGATCATCCCAAAGGCAACGATGAACGCTCCCACACACAGTCCTTTGTCGTCGGTGGATCAACGGTACTTCGGTCCGTCGGCTAGCACGAAACTCCGAGGGCCTCCCTGGCAACCCCCCTGGCCTGGCTGTCTGCGGCCAGCACGTCCTCGAGCGACTCGATGGGCACCGACCCGCATCGGTCGAGTGTCCGTTCCACCACGCGGGCGATCGAGGTGAACCCGATCTGACCCTGAAGGAATGCGTGAACGGCAACTTCGTCGGCAGCGTTGAGCACGGCAGGGGCGGAGCCGCCGGCACGCCCTGCTGCGTAGCCAAGGTCGAGGCAACGGAAGGTCGATCGGTCGGGTTCGAGGAACTCGAGCGGAGCTGCCGTCAGATCGAACGGTGCCTCCGCGAATCGATGCCGGTCGGGGTACGTGATGGCGTACTGGATGGGACCGCGCATGTCGGCGCTCCCCAATTCCGCTTTGATCGAACCGTCTCGAAACTCCACGAGGGAGTGGACGATGCTCTGCGGGTGAACCACGACGTCGATGTCGTCGTAGGACAGGTCGAAGAGCATGTGAGCCTCGATCACTTCAAAGGCCTTGTTCATCAACGTCGCTGAATCGATGGTGATGCGCGGACCCATCGACCAGGTCGGATGGTCGAGGGCTTCGGCCACCGTCACCTGCTCGAGGTCCTGGAGCGTTCTGCCGCGGAACGGTCCGCCGCTGGCAGTGAGGATCAACTTCGATACATCGCCGATACGCTCACCAACGAGACATTGCCAGATGGCGGAGTGCTCCGAATCGACGGGAATCAACTCGCCACCGCCTCGGACCTGCGCTGCCTTCATCACCGGTCCGGCAGCCACCAGGCTCTCTTTGTTGGCCAGCGCCAATCGGTTGCCCGCCTCGAGAGCGGCGAGCGACGATGGCAGACCAGCGGCCCCGACGATGCCGTTGACAATGGTATGACCAGCCCGCCTGGCGAGGTCGGCCACTGCGTCGGCGCCAAAGGCGACCCGTGTACCGAACGACTTCGAGAATCGTGCTCGCTCGGTCGGCGTCGGACTGGCGACGGCGACGACTGCTTCGGAATGCTGCGACGCAATCGCGTGGAGGGCTTCGGAGCCGCGCGCCGCCGCCACGGCCGCGATCGGGATGCCGAGTCGGTGCGCAACGTCGAGGGTCTGCTCGCCGATCGAGCCCGTCGCTCCGAGAACGACCAGAGGGTTCAGCCGAGCAGCCCGGTGAGTTTGAAGACGACCCATGCCGTCGGGACGGCAAACAAGATCGCGTCCAACCGATCGAACATGCCTCCGTGACCCGGCAGGATCGAGCTCATGTCCTTGATACCGATCGATCGCTTGATCACCGAGACGGCGAGATCTCCGAGCGGTGCGACCACGGCTATCGACACGCCGAGGAGCAGGCCGGATGCAAGGTCAAACGGTCCGAGGAATCCGAGGACGCCGCCCGCCAAGATGGCAACGACGATCCCTCCGACGAGCCCCTCGACAGTCTTCTTCGGGGAAACCGCAGGGGCGATCGGATGGGTTCCGAACGCTCGCCCGATGAAGTACGAGCCGACATCCAGGAGCGCCGTCACGAGGACGGTTGCGAGAATCAGCCAGCGGAACTCGGTTGCGTCCAACATGTCCATCGCGAAGCCGCCGAGTCCGCCGACCCACGCGACACCGAGGACCGTCAGGGCGACGTTGACGAGCGGCCTGCTGCGTTCCGGCATCACGGTCAATGCGATCAGCGCGGCCACCGCAGTCATCAGGATGGCGACAGGGATCGTGACCAATCCCCAGACTGCCGAACCAACCAACGCTACGGCTGTGCCGAGCAAACCGATGACCGTCAAAGGCTCGAGGCCTGTCTTGCGAAGTGACACGTAGTACTCAGAGGCAGCGATGCCCATGACGACGGCGATCAGTGCCCCGAGGCCGAGCGACCCCGACCACAGACCGAGAATCACCAGCGCCACAAGTCCCAGTCCGGTCGCAACTCGAGCGGGCAAGTCGGATGCCGTGCGCTCGACCGTTTCACCCGTCGAGTCGAGATCATCCATGTCTTCGAGTCCGACCAGTCCTCGCTCGAGACCAGGAATGTCGGCCGAAAGCGCCATGAGCTCGGTTGGTTCGCGTGTGGCAGCTTGAGCTATGGCGTCGGCAAGACCCACATGCTCCGCAGTGGAGGATGACACGTAACGTTCGGCCGTGAAACCGCTGAAGTCCGGTTCTGGGCCTTCCCATGCCGGATCTTCCTCCAGCCCGTCGTCAACGGCGGTGTCCCCGAACAGCAGGTCGTAGTCGTTCTCCGGCTCGGCAGCGTCGTGCAACGGTACGACCGGAGTCGCATCGCTGACTTCGTCGGCCACAGGGGGCGACGGTTCCGGGTCGTGTTCGCCTGGAGGCGGTGTTTCATTCATGGCTTCGGGTGCATTGTCCCACTCCGGGACGCCCTCGTCGTCGTCAAGCCATCCGTATGCAGCATCGTCGGGTTCTGGCACCCAACCGTCGTCATCTCCACCGAAATCGACCGGTAATGAGCCCTGGATCCCGAACTCCGGAATCTCGACGGCCTGAGGCCCTTCCGGCTGTCGCGGCGCTACCTCGGGCTGTGGAGCTCCGCCGGCCAGATCTTCGTTCGGCGTTGCTGCCGCCAACCGCACCACGCGCACCAGATCGGTCTCGCCCAATCCGGCACCGACGTCCACCGCGAGGCCCAGTCCTTGGAATCTCCTGCTGAAGAGTCTCTGGAGCCACGAGCCAGATGACGCAGCCGCACCGACCGCGACCCTGTCGATCGCAGCAGTGCTCGACATCCACGCAGAAATCGCAGGCTCGATGGCCGGCTGGGCCGAAGATCCAGAACCGCCGTCACTCGCAGCTCCAACGCCAACCGCGACGCGTTCACGCGTCCGCGCCGGGGGCGCAGGCGGCATCCCTCCGCCTGATCCGTCGTCGTCTCGTGGGGTGTCGTTCGCGGTGTCGGTGCTCGTCGAGTAGGAGGCATCGCCATCTTCGTCGTCGAGCCACATCACGGAATCTCGTACGTCGGGATCCAACAGCGCCATGACGTCGATACC
>JABDJC010000110.1 GCA_013003395.1 Acidimicrobiia bacterium
TGCGAGAAGGTCAGGATCTGGTGCCGTGACTGCGCCGCCTTCACCTGTGGTGATCGTCTTGACCGGATGAAAACTGAACGTCGTCAGATCGGCGACGGACCCGATTGGTCGATCCCGATAACTGCCACCGATGGCATGGGCTGCGTCCTCGACCAGCAGCGCATCGTGGGCGTGGGCGATTTTCCGGAGCGGATCGAGATCGGCCGGGTGACCTGCGAAATCGACGACAGCCACCGCTCTCGTTCGGTTCGAGATGGTGACCTCCGCCGCGGCGGGATCAAGGTTGAGGGTGTCGTCGCTCACGTCCGCGAAGGTGACGGTTGCGCCAAGGGTCATGGCGGCGGCAGCGGTCGCGACAAAGGTCATCGGCGTCGTCACGACATCAGCAGAACCGTCGATACCAGCGGCGACATACGCACATTGAAGGGCGGCGGTGCCATTCGCTACGGCAATGGCATGAGCACCCGTCATTGCTGCGAGCGCTTCCTCGAACTCGGCGACGGCTGGTCCGGTGGTCAGCCAGTCCGACCGAAGTACCGCCGTGACTGCGTCGATGTCGCTTTGGTCGATCGATTGGCGACCGTACGGAATGAAGTCCATCAGTCGAGTTGGTTGATCATCTCGATCAACTCATCGCCTTCCAGCCATTGATCGTTGCTGTCGGAGCGGTAGACGAATCCTTCGGGAACGCCTTTCCCTTGGGGTAAGTCGCTGCCCCACTCGGCAATGACCGGTAAGACGACGTAGTGGTCGTCGAATTCGAGCGTGCGCCTGGCATCGTCGGCGGAGATCATCTCCTCGTGCAGCTTCTCGCCTGGGCGGATTCCTATCTCTTCGATCGCCGCGTCTGGCGCAATGGCGTGAGCCATGTCAGCGATCTTCATGCTCGGGATGCGAGGCACGTACAGTTCGCCGCCGTGCATCCGCTCGAAGCTGTCGACTACGAACTGGACAGCCTGCGGGAGGGTGATCCAGAACCGAGTCATGCGCCGGTCGGTCAACGGGATGGTTCCGGTTGGCGCGAGCTTCTTGAACAGCGGCACTACCGAGCCGCGGCTGCCGAGGACGTTTCCGTATCGGACCACAGAGAAGCGGACGTTTTTCGAACCCGCATAGTGATTGGCTGCGACGAAGGCCTTGTCCGAGCATAACTTGGTTGCGCCGTAGAGGTTGATCGGGCTCGATGCCTTGTCGGTTGACAGTGCGATCACCCGCTCGACGCCGGCGTCCAGGCAAGCGTCGATGACGTTCTCCGCACCAATGATGTTGGTCTTGATGGCTTCGAACGGGTTGTATTCGGCGGTGTCGACCTGCTTGAGCGCAGCACCGTGGATGACCGCCTCAACCCCGTCCGTTGCTCTGCGCAGACGACTGAAGTCGCGCACGTCGCCGATGAAGAAGCGCAGACGCGGGTCGTTGTCGAACAGCTGCCGCACTTCGTATTGCTTCATTTCGTCGCGTGAGTAGATGACGAGTCGCCGCGGGTTCAGGTGGTCGAGCGCGTAGCGGATGAACGCCTTGCCGAACGAGCCAGTTCCCCCAGTGACGAGGATCGACTTGCCTTCGAGATAGGTCACGATTCGCTCAGTCCTTCGAGTGGCGACGATGTTACGTTGCCGGAGGCGAACTCATGGCTCATCGTGAACACTCGGCCCACATGATGAGATCGCTGTTGGAGATGACCTGACCCTGTTGGAGGTTCTGATGGTCGACATACAGCGTCACGATGGAGTCGGGATCGACGCCTAGAACGTCGATGAAATCGGCCGCCATCTGGGTCTCTTCGTAGAAGACGTTGAGGAGACCGTTCTCTCCGGTCTCTGTCGTGTCGAGGATGAACGCGTCTGGCGCCACCTGCTCGCCGCGCCCGAACCGGTAGTCCTGGGGGGTCCTGGTGCGAAGGAAGATCCACGCCCCAGGAGAGAGCATGTCGGCGAACTGCGCGAGGAGACGTTCGTAGTTCTCCCTGGGCAGATAGTTGATCACGTTGGCCAGGGAGAGACAATCGATCGGCGTATCGAGTCCCGGCGGCAGGCCCTCATCGAGGTCGTGGGTCAAGAACTTGGCGTCCGAGTGATGGGCGAAATTGGCAGCAGCGTCAGCTGTCGCCTCTTCGAGAAGGTCGATTCCCGTGACCTTCCACCCGTATTCGGCGAAGAGCGCGAGGTTGTTGCCGTTTCCGGCGCCGGCTTCGACGACGTGACCAGTGCGTTTGTCCAGACCGGCCTTGTAGAAGAATCGGATCATGTATTCGTCTGGGTACTTCAACCCGCGGATGTCAGTGATGTTCAGGTGCGGCCTCCTCGTTCGTGCCACAGAGCTGCAATGTGCTCTGCGACTCGGCGGGCCCCACCGCCGTCGACAAGCGACCGTCCCGCACGACTCATGACTTCACGATCGATTGGGCTCCTGAGGCTGGTGAGGCACTCATTGAGGTTTTCGGCACTCAACTGGGACGACGTGAGGTGTTTTGCTGCGCCCGAGTCTTCGAGGTATTCGGCGTCGAGACGCTGCGGTTCGTTGAGGCTGACCAGGATCGATGGCAGTCCAAACGCAGCTGCCTCGTACGCGAGCGTGCCGGCGGCGAACACACCAACATCCGCCTCACTCATGAGCGTAGGGATATCTGCTCCTACGACCACGGCTACGCCGAGCTGCTGCGCCCGCTCCTCCAGCGCCCCGGAATCGGGATATCCCGATCCGACCGCCAGGATCACGTTCGGCACAGATCCGGCGAGCCACTGAGCGACTCTGGGTGTGAAATCAAACGGGTCGCTTCCGCCGAAACACACGAGAATCGACTCAACTGATTTACGGATTTGGCGGACGGAAGTGCCCTCGAAACCCCGCCTGAGCAGCAAGAACCCGGGACCGGCGAGGTATTCGGTTGTCGGCGTGGGCTCGTGGCGAGTCTGAGGATTCAACGAAGGATTGATCAGTAGATCCACTGCGAATTCGAAGTGGGGATGGGAATCGTCGATCGCCACGCTCATCGAACTTGCCGAGCGCCACGCCTCGATCTGGGCGGCGTCGGGAGCGTAGAGGTCCATGACGACGATGTCGGGTGCGAAGTCGAGGGTTGCATTCGGTTCTTCGCTCGAAGGTAGGCCCTCATCGATGCCGAGACCGTCAACACCCTCTGGTAGCCGACCCACCAGCTGACACTGTGCACCGAGTTCGATGAGCTCGGTTGCGAGTGCCTTGCACCGAACAACGTGTCCGTGGCCGATTGCACGATTGGCGTCGGCACGCAGCACGATGCGTACTTGGTCGAGGGCCGTTGCGGAGGACATAGGCCGAATCTAAACCGTGCGGCGTTTAGAGGACCCCTCGGGGTGGCGCTCACTGGCACCTCTACACTCGCCGCCATGGCTCCAATCGTCATCTCTCAACCGACGTTCCTCCCGTGGCTCGGCTATTTCGATTTGATCGATCAGGCGTCGGATTTCGTGATTCTCGACCAGGTGCAGTTCGCCAAGCGATCGTGGCAGCAACGAAACCAGATCGTCACGGCACAAGGCCTGAAATGGGTGACGGTGCCGGTACTCGTTGCCGGACGCAGAGACCAAAAGATCAGTGACGTAGAGATTTCAACGACGGCGGACTTCCCCCGCAAAATGCTGCGGATGATCGAGCAGGAGTACCGCAAGGCTCCCCACTTCGACACCAACTTCCCGGCGTTCGAGGCAACGGTCAAGAGCGCAGCAGCTCGGGGACTGGCTCAACTGAACATCGAGTTGATCGAACTGTTCATCGGAGTTCTCGGCATCGATACGCCGCTCACGATCGGTTCGACGCTCGATGTGCCAGGAAAGAGATCGGACCTCCTCGTCGGTATCACCCAGGCGATGGGCGCTGATCGCTACTTTTCGGCGCGCGGCGCGGCGGAGTATTTGGTCGACGACGCTGCCGTATTTGCGGCGGCAGGCATCGCCGTGGAGTTGCAGTCGTACGAGCACCCTGAATACCCGCAATTGCACCCGGGTTTCGCCCCGTACGCTTCGGTCATCGACGTTTTGTTCAATGTCGGCCCCGATTCGCTCGATGTCATTCGGAGCGGACGGCGAGAGAACACACGGTTGGAGGACACGGCATGACGAGCTTCCGGATCGGCAATCGCGACATCGGGATCGATTTCAGCCCGTACGTGATCGCTGAAATCTCGGCCAACCATGCGCAGGACTTCGACAGGGCGATAGCTCTGGTCGACGCCGCGGCCTCCAGTGGCGTAGATGCAGTCAAGTTTCAGACCTACACCCCAGACACCATCACACTCGTGTCCGACAACGAACACTTCCGACTCGACACCGGAACGGTATGGGATGGTCAGACGCTGCACGATCTCTACGCCAAGGCGTACACGCCATGGGACTGGCAACCGAAGCTCGCAGCACGAGCCCTCGAGCACGGCATCCATTGGTTCTCGAGTCCTTTCGACCCGACTGCGGTCGACTTCCTCGAGACGCTCGATCCTCCTGCGTACAAGGTGGCCTCGTTCGAAATTGTCGATGTCGGACTGCTCAAGGCCATTGCGGCCACTGGCCGGCCAGTGATCGTGTCGACCGGCATGGCGACGCTCGAAGAAATCGACGAAGCAGTCTCGGTGTTGCGAGAAGCCGGCAGCGGTGAATTGGCCTTGCTGCGCACGAACAGTGGCTATCCAGCAATGCCATCCGAGATGGATCTCTCGGCAATACCGGCCATGGCCGAGCGCTACGGCGTTGCGATCGGTCTCTCAGACCACACGCTCGCTCCGAACGTCCCCGTCGTTGCGGTCGGCCTCGGTGCCTCCCTCATCGAGAAGCACTTGACCTTGAGCCGAGAGATGGAGACCGAGGACAGCAAGTTCTCGCTCGAACCCGCGGAGTTCGCTGCGATGGTGGCAGCGGTCAGGGAAGCGCACGGTGCGATCGGAACGCCGCGGTTTGGTCCGTCACCCCGCGAAGAGGTGAGCCTCAAGTACCGCCGCTCGTTGTTCGTCGCTCGAGACGTGGCGGCCGGTGAAGAGTTCACGGCCGAAAACGTACGAAGCGTGAGGCCAGGTACCGGCATGCACACTCGCCACCTCGACGACGTGATTGGCAAGACCGCAGCAGCAGATGTAGCCGCAGGTACCCCGATGGAGTGGTCGTTGGTGGCGTCTGAGTGAGCGTGTGGCAGAGGTCGAACCTCTCGGAACCTTCTGGAGGAAGACTCAGCCGTCAACCCTCGTCGATCGCCTTCTGTTGGACCCCGCTGTTGATGGCGACGATGTCCGGTCGTCTTGCGAGCAACTCCACGAGTTCTTCGACTGACGGCGGTCGATCTCCGAGTTCACCCACGATCGCCTGCACCGCTTCGTAGTCGGCAGGCGTATCGACCGTCACCCTCAGATCGCCCGCCTCCATGGGACGCCGAAGTGGCTCGAGTTGGAAGAGGTACGGGTTGCCGTATATCGAACTCGTCACATGCACGCGGTCAACTCCGGTTGCGTGCTCGTCGGCCCAACGCAACGCCGCGGGTGACAACACTTCCACATCTGTGCCCCGCGGCAGGTGCATCACCAGATCGGTGGCTACGAAGTCGGCTTCGGTGTCGCGATACAGGTCGATGGAGTCGTCGATCA
>JABDJC010000063.1 GCA_013003395.1 Acidimicrobiia bacterium
AGACCGAGGCGCTCCCAGTCGACCTCGATCCTCGAGCCGGTGATGTAGCCCTGATCTACCAGCCGTTTGTACCGCTGATGGACCGAAGCCGTCGACAGTCCAAGGGTCTTGGCGAGCTGTGCCAGAGGCATTCGGGCATCTCTGCCCAATGCGCTGATGATTCGAAGGTTTATCTCATCCAGTGGCATAATATCTACACTAACGCGGTTGATTGACCGAAGAAGTTATATCAGCGCTCACAGTGAGTGCCGTAGCCAGGAGTTCGAAGATGTTCACCCACCCAGACAGCGCACAAATGATCGTGCGGTCTCGGTTGCGAGCCAGCCTCGCCCGACGACCGCGTAACTGACCGAGAGAGGCCCTTCGCGGCCTCTCTCGTGCGTTGTGGGGTCCACGTCTCGGACCGCCGGTACACTCGCCGAATGGCCTATCCCCGTGAGGAAATCGACCGGGTTCGCGACTCGACCGACTTGGCGGAGCTTGCTGCCGAGGTGACGAAGGTCAAGCGATCCGGCAGATCGGTGATGGCGGTATGTCCGTTCCACCAGGAGAAGACGCCGTCGTTGTCGATCGATCCATCGCGTGGCCTCTGGCACTGCTTCGGGTGTGGCAAACAGGGCGATGTGTTCAACTGGATTCAGGAGACGCACACCACCGACTTCGTGGGAGCGCTCGAGCTGCTGGCCCGCCGAGCGGGGGTCACGCTCACCGAGGACCCGAAAGCCGCCCAGCAGCGCAGCCAGCGAGAAGAGCTGGTGGCGGCAACGGCTCTGGCGGTCGAGTTCTACAAGGAGCGCCTGAAGACCGGCGCCGACGCCGGACCGGCCAGGGCCTATCTGCGAGGGCGAGACTACGACGGGGCCGTGGTCGATCGGTTCGAGATGGGGTATTCGCCTGCCGCCTGGGACGAGCTGAGTCGTCACCTGCGGGAAAAGGGCGTCAAGGATTCGATCATGCAGACGGCGGGCCTGGCCAGCCGCAGCAGTCGGGGCACGATGGTCGACCGTTTCCGCAACCGCATCATGTTTCCGATATTCGATCTCCGAGGCGATCCGGTCGGCTTCGGCGCTCGTCTGCTGGAGGGCGACGGACCGAAGTACCTCAACTCGCCTGAGACGCCCATCTACAAGAAGTCCCGGTTGTTGTACGGACTCAACTGGTCCAAGTCCGAGATGGTGCGGTCCCATCGCGCGGTGGTTGTCGAGGGGTATACCGATGTGATCGCCCTGCACCTTGCCGGTAGTCCGGTGGCGGTGGCAACGTGCGGCACCGCGCTCGGCACGGAGCACCTCGATCTCCTACGTCGCTTCACCGAGACCGTCATCCTCGCGTTCGACGCCGACGAGGCAGGCGCCGGAGCGGCGCTGCGAGGGTTCGAGATGTCGGTGCCAGGCGACCTGGATCTGCGAGTGGCGTTCCTGCCGGAGGGTAAGGACCCGGCGGAATTGGTCACTGCGGGGGCGATGGACTCGCTGACCAAGGCACTCGACGATGCCTACCCGCTCATCCAGTTCCGGATCGAGCGCGAGCTGGAGCGCTTCGACCTGTCGGAGCCGGAGGGCAGAGGCCGTGCGGTGAAGGCTGCGGCCGCGGTCGTCAGCCAGCATCCCGATGTGGTGGTGCGTCATGAGTACGCCGTGTTCGTGTCTCGCCGAACCGGCGTCGATCTCGACGTCGTGCTGCGGTCGTTGGACGGGAGGGCGAGTGGAGGAAACCAGGAGCAGAGTCGGCCTGCCCCGCCGGCGCGGCTGAGTGGCGCCGCCAAGGCCGAGCAGGAACTGTTGCGGTTGTTGCTTGCCAACGATGCGGAACTGCGGGACATGGAGGTCTCCGCCGACTTGTTCTCGGTGGCCGAGCATCGCACCGGTTACGAGGTGTTGGCGCCTGCGATCGCGGCGTTGGCGCCTGGCGAACCACCCAACTTGGGATCGCTGCTGCGTGAAGTACAAGAACCGGTGGGACCTATGCTGAGAGCGCTTGCGATGGCCGACCGGCCGTTGCCCGACGCGAAAGATCTCGTCATAAAGCTCAAGGAAGGTGCCCTAGAGCGCCGAATTGAAGATATACGCCACGCGCTCGACGACGTCGAGCCTGGAACAGAGACCTATTCAGCTCGGTTCACCGAGTTGATAGCTTTGGAACAACAACGGCGCCAGATTCGGAGTGGTGAATGAACGAGGAAGCCAGATCAGTCCTCACTGAGCTCGTGAGCCGAGCAACACAACGCGGGTTCCTGGTCATGTCCGAGGTTCAGCAGGAACTCGAAGACGCACAGGCGCCGGCAGATTCTTTTGACGAAGTCGTGACCCATCTGCGCAAGCAGGGATTGACGTTGCGTGAGGACTCTCAGGATGCGCTTGCCGCAACTGCGCTCAACAACGATGAACTCGTGCATGTGTCCGACCCTGTCCGCATGTACCTGCAGGAGATCGGTCGCTTCCCGCTGCTCACGCCGCAGCAAGAGGTCGAGCTCGCGATGCAGATGGAGACCGGCATTCGTGCCGATGAACGCCTCGAAGCGGAAGGACCCGACAGCTTCGGCATCGAAGAGCGCACGATTCTGCGCCGTCAGTCACGCCTCGCAGATCGGGCGCGCAAGCGTCTCGTCGAGGCCAACCTGCGGCTCGTGGTGTCGATCGCCAAGAAGTACGTCGGTAGGGGACTGGTGATGCTCGACCTGATCCAGGAGGGCAACCTCGGATTGATTCGCGCAGTCGAGAAGTTCGACTACCGCAAAGGTTTCAAGTTCTCCACGTATGCGACGTGGTGGATTCGCCAGGCCGTGACTCGCGCCCTTGCCGATCAGGCGAGGACAATCCGGGTGCCGGTGCACATGGTGGAGACCATCAACAAGTTGGCTCGGGCACAGCGGACGCTGCTGCACGAACTGAACCGGGAACCGACCATCGCCGAGATCGCCGCAGAGATGGAGCTTGCTCCTGCGAAGGTGACTGAGCTGCGGAGGATCGCCCAGGATCCGGTGTCGTTGGAGACGCCGCTCGGGGAGGAAGACGATTCGACGCTTGGCGACTTCGTCAGGGACGAGTCTGCTGAAGTTCCGGTCGAGGCTGCCACGTTCCGGCTGTTGCAGGAGTACCTGTCGCTGGCGCTCGAGGGTCTCAACGATCGGGAGCGTCAGGTGTTGATCATGCGCTTCGGTCTGGCCGACGGAAAGATCCGCACGCTCGAAGAGGTGGGCACCCACTTCGACGTGACGCGAGAGCGGATTCGTCAGATCGAGACGAAGGCGTTGGCGAAGTTGCGCCAGCCAGCTCGTGCCAAACGCCTCGAGGGGTATCTCGAAGAAGCGTAGGCCGGCCGAGGTGTGAGCCTCAGCTTTCGAGACGGTCCCGCAGTTGACTGGACGCCTCGTTGAAACCATTGGCGATGGTCTTGCGGGCTTGCTCCGTGCTCGACTCGGCGATGTCTTTGCCCTTTTCGGCGATCTGTTGAACCTGAGGGTTCTCCATGACTTTGTCGAAGCCGGACTTGAGTTGCTCGTAGCGTTGACGCCCGGCCTTGGCGCCGAGGACGTAGCCAACACCGAGACCGAGGACGAGACCTGTTCTGAATTTCATGAGGTCATTCTGGCAGATTGGCAGCTCTGTCGACCTGGTACGCTTTCGGTCGCTCCATTCCGGGGTAGCTCAATTGGCAGAGCGCCGGACTGTTAATCCGTAGGTTGTGGGTTCGAGTCCCACCCCCGGAGCTTTCATCGTCCCTCATTCCGACTTTATCGACAATTGGGGCGTTACCGGCATCACCATGGTTCAACACGATTGCCCCTTGTTTAGCAACTTCTGTTAAAGTCAAGGCATGTCGGTAGAACTCTATGACCCCGTGGCAAACCCGTACGCACCCGGTGCCGGAACACCGCCTCCTGCGTTGGTCGGTCGGGACCGCGTCATCGAGCAGGCAGAGATAGCGCTTCGCCGCCTGAAATCTGCTCGCAGCAGTCAACACCTGCTCGTCACAGGCCTCCGAGGTGTCGGCAAGACAGTTCTGCTGGGCAAACTGTCGGCCGTTGCGGAACACGTCGGATATCGTGTCATCCGAGTGGAGGCGATGAGCGGAGACGATCCGATCCTCAGCTTCCTCCGACAGGCTCGTCGAATCGTCGAGGAGTTCGATGGCAGCGCGAAAGTCGGCCGAGCGCTCAAGTCGATCGAGTCGGTCTCGCTCACCATTGCCGGCACCGGTGTCGCGGTGGAGCGACAAGTTGCCACTCCTGATCGAGAGGCCCTGGCAGATGTAGTCACCGATATCGCTCGCGCCGCAGCCGACGAAGACCTCGGAATCATGGTGGCGCTGGATGAAGCCCAAACGTTGGACACCCATGACCTGCGTCGGCTCATCGCAGGAATCCATCGGTGCGGTCAGGACGGCTTGCCCTTCTACGGTGTCTTCGCCGGATTGCCCAACCTGGTCGGAGAGATCGCAAGGGCAGCAACATACGCCGAACGCATGTTCACGGTGTCTGACCTCGGGCCGCTCACGCCCGATCAAGTGATCGAAGCAATAGTGGCGCCTGCAGAGGAGATCGGTGTTGGCTGGTCGAAGCCTGCGGCGGAGTTGATCGTCGATCACTCAGACGGATTCCCGTTCTTCGTGCAGACATGGGCGTACCACACGTGGAACGCGGCGACCGACGATCCGATGTCAGCGGCTGACGTCGAACGCGCCGCCCCCAACGCTCGCCATGCGCTCGACTCGTCCTTCTTTGCGGCGCGGATTGCCCGTATCCCAGCCTCAGAGGTTGCGTATGTGCGCACATTGGCGTCGCTCGGTCCCGGGCCGCACCGCTCTGGAGAAGTGGCAGCCGCCGCAGGCAAGTCGACGGCACAAGTTGCCGCGTTTCGCGATCGGCTGATCGGTGAAGGCGTGATCTTCGCACCTCGTTATGGCTGGGTTGAGTTCGCGATTCCCCACTTCGATCGGTACGTCGAGCGGGCGTTCTCGACCTAGCGCCCACGCCAGCAGCACATTTTGCAACGTCAGCGCCGGTATTCCCAGGACTCGCTGTCAGCCAACAACACGTTCGCGACTTGACTGATCCAGATCTGTGGGATTGCCTCCCCGGTTCTCGTGCAAGAATCGGAGCATGGCTGACGAGACACCGTGGTCGAGGCTGAAGAGCGAGCTGTACTCGCTCGTCGGTCGCAACCCGAAATCGAATCGCAGGGTCGTGAAGTTCGCCGATCTCGACGGGCATCACGCTGTGCTCGACATCGGCTGCGGTCCTGGGGCTGCCGTCCGTAACGCTGCTCCGCATGTGACGCGAGCCGTTGGCGTCGATCGGTCCGAGGCGATGATCGACATCGCCCGCCGTCGCTCGGATGGCATCGACAACGTCGAGTTAATGGTGGGCGGGGCCGAGTTGTTGCCGTTCCCGGATGCTTCATTCGACCGGGTGTGGACCATTCACGCCTTCCATCATTGGGACGAGCAAGACAAGGGCATGGCGGAGGCGCTGCGAGTGTTGCGTCCCGACGGCCGCTTCATGGTTGTTGAGTCTGAAACCAACGGCACCCACGGCCTGTCGCGCGATGGCGCCAAGGAGTTGGTGAAGCGACTGGAAGCCATTGGGTTCGCCAGCGGCGAGATCTCCAAGCATGGCGGCCAACTGGTGGTCACCGGAACAGCGGCTGGTACGTAGGGCTAGAGCGCTCTAGCCGTTCCCCGCACGGTCGCGAGTGCGGGACCTTCTCCTCTGTCAACCACCCGATGCCGGGAGCATGCTGTGTTGGTTCGCACGCGAACAGCTGACGACGACAGACGAACCGGTAGCTTGAAGACCGGAACCACAAGATGCCGCAGGTCATCACGCACAGCTCTTGAAGGACCGAAACGAACATGCAGTGGATCACCTTTAATGACGTGACGAAGCGGTTCGGTTCGGTGACAGCGCTCGACCGCCTCTCGTTCCAGATCCCCGGGGGACGCCTCACTGGCTTCCTCGGTCCGAACGGCGCAGGCAAGACCACCAGCTTCCGGGCTGCACTCGGACTCACCCGACTCACCAACGGAACGATCGAGATCTTCAGCATGAAGGTTGGACCGGACAACGCCGACATCGTCAAACAGGTCGGGGCTGTGGTCGAAGGTCCCGGCCACCACGAGGGGTTGACGGCTCGAGACAACCTGCGCATTGCGGCCCATGAGCTCGGCCGCGGTCACGAACAGATAGACGACCTGTTGGAACGGGTCGGCTTGGCCGAGGTCGGCGGGCGCAAAGTCGGTGGATTCTCCAAGGGCATGGCACAACGCCTGGGAGTGGCGGCGGCAATGCTCGGCGATCCACAGATCTTGTTTCTCGACGAACCTCTCGACGGTCTCGACCCTGCGGGACAGGTGGCCTTCAAGGCGCAGCTACGTTCCATGGTCGTTGACGAAGGCAGAACCGTCGTCGTCTCGAGTCACGATCTCGCCGATGTCGAGGAACTGGCTGACCACATCGTCGTCATCGACCGCGGCCAACTCGTGATCGCAGGCGACAAGACCGAGCTCCTCGGCGACGTGGGACGCTACCGAGTCGAGGTGGAACAACGCAATGCAGCCGCCGACGCCCTTCGCAAGAACGGTTTCGAGGTGCACGAAGACGAGGAGGGTCTCGCGGTGGCAACCGATGACGGCGCCGCGATCTCGCGCACGCTCGCCGGGGTCGGCCTCTACCCGAGCTCGCTGGTGCCCAAGGCTTCGAGCCTCGAAGAGATGTTTCTGCGACTCACCAACCAGGAGAGCAACGAGTGATGCACCTCGTGCGCTCCGAAACGATCAAGCTGACCAAGCGGCGCGTCTTCCCCGTGATGACCATCGTGCTCGTGGCCTTGTGTGGCCTCACCGGAGTCATATTCCTCGTTCTCCCCGAGTTCGTTCCTGACGGCATCGAAGGCATCCCCGTCCTAGATCGTCGCGACGCCGTCATCCTCGGCATTCAAACCGTTCTCGGCCAGACCTGGTTTCCGATGATTCTGGCGGTGATCATGCTCGGATCCGAAGTGACGAAGAACACATGGAGTGCGTCGCTCACGCGTGAGGCACGACGAGGTTGGCACGTGGGAGCGAAGCTCGGCGTCATGACTGTGGCGACCTGGGTGGCGGTTGCGGTCATCATCGGTGTCTGGGTGGGGTTCGCCTACCTGCTGACCGAGGGATCAGTTGGCTTCAGTGCAATCGACTGGTTCGGCGTCGCCTGGAAGCCCCTACTCGTGCAGTTGATGTGGGT
>JABDJC010000071.1 GCA_013003395.1 Acidimicrobiia bacterium
CGCGGACCCATTCGGCACCGCCGGACCAGTGTTCCTTTTTCCAGATCGGAGCTCGCGACTTGAGTTCATCGATGAGGAAACGAGCGGCCGGGAAAGCGTCTTTGCGATGAGTGGCGCTGGCCGCAACAGCCACAGAGATTTCCCCAATCCCGAGCGACCCCACACGATGGACAGCAGCGATGCGGTGGAGCCGCCACTGGGCACGAGCTTCCACCACGATCTCGGCGATCTTGTCCTCGACGACCCCGCCGTATGCCTCGTATTCGAGGTGGGTCACCCCGGTTTTTCCGGGTGCGTGGTCCCGAACGGTGCCGAGAAAGAACGCGATGCCGCCGGCTCGCGGGTCTTCGACGGCCGCCAATATCTGGGCGACGTCGATGACCTCAGTGGTGACAAGAACAAGATCGGTATCGGTTAGGCGCTCGATGTTCATAGAATCACTCCATGGATCAGCCTAACCCTCCAGACGAAGCGGACTCTCAAGAGAGATTGCCGCTTCGCGAGAATCTCCCGCCGGCCGCTGCCGACACTGGTGAATTCAGCCTGATCTCGCCTGACGCCCCGCTTTCCGTCGATTCGGACCCGAACGATTTTGCCGATCGTCTGGGGTCGTCAGATCTACCGACGTTGCCGTCGTGGTACACCTCGCTCAATGACGACACCGCACCGAGCACACCCGAAACGACCCACGCTCCCGAACCTCAGGGCGACGATCCTGCTTTCGTCGACACCGTTGAACCTGAAGCCCAGCCGGATGTCGAAGTCCCCGGCGCAACCGATATGGAAAGAGCGCTCTTCGGTCCCCCACCTGCGGAGCCGTCGTCGGCCTCAGCCGAGTCGCAGCAAGTCGATTCGGCAACCACCTCTGCCGACGAGGCGCTTCAGACGCCGCGTCCCAGTGACAGCGAGCCGGTCTCCGCGGAAGCCGAACCGGCCGAGGGGTCAGACAAGTCACTGACGTATCAGGCGCTCTTTGGCTCGAACGAACGAATACTCGCCGAAGAAGCCGCCGCCTCTCAATCAAGCGATACCGAGTCGCAGGGATGGGTTGCGCCGCTACCCCCGGACGGTGACTTGTGGCAGTCACCCGCCGACCTCGCGAGATCTGAGGGAGTTGCTCAACCGGTCACGGTTGCTGGACACCCTCCGTCAGGCGCAATCGCGCCGCAGAGTCCGCCCACGCGACCTCGGATGTGGCCAATGATCCTTGTTGCGCTGCTCGCCGGTTTTTTCGGCACCCTTCTCGCCGTTGGCGGCCTCTTCGCCGTCGGCGTGTTGGAGGCGCCGCAAGAGACTCCCGTCGCTTCACCCCCGGTCACCGCCGCTCCTCCCGTGACGATCATCGAGCGCGTCACTCAACTCGTCAACAACGGCGATTCGGAGGGCGTGGCAACTGCGGTCGGGGCCAAAGTCATTCCATCGATCGTCACCGTCTTCACCTTCAGTGACGACCTCGAAACCGGGTCCGGCTCTGGTGTCGTGATGTCCGAGGACGGCTACATCATCTCGAACGATCACGTCGTCGCCGACTCGACGGGTTGGGAGATAGCCTTCAACGACGGACGCCGCTACTCGGCAACTCTGGTCGGAACCGACCCTCTCACCGACCTCGCGGTGCTGCGGATCGACGCCACCGACCTGGTACCGATCGACTTCGGCGCGACGGCCGTACTCAGCATCGGGGACCCCGCGATTGCCGTAGGTAGTCCGCTGGGACTCGACGGAGGCCCTTCGCTCACGGTCGGCGTCGTTTCAGCATTCAATCGCAGCGTCGGGGTTGGCACCGACGTGGGAGATCGATTGTTCGGAATGATTCAGACAGACGCACCGATCACTCTCGGCAGCAGCGGTGGCGCACTGGTGGACCAGAACGGACGTCTCATCGGTATCACGACCGCGATCGGCGTGTCGTCCGCCGGAGCGGAAGGCATCGGGTTTGCGACCCCAGTCGAAATGGTGCGGCGAGTCGTCGACGAGATCATCGAGACCGGCAAGGTCACGCATGCGTTCTTGGGCGTCGGCCTCGCAGACCACACGGTCGAGGACAGCGCCGGCTTCACTTTGCCGGGCGGCGGTCTCGTCAGCCAGATCGTCGGCGGTGAGTCGGCGGCTGCTGCCGCCGGTATCTTGACCGGCGACGTGATAGTTCGATACGACGGCAATCCTGTGCTGACCAGCCAGGATCTCATCGTTGGGCTCCGGCGATACCGTGCAGGCGACCTGGTCGAATTCGAGATCTTGCGCGGCGACGAGACCATCATTGTTCAAGTTGAACTCGGCGAACGCCCTGAGGACGTATGAGCGACAATCTCTTCGAGCGACTCTTTGAACTTCTCCAGTCTCCCGGGCCGATCAACTGGGCCTTGGCTCGAGAAGTAGCCGGCACGGTCACTGGAGCTGCGCAACCCGTCGAGCCCAAGTTGGCCGAGGAGTATCAGGAACTGACACTGGCCGCCCAGCTCAATGTGACCGGCGCGGCGCCGCTGCCGATATCTGCCGCCGGACCGATCAATCCTGTCGACAAAGCGGGCTGGGTCGACGGAAACATCGAAGGCCTCATCGTGCTCGCCGAACCGATCAAGGATCAGATGGGCGGCGGGAATGCCGGCGTTGGTCCGATGGGCGACATGATGGGACAACTCGCCCCGGCAATCCTCGGCATGCAGATGGGCTCTCTCGCCGGACTCGTCACGCACGGGGCGCTGGGACAGTTCGACGTTGGTCTTCCTCTTCAAGGCCACTCGGCCATGTACCTCATCGTTCCCAACGTCGAAGGTTTTGCGACGTCCCACCATCTCGATGCCTCCCAAGTTCGGCTGTGGGCAGCGATGAACGAAGTCGTGTTCGCCTCACTCCTCGAGATCGAGTGGTTCCAAGGGAAGCTGAAGAGCTTGCTAGACGATTACTTCGCTCAGCTCGAATTCGATCCGCAGAAGATGACTGAGGCGCTCGGAGCGTTGAGTGATCCAAGTGCAATGCAGGATCTGCTCGGCGATTCGCCTGGGGTCGCAGCGCTTTTGTCTGGCGATGGCTCGGAAGGGCTGGCTCCGCTTCAGGCATTCCTCGCATTCGTTGAGGGATACCGGACACACGTGGTCGCACGTGCCGGAGGTCGGCTGCTTCCTCAGCTCGCATCCATCGAGAACGCCTTGTGGGAACGCAATGCGGAACCCAACCAAGCAGATATGTTCATCACGCAGTTCGTTGGCATCGACCTCGCCCGTCAGAATTCGAAGATCGCCAGAGACTTCTGTGACGAGGCTGCTCGCCGTTGGGGTATCGAGTCCATCGATGAGGTCTGGGACAACCCGGCCAAGTTGCCGACGCTGGGCGAGTTGAGCGATCCGGTTGGATGGGCGGCCAGAACGCTCCTCGACTGAAGGCCAGGACCGCGTCAGCGCTACGATGCGGCACTCACCAGTCGAATCGGAGACTCACCGTGGCCGTAGAAGTCGGACATCCAGCACCAGAATTTTCACTGAAGAATCACGACGGCGAAGTCCTGTCGAAGTCCGACCTCCTCGGCAAGAGCAGCCTGATCGTCTTCATCCCGTTCCCGTTCACAGGCGTATGCGAGAGCGAGATGTGCAGCATCCGCGACAATCTCAGCTCGCTCAACGATCACGACGCCAACGTCGTCGTCATCACGTGCTCGACGAGGTTCACGAACAAGAAGTGGCACGACGACAACGACTTCGGATTCCCCGTTCTCAGCGACTTCTGGCCGCACGGTGCAACGACGCGGGCATATGGTTGTTTCAACGAAGCGACCGGAGCGGCGAATCGAGCGACGTTCGTGCTCGACGGAGACGGCATCGTTCGCGACATCATCACGACCGATCACCCTCTAACGCCACGTGAGTTCGAGTCATACACCTCTGCGCTGACGTCGATCTGATCGATGGATTTCGCATACAGCGACCGCTGCGAGGATTACCGGGGCCGGCTGCTCGAGTTCATGGACCGTGAGGTCTATCCCGCCGAGCCGATCAACGAGGAACAAGCGCTGGCGTCGGGCAATCCCCACGCAGCGACACCCATTCTCGAGGAGCTGAAGGCCAAGGCCAAGTCAGAGGGTCTGTGGAACCTCTTCATGCCTGAAGAGCGCTGGGGTCCTGGCCTTTCGAACCTCGATTACGCCCCTCTTGCCGAAATCATGGGTCGCAGTATCGAGCTGGCACCCGAAGCCACCAATTGCTCGGCCCCTGACACCGGGAACATGGAGGTCTTGTCCAATTTCGGCACTCCCGAACAACAGGAACGCTGGCTGATTCCACTGCTCGAAGGCGACATCAGGTCGTGCTTTTCCATGACAGAACCTGCCGTAGCGAGTTCCGATCCTCGCAATCTCGAGACGAGCATCGTGCGCGACGGCGACGACTACGTGATCAACGGTCGCAAGTGGTGGATCACGGGAGCTGCCGGCCCGACCTGCGAGATATCCATTCTCATGGGTGTGACCAACCCGGACGCCGACCCCAAAGGGCGCTTCTCGATGATTCTCGTTCCAATGAACGCAGAAGGATTGACGGTGCAGCGGTCCCTGCCGACGTTCGGATTCCAGGACAGGGGCGGCCACTGCGAGATCACTTACGAGAACGTCCGCGTCCCCGCCGCCAACCTCATCGCCAACGAGGGCGACGGGTACCGGATCGCTCAGGCGAGGCTGGGTCCGGGCCGCATCCACCACTGCATGCGCGCCATCGGTATGGCCGAGAGGGCGTTTGACCTCATGGTGACCCGGGTGAAGAGTCGCACCGCCTTCGGCAAGAAGGTATCGGAACAGGGCGTCATCCAGGACTGGATCGCTGAAGCGCGCATCCGCATCGAGGAGGCGCGTCTGCTCGTCCTGAAGACGGCCTGGATGATCGACACCGTGGGCAACCGTGCGGCGCGCACCGAGATCTCTGCGATCAAGGTGTCTGTGCCTCGAACCGCGCTTTGGGTCATAGACCGGGCCATCCAAGCTCACGGGGCGATGGGTATTGGGGACGACGTTCCGCTCTCGCGAATGTACGCACTCGGCCGGACGCTCCAGATTGCCGATGGTCCGGACGAGGTGCACAAGATGGTGCTCGCAAGACGGGAACTCGGTCGGTACGAGGTCTAGCCGAACAAGCCTCGCCAGAATCGAGTCAAGAAGCCGCTGCCTCGAGGCAAGTCATCCAGCGCCGCCTCCAGATGGTCGGGCGGCAGATCACCGATCAGCACGAAGGTGTTGCCGTCCGCATTCCAGACGACCGTCAGATCCGTTGCGCTCACAAGCACCCTGTACTGCGTGCCATCACGCTCGAACTGCAGATCGTTGAGCTCCCCCGTCGTGGCGTTGCCGTCGACTCGGAACACCGAGAACGAGAACAATCCGTCGGAGTAGAACGCGTGCGCGGTCTCATCCTCGGCCACGTAGGAGTCCGCCCGAACGTATCCCCCCGCAGTCGCAGGGAAGTAGCGGTCGGGGGCTTCAGGCAGCAACACATCGAACTCGCCCTGCAGCTTGCCGACCAATGGCAGCGGCAGGCTGATGCGAGGTGAGAACGACATCATGTAGGCGGTTCGGAACCGGTCACCGTCGTCAGAGAAGACCTCGGTCGTCAACGCTGCCCCGGTCTCGACGTCGAAGATGATGGAGACGCGCAAGACGTCACCTTCATACACGTCCAACTGTTTGGCAGCTCGCCCGAGGTACGTCGCATCGACCAGATCAACCGCCTCGTAGCGATCGTCGATCATCGGCTGTGAAAACTTGTTGACCGCGGTCCCTTCGAAACGACTCAAGACCCGACCTCGCCCGACGTACACCTCGCCTCCTGCGCCGGTGACCAGCGCAACGCCACCGCTCTGTTGGACGTTGAAGGTCTCCAACGCGGCGAAATCATTCCACTCGGTGAGCACGAGCTGTCTTCCGGAGTATTCAGCGACGTGGGCCGTCTCGAGGAGCGTTTCCAGCTCGTCTGCGGCTGCGGTCGGCGCAACGATCAACGTCAGCATGAGGACGACTGATCCCACGACTGCGGCTCTACCGAATCTCATTCGCCTGCCTCTGTGAGAGCTGCGGGGACGACTGCGACACCGTTGTCGAGGGAGATCCGAGCCGCGTGTCTAGCGGTGAGCGAATCGAGGTCGACCGTCGTGGGGTTTGTTGCCGGCGGCGTCAGCGCACTACCTGCGCCTACCAATGCCGCAAAGGCGGCCGCCACTGCCGCAACTCGAAGCCATCGCCGCCTGACCGGCAGCTCGGCGACCTCGGCGACCTCGCTGAGCTCGTTGACCTGGAATTCGAGGGTGGGCATCGATCGGACGGCGGAACGTGCTGCGTCGAGTTCGCGCAATTCTTCCGAGCAGTGACCGCACGTGCTGACGTGCACGTTGACTCGGTCGACCTGTTCGCTCGACAGTTCGCCGTCGAGATAGGCCGAAAGCAGCGCTCCGAGGTGCGCAGGTTCCACACCGATCGTCTCGCACAGTTTCTCGGGAAGCTCCATGCGTGGCAGCAGACGGACCGCAACTCTCGCGGATTGCAGGTCGCGGAACTCGCCGATGCAGCGCTCGCAGTCCGCGAGGTGGTTGGCAACGCGATCGAGTTCGTCCCCAGTGAGCTCACCATCGAGGTAGGCCGAAAGCAATTCGCCGAGGTGGGTCATCTGGTCCATGCCAACCCGTCTCTCAGCATCTTGCGGCCTCGGTGTATCCGACTCCGCACGGTTCCTACTGGCACTCCCACCGCATCGGCGATCTCTTGGTACGTGAGTCCAACCACGTCACACATCACCACTGATTCGCGGAATTCGTACGGGAGCTTGAGCAGCGCACTTTGGACGTCCTCGCTGAGCCTGACGTGCGAGAGAACTGTGTCAGGAGACGGTGATGCACCCAGTGAGAACCGGTCGTCTTCGGGCAGCGGCGAGGTCGGACGTCGCTTCTTGGCTCGAACCCCGTCGAGAAATGCATTGCGGGTGATCCGCCAGAGCCAGCCGTCGAACGTGCCAGGGGTGTAGGTGTGCAATCCGCGACGCACGC
This sequence comes from Acidimicrobiia bacterium, assembly GCA_013003395.1. Classification (GTDB taxonomy): domain Bacteria; phylum Actinomycetota; class Acidimicrobiia; order Spongiisociales; family UBA5794; genus JABDJC01. The sequence continues at coordinate 7,018 of JABDJC010000071.1, forward strand.
GGAGGAGGACCTCTTGTACCAAGTCCGCCGCATCGTCAGGGTTTCCGGTGAGTCGATAGGCGAAGTTGTAGATCTTGCGTCCATGACGGCGCGCCACCTCTTCCCAAGTGGGGGTGATTTCTTCAGCCATTCAGCCTTCCCCAGGTACCAGGAGAGCTAACGACGCGCCGGAGGGAAGTAGTTCCCTATCCCTCGGTGTTTTCTTTTTTGACGTCTTCTTCGAGGCCCTCTTCGGAACCCTTCTCCATGCCCTTCTGGAACTCTTTGGCAGAGGCACCAAGGGAACGGGCAAGTCCGGGAAGCTTTCGCCCGCCGAAGAGCAAGAGGATGACCGCAAGGATCACGAGGATCTCTGGCCAGTTCAATCTCACAGTGAATCACCGCTTTGTAGTCGGAGTGGTCAGTGTACGACAGATTGTGGCCGAGCGGAACTCTCTACGAGAGAGCAAGCCCATCGACAAAGCTCTGGAGTCGTTCTCGTGACAGGAATCGGATCCGCGGTTCGCGCCTTTCCTTGTCGTAGATGAGGTAGGGCGCAAACTTGTCGGTCACGAGCAGTCCCTGGTCGGCGTTGGCTGACTGAAACCCGAGGATGAACCGATTCACTTCGGCTTCTTCGAGCTCTGGATAGTCGTCACGTGCGTGGTCCACGACCTTGACGAAAGTCCGTTTGCCCGCCCGGGACGCGACGTGGGTGCCGGGCGAAGATCCCGGAGTAACCGCAAATCCGGAGAGGGCGAGAAGTCCGAGAACCATTTCCCCGGCACTCATGGTCGAGGTGTCGATGCCCTGGGCCCGAAGGCCGGCGTCGAGCCTGGCGGTGAGCCGAATCTCTTCTCCGGCCGGCCCGATGGCGTCCGGTCGGCTTGCGACGTCCGTTCCGACCGGACCAGACGATTCCATCTCGCCGAGATGGCTCAGCGGATCGAAGCCGGCGCCGAGATGCGGAACCAAGTCGGGATAGGCCGTCTCGGGCGGCAACTCTCCGGGGGTTTCGAGCTCGGTGGAGCTTGCGAGGATCGGGCCGTTTGGTCCCGTGCCGAATGCCTTGATCGCCTTCAACCCATCGAGCGGCAGCCCACTGCTCCGCTTCTCTCGCAACACCTGAGCCGCTTCGCGACCGAGGATCTCGGCGAGTACCTCGTCGACTGGCTCACTCAGCGGTACGTCGAAATACACCTCTGCGATGTCGCTGCGTACGTGGAACTCCTTGACCGTCGGCCGCACGCGAGTGCCCGATTCGACTGCCACCGGCTCGCCCGCCGAATCCCCCGCCGAGCGTCGAGTCATGATCACGACAACTGCGATCACGACGGCGACTAGCGCAATGAGCAGAATCCAGGTCAAGATCACGATGTCTCCTTGTACGGCCGGTACCCAGCGATACTAGATGAACGCCTCGACTCAGCCGACTTGGCGACGTTGCGCAGCGATCGTCCGCTCACGACGGATCTTGCGACGCTCCCGTTCGGACATGCCACCCCAGATGCCAAACTTCTCACTACTGACGATGGCGAATTCCAGGCACTGCGTTTGCACGGAACACTCTCGGCAGATGGATTTGGCGGTGCGCGTCGACGCTCCCCGCTCTGGGAAGAACAGATCGGGATCGGCCCCCGCACAGTTCGCACCATCCTGCCAAGCCAACGCATCGGACTGCATCGCCTCGAGGAGCTCTTGAATCACGCTCAACTCCTACAACCTTGTAATTACAACTGTGTAAGTCTCCCAGACGCACCGCGGAGCTGTCAAACGGAAAAGTGTCGCCCGAGTCACCCAGCCCTACGGTTAGTGTGGTTCCCGAGCGAGAGGAGCAGCTGAAGTGACGGCCACGAAAGAGAATCGTCCGCCCATGAAACGGCGGGAAGTTCCATGGATCGTCGGCTTCTATCGCTCCGACGTAGGCAAGAAGTACGTGATGGCGCTCAGCGGCATCGCTCTGCTCGGGTTCATCGTGTTCCACATGATCGGAAACCTCCACGCTTTCGAGGGAGCGCACCAGATCAACGAGTACGGTGAAGGACTCAGGGAACTCGGCGAACCGATCGCTCCTCGTACGTTCCTGTTGTGGATCGCTCGGCTCGGCCTCGCCGGGGCGTTCGCCATCCACATCCACGCTGCGTACTCCCTCACCCGCAAGAACAACCAAGCTCGAGGCGAAGACTACGGAGCGGTCCGCGACTACCACGCAGCTTCCTACGCCAGCCGTACGATGCGCTGGAGTGGCGTCATCATCTTGCTCTTCCTGGTGTGGCACCTCGCAGACCTCACCTGGGGAGTCGAGATCGTCAACCCCGGCTTTGAACGCGGCGACGTATACGGCAACCTCCAGGCGAGTCTCTCGCGGTGGTGGGTCGTGCTCATCTACCTGACCGCACAGATCGCCCTGGCCGCTCACGTGTGGCACGGAGCGTGGAGCATGTTCCAGTCGCTTGGCGTCAACAACCCCAAGATCAACAGCTTCAGGCGCAACTTCGCTTCGGTGCTGTCTGTCGTCGTCATGCTCGGATATCTCAGCGTGCCGTTCGGCATTACTTTCGGCGTGATTCACTGAACGAGGTACTCAAACCAATGCAGCCAACCACTCTCGACTCGAACGCCCCGGACGGTCCACTCGCCGACATCTGGGAGAAGCACAAGACGAAGATCAAACTCGTCAACCCCGCCAACAAGCGGAAGTTCAAGGTCATCGTCGTCGGCACCGGACTCGCGGGAGCCTCCGCTGCTGCCACGTTGGCTGAACTCGGGTACGAGGTGGAAGCGTTCACCTACCACGACTCGGCAAGGCGAGCCCACAGCATCGCCGCCCAGGGCGGGATCAACGCCGCAAAGAACTACCAGAACGACGGCGACAGCGTCTTCCGTCTGTTCTACGACACCATCAAGGGTGGCGACTTCCGGTCGCGCGAGTCGAACGTGTATCGACTCGCCGACGTGAGCACGAACATCATCGATCAGGCTGCCGCGCAAGGCGTGCCATTCGCACGCGAATACGGGGGCCTCCTCTCGAACCGATCCTTCGGTGGCGCCCAGGTATCACGGACGTTCTACGCACGAGGCCAAACCGGTCAGCAGTTGCTGCTCGGGGCGTATCAAGCGTTGGCGCGCCAGACTGCTCTTGGGCGCGTGAAGCAACACCTGCGTTCCGAGCTACTCGACATCGTCGTCAAAGACGGCAAAGCCGTTGGCATCGTCACCCGAGACCTCCTGTCTGGCCAAGTCGACTCGCACTCGGCACATGCCGTGGTCCTGGCGACCGGGGGCTATTCGAATGTGTTCTATCTCTCGACCAACGCCATGGCCTGCAACACGTCGGCGATCTGGCGCGCCCACCGCAAAGGAGCTGCCTTCGCCAACCCGTGTTTCACGCAGATCCACCCGACGTGTATTCCTGCAAGCGAGGAGTTTCAATCCAAGCTCACCCTGATGAGCGAGAGCTTGCGCAACGACGGCCGCATCTGGGTGCCGAAGAAGGCAGACGACGACCGCCCGGCGAACCAGATTCCAGAGGACGAACGCGATTACTTCCTCGAACGCAAGTATCCGTCATTCGGGAACCTCGTTCCACGGGACGTGGCCTCACGTAACGCCAAAGAGATGGTCGATCAGGGCAAAGGCGTCGGTCCATTGCGCAACGGTGTGTACCTCGACTTCTCGGCGGCAATCGAACGGCTCGGGCGGGACACCATCGAGGAGCGGTACAGCAACCTGTTCGAGATGTACGAGCGGATCACCGACGAGAACCCGTACGAGGTACCGATGCGTATCTATCCGGCACCGCACTACACGATGGGTGGTTTGTGGGTCGACTACAACCTCATGACAACCGTGCCTGGTCTCTACGCCATAGGCGAAGCCAACTTCTCGGACCACGGTGCGAACCGTCTCGGTGCAAGCGCCTTGATGCAGGGGCTCGCAGACGGCTACTTCGTGCTGCCCGCCACCATCGGTGACTACTTGTCTCAGTCGCTGGGCACGGACCCGGTTTCGACGGACGATCCGGTGTTCCGCGAAGCCGAGAACGAAGTGACCGCTCGAGTCGACACCTATCTGTCGATCAAGGGAACCCGGACGGTCGACTGGTTCCACCGAGAGCTCGGAAAGATCATGCTGGACCACTGCGGGATGGAGCGAAACGCCCCTGGTCTCGAGAAGGCGCTCAGCGAGATTCCTGCGCTCTATGAGGAATTCCGCAAGGACGTTCGGGTACTGGGAACTGGCGACACGATGAACCAGTCCCTCGAAAAGGTCGGTCGGGTCGACGATTTCTTCCAGCTGGCCATGTTGATGTGCCAGGACGCACTCGACCGAGCCGAGTCATGCGGAGGCCACTTTCGCACCGAATATCAGACACCGGAAGGTGAGGCACTGCGGAGGGACGACGAGTTCGCCTTCGTTTCGGCCTGGATGTTCGCCGGCGATGGTCAACCGGCAACGCTGTTGAAGGAACCGCTCGAGTTCGAGAATGTCGAATTGACTCAGAGGAGCTACAAGTGATGGACCTGACGTTGCGAGTCTGGCGTCAGGCCGGACCATCAGATCCTGGTGGCTTCGAAACGTACGAGGCGAAGGGAATCAACGAGGACATGTCGTTCCTCGAGATGCTCGACGTCGTCAATGAACGCCTGATCATGGACGGACAGCTCCCCATCGCCTTCGATCACGACTGCCGGGAAGGCATCTGCGGGTCGTGTGGGCTCATGATCAACGGCCAGGCCCATGGACCGCAGCTCGGTACTGCGACCTGCCAGCTCCACATGCGTAAGTTCACCAGCGGCGACACCATCGTCATCGAACCGTGGCGAGCGAGTGCGTTTCCGGTGAATCGAGACCTCTCGGTGAACCGCCATGCATTCGACGAGATCATCGAGGCGGGCGGCTACATCACGGTCGACACAGGGAGTGCTCCCGACGCCAATCTCATGCCGGTTCCCAAGCCCGCTGCTGACGCCGCCATGGACGCGGCGGCTTGCATCGGCTGTGGAGCATGCGTGGCCGCTTGTCCGAACAGCGCAGCACAGCTCTTCACCGCAGCCAAGGTCTCACACCTCAACCTTCTCCCCCAGGGTCAAGCTGAGCGGTATCAGCGGGTTCTCGCAATGGTGGACACGATGGAGGAGTACTTCGGCTCGTGCACCAATCACGGTGAGTGCGAAACGGCGTGTCCCAAGAGCATCAGCATCGACTTCATCGCCATGATGAACCGTGACTACGTGGCTGCCCAGATGAAGAACCCCCGCCGCTTGGCCCAACGCTGAATTCGGCCGTTCTGGAGCGTTTTACACTCGCACCGACAACCCCTGTGAAAGGACATACGTGAGCGTCCAATTTCTGTCTGACGAGTGGATGACGGCAGCGACCGAGGCCCTTGCTTCGAGCGAGGCATTCTCCGGCGCAATACAAAACGTCGATCTGGTGATGCAGTTCGATGTCAGCGACGCGCCTACCGGCGCTGCGAGCGTCTACAACGTCGCCATTGCCGACGGCACCGCCACGGTGGCGTCCGGCGCAAACGAGGATGCTGACGTGACGGTGAGCAACGACTACGACACGGCGGTCGCCATCGCAAAGGGCGACCTCAACACGCAGATGGCGTTCATGTCAGGGAAGTTGAAGGTCGCCGGGAACCTCGCCAAGTTGATGATGAATCAGAACGTCGTGAGCCACTTCGCCACAGCCCTTGCGCCAATGGACGTCACGTTCTGATCGATCTCCGGCTCTCCCCGGCAAAAACGGCCTCATCGGCCATGCCGGCTCGGGTAGAGTGGCGCCACCACGGAGGCATCACGGGAGAGGCGCGCCTTGCGTAACTTCGCACGAATATTGGCCATTGCAGGCCCCATCATCACGATCCAGTCGATCTTGTGGGAATACGCCCGCATGCATCCCGCCTACCGGTTCATCGTCGAACCGTGGGCACTGCGCGGGCTGGACATGACGCAAGGCCGCGTGTTCGCGTCGATCGGTGCCGCGGCCCTCGTGGTGGGTCTATTGGCAATGCGGGATTCAGCTCAGAATCAACGCGTCGGCATGGCGATCACCGCAGTGATGGTTGCGTTGGGCGTCGTCATCACGGCCATCTTTGCGCCTTCCTCCGGGTACGAGCTGAAGACGATGGCCACCACCGGCCTCGCCTTGGTCTACGGATTTGGAGGCATGAAGCTCGCACGCAGATTCCTTCCGAACGTGAAGCTCCTGCAAGGGGTAATGGGCGGACTCGTCGTCACCCTGGGTTTTGCGCTTCTCGATTTCCTGATCATTCGTGCTCTCTTCGGAGGCAGCGCGCAAAGCCCAGCGATCATCGCTGCCCTCGTCTTCGTGGGTCTCGGCCTCGTGGCCGTCGCCGGCACCCCGGTCGAGCTGGCGGCGAACCGGGCATTCATATTTGCAACGGTGGTCGGTGGACTGGTCATCGCTCGCATCGGCCCATCGCTGCGTGCGGCGCTGGTGAGCGCTCAGATGGAGATGGGCGCCGCGGCTCAATACAAGGACACGCAGACGACCAACGGCTGGATGATTGCTTGTCTTGGCATGTTCCTGGCGTTCGTCGGTGCGGTGGGTCTGTGGGCGAGACGTCGCGATTACATCGCCAGCCAGCGCCGTGCCGCTCAGCAGCGCGAAGCAGCCGAAAAGAGCGCTGCAGAGATCGCCGCCGCGGCCGAAGCGCGAGCCGCAGAGGCTCGCCAGTCGAGCTGAGGTTCAGCCGCCGATCGCTCGCAGGTCTTCGACCTTCGCCTTGACGGCCTCAGCGGCTTCCTCGAGACCCGCTTGCTCCGCCGCCGTCAGCGGCAGTTCAACAATCTCGGTGACACCTGTTGCGCCGAGCTTCGCCGGTACACCGAGGTAGACGTCATTGATGCCGTACTCGCCCGTCATCCACGCACACGTGGGAATGACTGCGCCCGTGTCGTTGACGACCGCGTGCACCATGGAGGCAGCGGCAGCCGAGGGGGCGTAGTAGGCACTGCCCGTCTTGAGAAGACCAACGATCTCAGCACCACCGTTACGGGTCCGCTCGACGAGTTCATCGATCGTCGCTTCGTCGAAAACCTCGGTGAGTGGCTTGCCTCCGACACGGCATTGCGAAGGTACGGGCACCATCGTTGCACCGTGACTGCCGAGGGTGATCGCCTCGACCTCGAGTATGTCGATATCGGCCTTCTCTGAGATGAAGTGAGCAAATCGGGCGGAATCGAGCACGCCGGCCTGACCCATCACACGGTTTCGCGGCAGGCCCGCAACCTCAGCGGTGAGCGTGGTCATTTGATCGAGCGGGTTGGTCACGACGATGAATATGGCGTCAGGTGACTGCGCCATGAGCTGCTCGGTGACTTCACGCACGATCTTGGCGTTCACCTCCAGGAGGTCCATCCGACTCATGCCGGGCTTGCGTGGCAAGCCGGCGGTGATCACCACGACGTCGCTGCCTGCAGTGTCCGCGTAGTCGTTGGTGCCGGTGACGAGCGTGCGGTAACCGACAACCGGACGGGACTGATTCATGTCGAGCGCAAGACCTTGCGGCAGACCTTCGACGATGTCGGTCATAACGACCTCATCGACGATGTCGGATTCGGCGATCCGCTGTACCGTCGTCGAACCGTATTTTCCGGCGCCGACGACTGTTACCTTCGACATGGTTTCTCCTCGATCTGTGAATCGTCAAGAGTAGTGGCCGCAAGCGGACCGTACTCCCCCACTTCAGAACCCGCCGAAGAGGTCGATACCTCATTGTTGCCTCGAGAAGTGCTATCACCGTATCTCATGCGTCCTCTCTCAATAGTTGTCATGTGTCTCTCGTTGGCCGCAGCGAGCTGCACTGCGTCCGTCGGAGCGAATCCGCTTCTCGACGACCCCGATCTCGTAGCGCGCCTCGACCTCGAGGTGCCCACCAACATCGATTGGGAGCGCACGATCGACGACGTCCGCGTCGCCGGATCTGGCACACCCGTCAACGACCACGAACTCGCCCTCATCGCAGGCGCGCTGAGCGACCTTCACGGCGACTTGGTTCTGTGGGCGGGTCTCGACACCATCTACCGCGTCCAATCCGACGCCCGCCTGGAGCCCGGCACGCTTGCCTTTTCGCGCGGAGCGAACATCTATCTGCTCGACGAAACGTTTGCCGGCACCGGCAGGGCTCGCTTGACCGAAATCCTTGCGCACGAATTGGCGCACGTCGCTCAGTTCAATGCGTTGACGAACGATGACGTCGCCGCGCTCAGGGAAGCCACAGGCATCGTCGACCCCATCAGTGGTTCTGACCTGGTCCGACGCTTCGGCGCCGATGTTGGCTGGGTGGACCGTGCTCCGCCGGGAACGTCACCTCTTTGGTCCTTGGCAAGTGCGGTGGGAACCAGCGAATACGGGGCCACAGCACCGACGGAAGACATGGCCGAATCACTGGCCCGGTTTGCCACCGGACATGCCGATCTGATGTCGCAGGAGCGGGTGAGCTGGATCAGCGAGTGGACTGGGCTCACGCCCTCAGCCGCTGCTTCGGGACAACCGTGGGTGCCGGCGGGAGCGCAAACCTTCACCACGAACCAGCCGGTGTATGACACCGATGCCGTCGCTCGGCTGTCGCCCAGGCACACAGACATCCAGTACTACGTTCTCCCGGCGTCGTCTTCGGACACGGTGAGGCTCGTGCAAGAGATCCAGGCTCGGCTCGGCACGCGGGGGTTCGCAGGCACATTGCAGGTGACCGTCGACGAGCGATTGCCCCGCTATTCGGGCTTGTTCACTCGTGCAGACGGCGTGAAGGTGTGGGTCGAGATCTGGGATTTCCGTTCCTCCACGGCGTTCTCCAGCGCCCCGGACGGACCCGTGCTCAGCTACGTGACGACTTGGTGACGATCACCCGGTGACCGTCTGGCGTATCGCCGCAGCAATTTGATCGGCAGTGAGCAGCGCATGGCGCTCGATCGCGAACTGCGGCCACGGTGCGTCGAGGCCAGTGAGTCGGCGGATCGGGGCTTCCAACTCGTACCCGGCGTGCTCGGCAACGTACGCGGCGACTTCGGACGCCACGCCTGCCGTACCTTGCGGTTCCTGGACGACAAGCAGATGCCCGGTCTTGCTGACGCTCTCCAGAACGGCCTCTGTGTCCCACGGGAAGATGGTTCGCAGATCGATGACCTCGACATCGATTCCCTCGGTAGAGACCGTCTCAGCGGCTTTGAGCGACTTGGGGACCATGCCTCCGTACGTCACGAGAGTGAGGTCGGCACCCACTCGCCGTGTCCGTGCCTTGCCGATCGGGATGGTGAAACGCTCAGTCGGCACATCTTCACGTCCTGCCCGATAGAGCACCTTTGGTTCGAGGAAGATCACAGGATCGGGCGACTCGATGGCAGCTCTGAGCAGACCCTTGGCGTCGGTCGGCGTCGATGGGACGACCACGACGAGGCCAGGCGCGTGCATGAAGTACGCCTCGGGTGAGTCGCAGTGGTGTTCGTGGGCTCCGATGCCGGCGCCGTTCGGGAATCGCACAACCAGCGGAAGGGTCACGTTGCCTTGAGTGCGGAAGCGCATTCGCCCGAGGTGGCTCACGATCTGGTCGAACGCGGGATAGACGAAGCCGTCGAACTGGATCTCGGCGATGGCCCTCGCCCCGTTGATGGCCATGCCAGCCGCCGTTCCGACGATGCCGGACTCGTTGAGCGGAGTGTCGAGCACCCGCTGGTCGCCGAAGTCCTTCTGAAGCCCTTCCGTGATGCGAAAGACCCCGCCAGAAAGCCCGACGTCCTCGCCGAGGATCACCGTGTCTTGGTGGTCCTCCAGCGCTTCACGCAGGGCAGCATTGATGGCCTGAG
>JABDJC010000096.1 GCA_013003395.1 Acidimicrobiia bacterium
CGCGCCTCCGGCAGGATTCGAACCTGCGACACCCGGTTTAGGAAACCGGTGCTCTATCCCCTGAGCTACGGAGGCGGGACAGTGGAGTGTAAATGGACGAGCGGCCGTCACCGACGTGAGCGTTCGCTCACTTCCGCCTTGAAGAGATCGGCTCGCTTCTCGAAATCGGCTCGCTCGGCTCCGGCCCGCCAGAGCAGCGTCCAGGTTTCGACCAACTCGTCGAAGGTGATGGTGGTTTCGCTGCCGTTGTCATACAGGGTGCAGACGACGAGCGAGGTTCGCATGAGCGATCTGCATCGCCAGGCCAACCGACGATCCACATCCATCGAGGTGCATTCACACCGAAGGGACATGAAGTGTTGTTTCGCGTCGAAAGCGGTGCCGTTCTCCAAGGCGACTGGAGGATCGACCGAGGCGATGGAAGGGTTCCACTCGGGCCACCGGCCCACGTCCTGGAGCACCGCCCAGACTTCAGCGGGGGCGGCCTCAACCACGACGTCGGTGTGCATCCGCAACTGACGGTTCATGGCGCGCACCTGCGGCACGCGGCGTCGACCGAGGAGAACACACAGAAACAACGCACATCTGGACGGTACCCTCTCGCCGACAGAAACGGAGTGTATGAGCGACATTGGGCATCTCTGGTGGCAACACGGCGTCGTCTATCAGATCTATCCCCGCAGCTTCCAAGACACCACCGGGAACGGAATCGGGGACCTGCGCGGCGTCACCGGACGCTTGTCCTATCTGGCCGACGTACTAGGAGTCGACGCCATTTGGCTGTCTCCGTTCTTTCGGTCGCCCATGGCCGACTTCGGCTACGACGTAGCTGACTATGTGGATGTCGATCCGATCTTCGGCACCCTCGACGATTTCGACGCACTTGTGGTCGAGGCGCACCGGCTCGGGCTCAAGGTGGTGATCGACTGGGTGCCGAACCATTCTTCAGACCGCCACGACTGGTTCCTCGAATCGAGCTCCTCGAGAGACAATCCGAAACGCGACTGGTACATCTGGCGCCCACCTGGCGCCGACGGTGCACTGCCAAACAACTGGGTGTCACTGTTCGGTGGACCAGCGTGGACATTTCACGAGCCGACCGGCGAGTACTACCTGCACTCGTTCCTGAGCCAGCAGCCGGATCTCAACTGGCGAAATCCTGAGGTAGTGGACGCCATGCACGACACCGTGCGGTTCTGGATGGATCGAGGCGTCGACGGGTTCCGTCTCGATGTCATTCACATGATCTTGAAAGACCCGCAACTGAGAGACAACCCTCCGAGCACTTCACAGCCCGGTTGGTTCGCCGTCGAATACGACGCCTTCGAGCATGTCCATGACAAGGCACATCCCGACATCCACGAGCAGTTTCGGCGTCTTCGCAGCCTCGTGGACGACCACGATCCGTCGGTCGAACGGATGCTCGTCGGCGAGATCGAGCCGTTGCCGTGGGCCGAGTGGGTGGAGTTTTACGGCGCTGAGGGCGACGGCCTCCACCTGCCGTTCAACTTCCGACTCATCGAGTCCAGTTGGGACGCCGGTTCGATCAAGGGTGTCGTCGACGAACTGGAGGCGGCGCTTCCCTCGTTCGCCTGGCCGAATTACGTACTCGGAAATCACGACCAAACTCGACTCGCTTCTCGAGTCGGAGATCAACAAGCCCGAGCTGCAGCGATGCTGCTGTTGACGCTGCGAGGCACACCGACGCTGTATTACGGCGATGAAATCGGCATGCACCAGGCCGACATCCCGCCCGACCGCCAACAGGACCCGTTCGGTCGACGAGTGCCCGGCGAAGGTAGAGACGGGTGCCGCACTCCGATGCAGTGGGATGCCACCCCCGGTGCGGGTTTCAGTACCGCAGATGCATCTGCCTTGTGGCTGCCGCTCGCAGAGGATTTCGCCAAACGTAACGTTGCCACCCAGCTCGACGATCCAGGGTCATTGCTGTCGCTCTACCGAAACCTCCTTCGTCTCCGACGAGCGGAACCCGCCCTCAACCGCGGCAGCTACCGACCTCTGGACGGACCGGATGGCGTGTTCCTGTTCGAACGCCTCCACGAGACCACCGAGTTGACCGTGGCACTGAATCTCGGGTCCGTGCCGGTGAGCGTCGACCTCACAGGAACGGTCCTCGCCAACACGAACGGAGACCACCGGGGGAAGGAACTCGACGGCACCACCGAGCTGCTGCCCGGTGAAGGGTTCGTCGTTCGGGTCAGGTGATCAAGGGCATGAGACTCGGAAGTCGTTTGAAGAACACCGATCTGGCCAATACGTCGTCGGCTCCCAGGGATCTGGCACGAGCCAACGCGAAATCGTCGACGTGGGGCCCGAACGCCACAACCCGAGTTCCGGCCTGACTCAAACGGCGGACCGCGTCATCGGCACCGGCGTGGTTCAGGTCGATCAACGCGAGGACGACATCAGATTCGAGGTCGTGGACATTGCGCCAGACCGCCAGCACGTACCCCGCGGGAGCGGCGACGCTCTCGATCTTGGTGCGATCCATCAGATCGGTTCCCAGCAGACCGATACGTGGTCGTGGGTCGGCTGTCGCCGGCTCAACGGCAGCCGAGTCTGCCGAGGACGCGTCCCCCGTTTGCGATCTGGCAATGGCGTCGGCGGCCTTGGCGGCTCCCCATGCCAGGTGAGCTTCCCAAACGCCGCCGCCAAGTGCTTGGGATGAGGCAGGCGCCAGGTCGTACAGGTCTCCCGGCAATGCCCGAGCTGTCGCGCTGTCACGCTTGGGCGGAGCAATTCCTTGTCCAGCGAGATCGTCGTTGACGAACTTCAAAGACTCCTGGAAGACCTCGAGCGGAGACCGTCGTTGCTCCGCGAAGGGGAGAACCAGCAATGACGTCAGCTCGGCATCAAGCCAGCGTTCACCTCGCTGCATGGTCTCCACGTCGATCTCGGCGCCCAAGGCCCCGACGGCTCTCGCCACGTACGGTCTGTACACCGCTACCAGGCAGGCTCTGAGGACGGATGCGGTTTCGGAGAACATGGTGCGAGACTACGGCGTACGCAACATACCGGCCTAGTCTGCAGCGATGCGCACAGATAACCCCGCCCGCAAACTCCTGCCACTGCTGTTTCTTCTGGCGCTGGTGGCCACCGCCTGCCGCGCCGAGGTGAACTTTGCGATCGAGGTTCTCGAGGACGGCTCAGGCAGTGCGTTCATCGAGGCCGGCGTGGACGAAGAGTTGGCTGCTGTGCTCCCGGCCGGCTCTGATCCTCTCGATCTGCTGGCCGGCCAGTTCGATCTGTCCAACCTCAACACGACGGAAGTCGATCCGTTCGACCGCGACGGTCTGATGTTCCGTTCGCTGCGAGTTGATTTCGACGACGTCGACACGTTGTCCCAAGAGTTCATTCGCGACCCAGCCACACCATTTCGTGACCTCACCGTGCAACTCGATGAAGCCGGCATGTCCGTGGCGGTCACCGTCGAGCTTCCCGACCTCGGCGCCGCGGCCGGCGCACTTGGACTACCGGTAGACGGCGCTGCCCTCACCGACAACGAAGTCCTGGCATCCCACGTCCGGATGTCCCTGCCGGGGACGATCGAGCTCCACGATGCCGATCGAGTGCTTCCGAACGGCGACTTGGAGTGGGACCTCCCTCTCACTGGAGGCGTCAAGACACTCATGGCGCAGACCGTGTTCGAGAACGCCTCATTTGCGTGGTTGCCAGTGGCTGGTGCCGGATTGGCGATAGCGCTCGTCGCAGGTGTCGCGCTGTTCGCCGGCAAGTCTCGTCGCAAGAAGGAAGTCGCTGCGGTTGCGGCAGCGCAAGAGGCAGAGCCGTGGACGCCGCCCGAGCCGATCTCGGACGCACCCAACGACATCAAGCCGTGAATATCTCGACCATCAACAGGCCGTAGGGTCCGTCGACCACACCGATACCCACTCTGCGGTAGCGATCGTCAACTCGTTCTGCGGCAATGTCACTTCGTTCGCTCAGCGCGAAGTCCAGATCGGGAACGGCGACTGCGAGCGCGACATGATG
>JABDJC010000097.1 GCA_013003395.1 Acidimicrobiia bacterium
CGGGGCCGAGTCGGTAGCCGGGGCAGAACACCGGCACGCCACTCTCGCGGGCCAGCCCCACGGCCTTCATCAGGATGTCCTTGTTGGTGCCGAGCACGTATCCGCCGCCATGGATCATCAGCACGGCACCTTGGCCGGTGACGGTGTCCGGCCGCACGATCTGCATCCCCCGCCCGGCCGTTGGCTCCTCGGTGATCTGCACACCAGAGGTGTCGAACTTCGGGATGAACAGCCCGGCGAGTCGGCGCAGCGGCCGGTACGTCCACCGATTCACCACGAGCGCCCCCGCCTTGCGATCGAACTTCGCGAATTCCGGAGCGGTCGGCACCCGGGTTGCGCTAGTGACGGAAGGATCGGGCTCGAAACGCAAGCTCGGTGACGGCGCGTTGCTCATGGCCTCAAAACGTAACACCACAGATCCGGCCTTCATGGGCCCCTTGAATTGTTGTCGCGCTGGCGATCGTTGTGGCCCAAATTGGCTTCGTCGATGTTGGTTCGCGACAGTTGGTACGTCAATGGATTCGTGCTGGCCCGTGTGTCGGCAGGGCGAAAGGCGGTGTTGTCGATGAGGGTTCACCCACGAATGCTGGGGGTGTGGTCGGCAATGATTCTGGCAGCCACGCTGATCTTTGCAGCGACGCAAGCAGAAGCGCAGTCGGCGATGATAGACATCACGTTGCCAAGCACCGATGGCGAGCGCGTCGAGGCAGGCGGGTTCACGGTAAGAGGGAACGTTTCGGGGCAAAGTGGGCTCGAGACCTACGTTGTGTTCGCGGTTGACGTAAGTGGTAGCACCGATGACGAACGCGGACTGGACTGCGACGGATCGGGCACGGTCGACCTGCTCGATGACTTCAATGGTGACGGTGTCCTTGGAGAACTCTTGGATTGCGAGATCGCGGGCCTGATTGCGCTTAACCAGTCACTCGCGTCAATTCCGGGTTCGAATTCGAGTATCTCCGTGGCCCTCGTGCCGTTCGGTCATTCGGCTAGAGCTGCTGACGTCGGCGAGGTGCTTGGCTTTCAGTCGTTTGTTCGGCCCCAAGAGGACTACGTTCCGTCCGAAGCGGAGGAGCTTGTAGTGCCGGATGCCAAGGACCTGATCCCTGACATCGTAGAGGCAGCATCATCGATGAACCAGGGTGTGATCAACCAGTTCACGAGATACACGTTCGGAACTGGCACAGATTTCGACGACGCGTTGAACGCAAGCTTTGATCTGCTCGAGCCGGTGAACGGACGAAAAATTGTGTTCATGTTGAGCGACGGCCAGGACGCTCTTCGAACGACCACGCTTGACCGGGGCGTCGACCTTGGTATCGAGGTTCGCCCGTTCGCTATAAGTAGCGGTTCAGACCAATGCAGCACTACCGGGGCGTTGTTTCAGATTGCGGAATCGAGCGGAACGACTTGCGTCTACACGGAAGACCCGGCGCAGCTCACAACGGCGATCGTTGGCCAACCATCTCAGATCGATTCGATCTCGGTCTCTGTGGACGGAGGGGCCCCTGTGGCGGCGACGGTTGATCCTCTAGGCAATTTCGAGGCAACTGTCCAGCTTGACGTTGGCTTCCGTTCGATCCGCGCCGATCTGCAGCTTTCGGATGGAACTGGTGCGTCGGTGGTCAGAATGGTTCAAGCTCTCCCTCAGCTGACGTCGTACGTCGCGCTGGGCGACTCGTACTCCGCCGGAGAAGGCAACCCTCCCTTCCTGCCCGTCCCGGGCAATGAGGGTGGTTGTCATCAATCGGACGTTGCCTATTCGAGAGTCCTTCGTGATGGTGTCTACGACTTGGGTGCCGGCGAGCTCGATCTCTCGTTCGAGGCCTGTGCCGGCGCGAAGCTGAAGAATATCGTGAGCGTTCCCCAGGACGCTCGTGGCGAAACTCACGCGGTTCAGTTGAATTCGATCGGACCTGAAGCAGATCTGGTTACGATTTCGGTCGGCGGAAACGATGTTGGCTTCTCCAATCTGATGCAGCATTGTGCGACACAATTCTCGTGTTGGCGCGACGAGTACGTTGATTTGACGAATGGACGGACGCTCACTGCGGAGGAATACCTCATAACGCGCGTTCGACTCCTAGCTCCGGAGCTTAGGAACTTCTACACAACGCTTCGGGAACGTGCCGGCGATGACTCGACGATTGTCGTCGTCGGGTACCCCGAGTTTTTCGACGACGGGCTCTTCGTTGGCTGCAAGGAGGTGGGAGTCTTCTCCCGCCTCGAACGCAGTTGGATCAACAACTGGATCGTCAGGTTCGATCGTCTGATGGAGGAGCTGGCCGCCGACGCCGGAGTTCACTATGTATCGGTCGTCGACGTTTTCAAGGGTCATCGGGTATGTGAGGGCGGGGACCAGTGGCTCACTGGGCACGAGCTTGCTGCTCGAAAGAACCTCACTGGCGACGCGTCATTCCACCCAACCGAAGATGGGCAGCGGGCCTATGCCTCGGCCATCGCCGACCACCTGAACGTCCTTCGAACGAGCGGTGTCTACCCGCTAACTACCGCCGGTCTTCCCGTGAACCCCGGCGTGGCTGGGGTTCGGCTACTCGGCGCTCGCTCACTTCAGGCCAACCCGCCGTCGGTGCTGGACGAAATTCCAACACTGGCTGATTTGGGTATGAGCCCTAGCGATGTCGATGCAATCCAGTCGCTCAGCACGACCACAGTCGAAATCATCGGACTTTCGGCAACGAGAGGGGATGCAACGTGCTCCAACGTCGTCGCCCTCGGGGAGCACGTCATCATCGAGGCGCGGGGATTCCTCCCCAACTCGATCGTTGACGTCGCCGTCGAGTCGAGCACTGCCTTCGTCAGCGACGTGCCCAACGGAGCCGTGTCCAACAGCAGCGGGACGGTTCGATTCTCACTTGTCATCCCTGATTCGATTCCTGGAAGTGGCTCGAATCTTGTCCACGCTGCAGTTCAAATACGCCTCGAAGGTGAGAGCGCAGATGGAGGACAGCTGATTGCGTCCACCTCGGCGTTCATTGACACCGTTGGTGGCGAGTGTTCCACCTACATTGAGCAAGCGGGCGACGTCTCCAGCGACGGTGGCGCAGCCCCGAGCGCGGCCACTACGCCGGACGTGCCGACGTCCTCCGTTGACGTCCAGGATCCAACTGTCGATCTTCCGCTGTGCGGTGGTCTACCTGCCACGATCCTCGGTACCGAGGAAGCTGACTACTTGGAGGGAACCCCCGATCGAGATGTGATCGTGGCGCTTGGCGGCAACGACATCATCCGAGCATTCGGTGGCAACGACATCGTTTGTGGAGGCGAGGGCCGCGACCGGCTGTTTGGTGGCGAAGGAAACGACTGGTTGAGCGGGGGTCTTCGCAACGACATCGTCAAAGGCGACCAAGGAAGCGACGCCCTGTTCGGGAACCGAGGAAACGATCGGCTCTTCGGCGGGCCAGGTTCGGACACATTGACCGGAGGCTCAGGTCTACGGGATCGACTGTTTGGCAAGGGCGGCCAGGACGCGTGTATCGACCGGCAGAAGACAACCCAGCGAGACACCTGCGAGACGTAGCGGGTCGTGAGTCGGCTGCCGCAGAACCCCGACCAATCCCAGCCCCGCCAACCACAAGATCCAATGATCGCTTGTCTAACCTAAGGGCGATGAGTCTGGTTGGTCGTGGGGTAGGAAGCGTGACTGGATGCTGAGGCGAGCGTGCACATAGGGCTCGTCGCCAGTCCTGCTGACGCTCATGCCGCGGACCAAGTTGCGACGGAGCTGTCGCGGGTCGAGGGCTTTGACTTAGTCGAACCGAACAACGCAGAGACGGTGATCGTGATCATCAGCGAGCGGAGCGCTCGCGACGACACATGGATTGCGGCGGTGACCGCCCTCACTGCTTCTCGCATTGTGCCTATCGCCGTCGCACTCGAGCGGGCTCTGCCGCACCCGAATGACCTGCCGAACCTCGTCCGGCCGATCAACTGGATCATTTGGGACGACCCTGCGGACTTTCCGACGCCCGAACTCCTCGCAGCTCTGACGTACCGGCCCGAGGACTACCGGCTGGCGACCCAGATTGACCACGAGGCAGAGGCGTGGCGCCAGAGTGGCTTCGAGACCCGCTCTTTGATCGACGACCCGCGCCGGATCAATGAGCTTGAACATCTGTGGGCGCGGCAGTCGTCGGCGACGTTGCGTCCGTTGACCGAGCTCACCTCTTCGTTCTTGCAGCACTCTATGAACGCGTCGCGGCGAACTCGTGGCAAGCGGCGACTTCGCCGCGTGATTGGGATCGTCGTCGCTGCAGTAGCACTGACGGTAGCCGTGCCCGTACTCCTGCAGGTGCGGAGTACCTCACAGCTGAACCGGACCAGCTTCGCTGCCTCAGCCTCATTGGGCCAGGACCGAGATGTGCCGACTTGGGCAGCGGTCTCCGCCGCCGCCACACTGGCCGCCGGTGAGGGTGAGCTAGCCGCACTCGCCGGCGAATCGCTTCGCGACCTACTCGTGCTCCCATGGCCGGTGGACTACGTGCAGCCAATCGGTGGCTCCACATGGGCGATTCAACCCATCGACAGTGGCGACCGCGTCGCCATTCTGCGAGTGGACGAGATTGGCGATCCAGACTATTTGAGCATCCGCGAGGTCGATTCTGCCCGGGAGCTCGCCCAAGTACCCCTCGACGGTTCCTACGACGCAATAGCCCCGGATGCCGACGAGCGACGGCTTGTTGCGGCCGGCAGCAGCGGTGTCGTCGTCGTCGATATCGCGAGCCGGTCAGTCAGGCGTGTCATTGACGACCCCACGCCCGCCGCATGGTTCGTCGACGATGAGTTCATCGCCGTGAGCAAACCCGGCCGCATAGACGTCGTGGACCTCGATGGCATTGTCATTCGCTCGATCGAACTCGGCGACGGCGATGAGGTGGTCGGGCGCGGATATGGTAACGGCAGCTCGATGGCCGTCACGCGATTTGACCGCACCTATACGCGGGTGTCGCTCGACTCGGGAGAGCGCTTAGACGCAAACGTTGAAGCGCCGCCGATTGGCGCGGCGGCCACCATAGGACTCGACGGCGAGACCATGTTCGTGCTCGGCCCCGACCGCCAGGTGTGGACCGTCGACCGAAACGGAGAAGGCCGGCCGCTTGGTTTGAACGCGCCCGAGAGCACCTACTTCCTGCAGGAGATTGAGGGCGGTCGCCTCGTTGTCGCTAGTCAGTCGATGGGGGTCGTTGTCTACCACCTGGAGTCAGCTGTCGAGCTCGGCACCGTTTGTCGAGATGTTGCGCTCGTGCAGAAAATCCAGGTCGATCAAGATGGCGAGATGGTCGCCTGTGTGGCGCCAGCGACATTCGTCGTCTGGCCGCTCCCAATCGGACCGATCCCTGCGCTCCCCGAAGACGCTTTGATCTTCGACGAGGTCGAGCCCGGCTCCGTCGACGCCTTGGACATCGACGGAGCCAGCAGACCGCGCGGCTCACTTTCGAGGATTGCCGCGGCCTTCTCATCCGCTGATGACCTCGTCGTCATCTTTGACGACGGCTATATCGAGACGTTCGACATGACCGCCGACGGCCAGGAGTTAGCATTTCGGACTTCGATACCCGCGCTCGGTTCGGTCACAGGCATCGCGTGGAGCCCAAGTCGGCCCCTCTTTCTGTGGGCCCGAATCGGGGATCAGTGGTGGCCGGCGCGGGATTGTCCTGGTTGCACCAACCCGGCCAGCCTGCTGCGGGCCTTCGTGCATCGCCAGCGCGGCTGTTACTTGAACCAGCAGCTCGCGGATGTCTCGTCCGAGACCCGCAGTCTGCTCGGTCTGCTCGCCTGCGAGGACGTCTGATGGCGCAGGTTTTTGTCTCGTACAGCCGCGTCGACCAGCGTTGGGTCGACGAGCTGGCTGGGAGCCTCGAAGCAGCGGGGATCGACGTCTGGGTCGATCGTCGCGAGCTGCCCGTGTCGTTGCCCTGGCTCGCGGAGGTACAGGACGCCATCGAGGGCTCGGCGCTGTTCGTCGCTTGCGACTCGGAGAGCTTCCGGAAGTCGACGAACTGCAGCACCGAACGCGCGTTGGCGCAGCAGGCTCAAGTCCGTCAGTTCGATGTCGAAGTTGATGGCTCTGTAGACGCGGCGGCGTCTCGTGCGATCGAAGAGCTGGCTCGGGTCCCGCTTGACACCCGGCTTCAGGTGGAGGCCCGAGTTCGTGCCCGCGAGTGGGACCGACGTGGCAGAGGACGCAAGGGTCTGGTGACTGGGAGGACCCTGAGAAGCCTTCGCGAGGCGTGCGGGTCGCAGAGCGAGCCGCTGGTTCAGCGATTCCTTGCGGCTAGCCGACGACGCGTCTGGCGGCAGCGTGCACTGCTCGCCTTGGGTGGGTACCTCGTGCTGCTCTCTCTCGGACTGAATGAGGCCTTCGGTCGGGTCGGCGACGAGCGTGAGGCCAATACCGATCAGCTCGTAGCGCGTCTGATCAGCCAGCAGGCGCTGACCGAACGAATCGACACTGACATCTACTCTGCGCTAGGCGAGGCGTCGGGCCTGGGCGCCACCGAAGCTGCGCTCGATGGGATCAGCTTGGCCGCGCTGTGGCGAAGACCCCCGCCCGACCGTGCTGTCCAGCATGAGCTAGGCGACCTTGGGTTCGCGGAGGTTTTCGTCCACACGCAGCCACGGCTTGTGGACGTCGGTGGAAACCATTACGTACTTGAGGGCGACCGGCTCATGCCGGCCCCGTCGGAGACAGCGTTGTCGAACACTCTCCCGGTTGTGGAAGCCTCGGGAGCGACGATCACCGTGCGGGGTGGGGACGGCGCTCTGATTCGGCGACTGGTGTTGCCATTCATCCCTAAGACCGTTCGCATCTCACCGGACGGCCGCGAGTTGGCTTCGGTCACAGGTCAGATGATCGTCATCACAGATATCGAAACCGGAATCGAGCAAATCCGATTGACTGGCAGCCCGTCGCAACTCACCGATGTGGCGTGGTCCGATGATGGCAGGGCGGTGTGGGGCGTTAGCGACAGCTGGCTACTGGGATGGACCCGACGCCACGGCCGGCGACTCATTGACGATTCAGCGATCCCGCTGCGCGGCTTAACACGAGCACTGAACGATTCGACGCTATGGGTCTTGGGTGAGCCGTCATGGTTGCTCGAGGTCGACACGGAGACGGGTGGCATTGTGGATCGTTTTGAGCTCGACGCAAAGGTGTACGCAATTGACAGCACACCCTTGGGCGGCGTTGTCGTAGTCGGGATTGAAAGTGGCATCGTCATTGTTGACGCCAGTGATCGTTCAACGACGTACGTCGACCTTGGCTGTCTTGTGAACAGCCTTGCTGTGGCATCCGAAGAGCAGGCGTTCGTGCGGTGCGACAACGATCTTCTGACAGCTGACCTAGCGACCGCGGCCACGACAAACCTCGGTGAGGTCCCATACGACGTTGGGCCCGAGGCGATCGCGTGGGATGCGCCGAACGACCGGCTGCTCCTGGGCAGCCTTTGGGGGCAACTCGTGGCGTATGACGGCGAGTTCACGACCTTGCCCCAGAGTGGCACCTTCGACGGCTCGTGCCCCATGCATGTAAGAGCCCTTGACGTTGGCGCCACGACGGGGGTGGTCGCGCACGCTGGCGAGCGCAGCGGCCAGTTGTACTGCGGCGGTCACTTCCGGCCAAGCGGCGGTGGCTACGAGTTCGTCACGTCGTTGGCACAATCGAACCATGGCGCACGTGCAATGGCGATCCGGCTGGTCGCGGGCGACACGGTCATCGCGACCGGCTTCACGGACGGCACCGTCGTATTCGGTCCCCAGAAAGGTGTGACACCGCTGGTCGAGTACACCGAGGTCAGCGGTGACGTGTTCGCGGTGCTGGAGATCGGCGACGAACTATTCGTGGCCACCCGGGCCGGTCTCCTCCACGCATTGCCAGTTCCTGACGCGTCACTTTCGAACGCTTCGCTTGCCGAAGCACTCGACAACCGCCTGCAAAAGGCGCGTGATCTCGGGCTCGTCGGTGGGTGATTCAAGTCGTGCCGGCAAGCCGTTCACTCCAGTTCGGCAGAGTCGGCTTGACGACCAATTGCGCCCGCTGGCAGCTTTCTCTGACCTTCTGATCGTCTACAGGCCGGCACAGTCAGAGCTTGGCGCCTACCACCTGTGCGACGATGGAATCTGCACCCTCAAGGAGTGGTCCTTGCTAGAAGATGCTCGCGCCGAGCAACTAACGTCATGACAACACGACGCCGAAGGCCCCTGATTCCTCTTGGCCTCTTGGCCTTGCTGTCATTCGGGCTTGGCCTTGTCGGTATCCAGAGCTTCCTA
Source organism: Acidimicrobiia bacterium (assembly GCA_013003395.1). Classification (GTDB taxonomy): domain Bacteria; phylum Actinomycetota; class Acidimicrobiia; order Spongiisociales; family UBA5794; genus JABDJC01. The sequence continues at coordinate 8,293 of JABDJC010000097.1, forward strand.
GAAACGACAGGCGGCGACACCAGTCCGCTCAACGTCGTCTTCGGTGCCGCCTCATTGTTCACCTCCGGCGGTCTACTCACTGAGCCAGAGTTGCCATGGCAGCTCAAGGTGGCTCAGTTGACCTCACCAGCTATCACGTTTTGGGCCGTGGTACTCACGGTGCTGTCTGTACTTGGCGATCGTGTCCGGATGTCGCGGGCTCACTCGCTGAGTCGGCACACGGTTGTTGTCGGTGCGGGCAAAACTGGGCAGGCGCACCTGCAAGCACTTGCGGGTCGGGATTTGGACGTCGTGGTCGTCGATGCTGATCCTGCGGAATCGGTCGTGTCCCTTTGTCGAACTGAGCGCTGGACACTGTTCACCAGCGATTTCATGGCGGGTTGGTCGGATACCGACGAGAGGGCCCGTGCACAGCACGTGCTCGCTCGCGCTGGGGTGAAGAGTGCCAGGTCGGTCTTCGTGGCAGCTGGAAACGACGCCATCGATATCGAGCTCGCCCGCAGGATCTCTGTCCTCGCAGCCCTCGACACAGCGGTGACGACGGCAATACAGGTGCAAATCGACACTCCGGAGCTTTGTTCTGCACTCACGAGCCGGCAGCTCTCGCTTCAGCCACCGCCGGGGGCAGTGATCGAGTACATCGATCGAACGACACTCGGCGCTGCGTGTGTCCTCGAAGTGATGGCTGAGGAGCTACGTGCAGAGTATTCGACAGTTGAGGAGTCAGCCGTTACCTCGGTCGTGGTGGTCGGCGAAACGGCTCGTGGCCGCGTGTTGTTGAGTGTTCTGGATCGAAGTCGAGTTGCACGAGAACTACTTGGACTTGCGCCGCTGTCTGAGCATCCACCGCTCCACGCACGAGATTTCGACTCCACTGTCGCTCTTGGGCTCGGGGACTCGGATTCAACTCTGTTCTTGGTCGATGACGATCTCGATGCCGTTCTTCGGATAGCGGAGCAGTGGCCGACATCGGTCACAATTGCGATAGCAGCCACCGGCAGCGATCCATATCGTCTCGATCTGCCGGGCCGGTCAGGGCAGCTACTAGTCGTCGATCCCGACGTGGTGATGCAGACTCCCGTTGCACTGAAGAACGGTCCCATTGAACTTATGGCGCGATTGATTCACGCTGATTATCTGGCCAAACATGTCGAACGGCACGGCAAGCTCGACCCGTCGAAGCGATCGCACCGATCTTGGGACGTTCTATCTGAGCGTTACCGAGAGTCGAACCGCGATCAGGCACGCAACTTTTCGGCTGTGCTTGAATCAGCGGGTTTTGAGCTCAGCGCTGCTTCCGGGAGAGCTTCCGTCGCGCTTGACCCAGCGCTCATTGATCGATTCGCCAAACTCGAGCACCAGCGATGGATGAACCAAGAACGAAAGTCGTGGCTCGCATCGAACAAATCTCTCCCATCCGACCTCGGGAAGATCCATGCCGACATGGTCGATTGGCGCGAACTAACAGAGGAGAAGCGCGAGCTTGATCGCGACGCCATTCGAAGACTCCCGGCGTTGGCGGCCGTACTGGGAATGGTCGTAACGCCAGTAGGCGAGTCATAGATCGTCAGCCAGGACCATGATCTGATTGCTGTCGAGCTCGGATGGGTGGTGGCTGAGATAGGGCGATCCACTCCAACTTCTCAGATTGTCGGCGTCATGGCTACATTCATCGCATGGGCATATTCGGCGGAAATCCAGCGAAGAAACTGCTTGGCGAACTTGAGACCGTGGAGATGGTTCTCCATTTCGCAGAGTCCGACGGGGGGCAGGTATCCGGTTTGGACCATCGCGTGGCTCTCGAGGAGTGCGGAGTCAAACTGCACAAGCACGCTGAGCGAATGAAGTCGAAAGGGCACGGCGACACTGCTCGACAGCTGATCGCGAACGCTCGTGTCGAGGGCGAGGAGGGCTCGCCGAGAGCGGACTGGAACCGCGTTGTCGACCTAGTCCTCAACGAACTCGGCTGACGCGAATCAACCGGAAGGAACGTTCATGTTCCGCGCGTTCGGACGCGTTTCGTGCGGTGTCGCCGTGTCCTTCGCTCTCGTGAAGCCCGGCCTTGGCTGACCCGGTCATTTGTTCTACCCTCGCAAATAGGCGGCGGATTTGTCTGTCGACACGAACCCTACGGGAGTACAGATGGGTCAAAAGGAAAAGGCGCGAGCGATTATCGAGTCGGAGTACGAGTTCTTGGTACAGACGAATCTGGACATGGACGGCATGCTCGATGCAGCGCGGCGGGCAATGTCAGCGTCGTCGGCCACCATGGGGCGCGTCGAAGAGGTTGGCCTCGCGTACACCGACGGTGATGCATTCGCGTCGAAGTATGTCCTCAAGGGACTTGGCGGCGTCATGGAAATCATGCAGATCGCGTTGGAAGGCACGCCCGCCGAAACTGGCGGGATGTACGCCGAACTCAAGATTGGAGACTTCATGTTTCAAAAGGGCTCACTTGGCATGAAGCCTTCAATAAACGGTCGCAAGGTCATCGGTAAGTTTGTCGAGGTACTCCGGGCTGAACTGGCAGCAGGGTGAGCCGGTGAACGAAAACGTCCTTGCTGCGCTAGTGGTTGGCGGAATTGTCGTCTGGGTGTTTGTCATCAAGCCGTGGTTCGGCAACGTCGCTCAAACGGGAGCGGCACGGTTGGTGGAAAGCTCAGGCGATGCGCGTCGGTCACGAAACTCGAGTCGGTTCTGGATTGTGCCAGCTCAGTCCCAACTAGGAGAGCTCTACGACATCATCTCGATGGCCGAGGACCTTCCCGAGGGTGTCGTATTGTCTCGCGCCACGAGAAAGGGTCAGCCAGCGATCAGCGTGGAGATACCGCCGGGTCGACCAGTTGACTCTGTCCGCGGAGAAGTTCTGCGCATCGCTCGACGCCACGACCCGGCTAGCGCAATCGAGATTTCGTAGCGTTCATAGTGCGAGAGCGTGGAAGTCGAAAAACTCCGACGTTGATCGTTTTGCTCGCCGTTCTCGTCGTTGGTGCGGTAGTGGCGACTCTCCTCAGCGTCCGGCCATGGGACGGCGAGACGCCAGACCTAGTGGCGGATAGTCCGCTGGACTCCGCGGAGCCAGCGCCAACGCCGACAATCGCGACAAGTACATCACGTCCATCTCGTTCGAGTATCAGCGAGCTACCCGCAACACTCTCCACGGAGATTGAGGTTGGAGAAGGCGCAACGGTCATCCCAGCTGGATCGAGCTTCTATGCGGTCGGTCCTGGCTTTCGCATCGATGGCGCCGAACAAACCTTCAGCACCGACACGAGTGCGACTGTGCTGCCTGCGACCGATGACTACAGGACGGGAGAGTTCGAAGAGCTCATGCCGCCGATCGACGCATCGTGGACGCCGTCTTCGAACTTCAATCAACGGATCGATCTTAGGTGGGAGTACCCGACGACGAACCTCACGGCTGACGAAGTCTTACCGGTGCGTTGGGACGAAGACCTGGACGATTGGATGCCGGTTTTTGAAGACAGTGTGCGCGTGACCGACGGCAGAGTCGTTGTCGAGACCGACCGATTCAGTTTGAGATCCGCGATCATCTCAAACGTCGACGAGAGGAGTGACATCAAGTCCACAATCTCACAGACTGTCGGAGAACTCTTTGGCACTCGCTCGGATGGACCGACGTGTTCTGGCGTCGATCCGTCATGGGTGGACAATGTCATCTACAACGAGATAGTGACAGCCAGCCTTCGGGTTTGTACCGAGTCGCGCGGCGAAAACTTGTTGATCCGGATCGTCAATAATCGGCCTTATGGCGTGAGATTCGAAACACAGTCGCGATTCCTCAACCCGAGTGTTGTATCGAACCCGGCTGGGCTCGTTGAGTGGTCGCAGGAACTAGTCGGGCGAGGTTCCGAAAACACGCAGTCCAGCTTGTACATCGGTCCGCTCGGCGAAATTGAGTTTGAAGTTCCGCCACTGACGTCCGCCGACGAGTTCTGGACCGGGTCCGCAGAGATCACTGTAGAGACACTTCTGCTTGAGATCTTCTACACATTGATCGACCTGACCGGGCTCCCGACTGTCGGGCCCGTTCTCGACGTGATGAGAGCCATCACAACGTGTGTTGTCGACAGCGTCGGGGCGACAATCGGATCCTTTGGCGTTGATGAGTTCCGCGGACTAATAGACGCCGCTGCGGAATGCGTTTCGCTAATTCGTGACGATGAGACAGTCACGATTGCCGTTGAGAGCGCTGTCCGTGCCGGTGTCATCTCGCCGGAGCAGTATCGGAAGTTGTTCGGCCTCGCATCGTACCTTCGCGCAATTGACGCTGGCCGGGTCGTTAACAAGCTCCTTGATTTGGGCATCGAGCTCTTTGTTGTCCCCGGCGACCCGACCGTGAGCGTGTTGGTCTCAAGATCTGGAGCAGCCTGCAACGACCTAGAACTACTGGACCTGCCGGACGAGTTGCTCAACACGCTGCCACCCAACGGCGCGTCCTTCGCTCTGCTCACGTTCTACGACGATTCCACGAACGAGGGTCGGTATGTTCTGCGGAGAGTTCCAGTCGTTGCCGATAGCGCTGGAGAAGAAGCTGGATGGTTCTTTAGCGATTCGTCGTACATCGGACAGCTGGCACTGGATGGCACGTACATTTCAGACACTTGGGGTAGCGAGCCACTGACCGCAGGGGTAGCCGGTGTGACGCTGCTGGAGGACGGGACAACGTCACGGTGTGGGCCGATTGAACCCGTGCTTGCTACTTCGGCGCCGAGCAAGTGGCCAGTCGGTCGAAACGACGGATCGTCGCGTTTCTATATCTTTCTGGGGGCGAGCTTTGATCCGATTCCCCAGTGGGTCTCATGCTGGGAAGATGTCTGCCTCGCCGGGAATCGGTCCACAGTTCGCATCTATGGAACCGATCCCTTCGGTTTCATTACGGAGATCCCGACCGACGTCGATGACCCGTACATCGCGCTCATTGATCTCGGAGCGACAGTCGAGCAAGCGGAGGGCTTGCTAGCTCCTGAGGCCAACTGACAAATCGCGGTCAGCTGACCTTTCTGCGGCTCGGCGAGAGAGAAGAGCCAGACCCGATGTCGGGGTTTGTCGAGCTCACGGCGATTGGCGGTGGCGTCGTCGAGCATCGGGTACACGAGGAGTTGGGCTGCGGGCTGGGTTCCGCCGTCGTCGTGGATCCGTTGCGCCAGTGCGGCGGCGAGTCCTCCTCCGGCGCTGTAGCCGCCGATGACGATCTTGGTGGGGTCGACGCCATGGTTCGATGCGTTCTGGAGCAGCCAGGTCCAGGCCTGGTGGCAGTCGTCGAGCCCGGCCGGGAGCGGGTCCTCGGGGCCGAGTCGGTAGCCGGGGCAGAACACCGGCACGCCACTCTCGCGGGCCAGCCCCACGGCCTTCATCAGGATGTCCTTGTTGGTGCCGAGCACGTATCCGCCGCCATGGATCATCAGCACGGC
>JABDJC010000116.1 GCA_013003395.1 Acidimicrobiia bacterium
TGGATCTCCGCGTCATCGATCATTTGCGGTACATCTCTTCGCCGCCGACTTCCCAGGTGTCCACGATCGCCATGATGACGGCGTCACACGGGCGGTCCTTGGTCACTTGCGTTTGGCGCGCGGAAGATCCGCTCGCATACATCACGACCTCTCCGACGCCCGCTCCCACAGCGTCGACCGCCACGACATAGCTGCCAGTCGGTTCGTTGCTGTCGTCGAGCTGGCTCACGACGAGGAACGTCATGCCGTCCATCATCGGTTCCTTGCGCGACGCCACGAGCGTGCCGGTCACCAATCCCAATTGCATGGCTCGCTCCTCGAGTTCGTGGACTCAGCCGAGTTCGGCCTGCGCTTCATCGCTGCGCCCCAATGGGAGCACGAGGTCGATGTTGAGGTGAGGCCGAGCGATCACGTGGGTCGAGATGACCTCGCCGACCTTCTCTGCGCCTCGAACCCCTGCATCTACGGCCGCTTTGACCGCCGCCACGTCGCCACGCACGACGATGGTCACGTAGCCGCCACCTGTCTTTTCGTAGCTGACGAGTTCGACCTTCGCCGCCTTCACCATTGCGTCAGCGCCTTCAACGGCTGCCGCGAATCCTCTCGTCTCGATCATTCCCAGAGCTTCTGCCATCGGTGTCTCCTTTGCCTACTTCTCTCGACCGTCCAAACCTTCAAGTGCCGCAACTGCGGCCTGCCAACCAACATCGATGTCTTCTTCTTCGCCGCCCAGGTATACGCGGCCGGTCGAACCGAACGAGCGCACCTCGAGGACGTTGATGTTCGACGACTTCTCGGCCTCGTTCGCCGCAAGTGGGGCGTACCCGGCGGGCTCACACTCCATCACATACATCGTCTGACCGGGAATCAACATCTGCCCATGGCGCATCCGGTTGATGAGCTGCGCCTGGTGGTCGTCTACGTGGCGGATGATCTGGCTCGACATGATGCTCGGCTTGATGCGATCCGACTCGACCTTGTCGATCGCTGCGAGGATCGCCTCTCCTGCGGCACGCGTCTCGTGAAGATCCGGCGAGTGAATCTCGAGCATTCCGTAGTGCCGTTCGACGATCTGCATGCCTGGTTTCACTTTCGTGGCCTTGAGCGCGATGTCGGTGAGTCGGTTGATCTCCATTCCTGGAGCTACCTCGATGTACAGCGAGGCGTCGCCGGCAAGCGGCAGGAAGCCCTGGGCGATCGTTCCGAGGAAGGCCGCGTACTGCGGTTGCATGTTGTCCAGGAACGAATAGGACCTCAGATCAATACCGGTCGCCACCGCTGGCTCCTTCCCCACTCACGATGTGGATTCCCGCCGATGCACCAATTCGGGTGGCACCTGCTGCGATCATTTCTTCGGCATCTTCGCGGGTTCGGACTCCGCCTGATGCTTTCACCCCGAGCTTGGGGCCAACAGCCTCCCGCATCAACGCAACGTCATAGACGGTTGCACCGCCGCCCGCGAAGCCAGTTGAGGTCTTCACGTAATCGGCGTGACCTTCCTTGGCCAGCTTGGAGGCGATCACTTTCTCCTCGTCTGTCAGCAACGACGTTTCGATGATGACCTTGTTCAGGGCTCCCACCTCGTGAGCCGCATCCGAGACTCTCGCGATGTCGGCCCGGACTTCGTCGTACTGGCCAGACTTCAGAGCGCCGATGTTGATGACCATGTCGATCTCGCGTGCCCCGTCGCGCAAGACCCTTCGAGCTTCCATCGCTTTCACGTCAGGCGTGGTGGCGCCGAAGGGGAACCCGATGACGGACGCGACGGCGACGTCACTCCCCCGCACGTTCTGAGAAGCTCGTTTCACCCATGTCGGGTTCACACAGACGGCCTTGAAGCCGTAGGTGATCGCTTCTGCCGTCAGCGTGTCGATGTCGTCTGCGGTGGCGTCGGGCTTCAGCAAGGTGTGGTCGATGTATTTTGCGAGGTCGAGCGGCACTTCTTCCGCCTGACCGTGGAAGCTCACTCGATCGGCGCCGCTCGCAACGACTTGGCGAACCTTGTCCGCAGAATGGACGGCACAGTTTCCGTGACAGGCATCGCACGGGTCAGCGCCGCCGGCAAGAACCGCAAGCACTTCACGGGTCACCGCTTCGATGAGTCGGTCGCGGTCCATCAACCGACCGTCCGTAGTTGCCCGGCTGTGTGAGCGTTTTCGATGGCGGTGATCTTTTCGACACGGCGTGCGTGCCGTCCTTCACCCCACGGCGTGGC
>JABDJC010000139.1 GCA_013003395.1 Acidimicrobiia bacterium
TGATGTGGGCATAGTTGATGTCGAGTGCGCGCTCGTGGAACGGCACGTCGCCGGGGACCACGATCTCGGTTCCCTGCTGATGCAGGTAGGGCGTTGCGTTGGACATCTTGATGAAGTTCTCGAGATCCGCAAGCGTTCCCTCGCGTCGTCCACGCTCCATGTCGTGAGCGAACGGCGGCCCGGCCACCGGGGCGAACACGATGTGGTTGTCGCCGAGAATCACCGACTTTTCCGGATTGCGCGCCGTGTGCTCGAACGTTGGCGGAGGCATCTTCAAGAAGTGCTCGATCGTCTCACGATCGAAGCGGGCGATCTGCTCGTCATCGACCTCGACTCCATTAGATCTCAAGATCTCGACGGACTCGTCGTCGTAGAAGGCGATGCCGGCTTCTTCGAGCAGACGGAGCGACACGTCGTGGATCTCCTGGGCCTGCTCTTCGGACGCGACCGACCACGCGGGGAGTTCGAGCGTCGGACGCAGCACCTTGGCCGCATCGGACGAGACCTTGGGTCGTTCTCGTCGAGGTCTGCGGCTCGTCAAGCTTTCATTCGCTTCATCTCAGGATCGAACAGTGGCTCTTCGACCACCACCGCTGGGAAGCCTTCCGCGAAGTACTCAACGGTCAGCTCGGTTCCAGGCGTCGCGTGCCGCGAGTCGACGTAGGCGTAAGCGATGTACGTGCCGACGCTGTACCCCATGTTTCCGGTGGTGACATAGCCGACGACCTCGTCACCCGACAGCACCGGCTCGTATCCCATCGGCGTCCCGTTCTCCAAGGTCATGCACACGAGCTGTTTCGACAGTGCCTCGTCTTTCGCCGCCACCACCGAGTCGCGACCGATGAAGTCGGCATGGTTCGGCCGCACGGTCCAGCCGAGTCCCGCCTCATACGGCGTGTGCTCGGTGTGGACGTCGGCGCCCCAGAGCCGATACCCCTTCTCCAGACGCATCGAGTCCATCGCGCCCATTCCGGCCAGCACCATGCCGTGTCGCTCGCCCGCGGTAGTGATGGCTTCCCACACCGCAAGGCTGCTTTCGGTCGGGATGTGCAGCTCCCAGCCGGATTCACCGACGTAGGAGATGCGCATGGCGAACACTCGACTCATTCCGACTTCGATCCACCTGCCCCGATAGAAGCCGAAGTCGTCGAGGTTGGCGTTCGTTACGGATCCGAGGATGTCCTTCGCTGCCGGCCCGAACAAACCCACCGCCGAATACGCAGCTGAGCGATCCGTGATGACGGCGTCCTCGGTTGCATGGCGCACCACCCACTCGTAGTCCATCGGCAACGTGCCTTCGCCGACGAACAGCCAGAAGACCTCGTCGGCCATTCGAGCCACGGTCAGGTCTCGCTTCACGCCTCCGCTCGGGGTGAGGAAAAGGGTGTAGACCACTCGCCCGATCGGAACGCCGACCTTGTTGGAACACAGCCGCTGCACGGTGTCGAGCGCACCTGCTCCGGAGACTTCGATGATCCCGAGGCCTGACAAGTCGAACAGCCCGGCACGGTCTCGGATCGCGAGGTGTTCCCCACCTTGAATCGGGGACCAGAAGTCCGCTTCCCACCCGGACCTGTCAGGAATCTGGTCACGGAACTCGTCCACGAGCGGGGCATTCGATGCGTACCAGTTCGGCAGCTCGAACCCTGCGAACGTGGTGAACGAGGCACCGGCGGCGACGTGCCGATCGTGAAACGCGCTGTGTCGGACGTCACGGGGTTCGGTGATCGGCTGCTTGGGGTGGATGTAGTCGTAGATCTCTCGGTAGTTCTTCTGCGTCACGGCGTCGACGTATTGCTCGGTCGTCATGAAGTCGACGAAACGATGGAGGTGACAACCGCGCATGTCCCACTCGGTCTCACCGTGCACCATCCACTCGGCCACGGATTTGGCCACGCCGGCACCGTGCGTGAGCCACGACGCGTTTGCCGACCAGAAGCCACGGGCTTGGAGCGACTCACCGATGATCGGCATCGCGTCGACCGAGAAGGCGAACATCCCGTTGTAGGCCGTTTCGAACTCAGGTTTGCGGTCGCGCATCATCGGCACGATCTCTTGCGTCAGCTTCCAAGCGTCCACCATGTCCTCAGGAGTGAACGGGTGCATGGCGGTCTCTCCCACCTCACGCGAGCGGACCATGTGCGCTGGGTGGTAGTAGCTGCCTATGCCGAGCTGATCCCAGTGAATGCGGTAGTACATGGTGACATCGACATCTCGTACCAGCGGATAACGCAGCTCCTGGGTGGCGTCGGAACTGTCGACGTCGGACCACTCGTCGAGTGGCGGCGTGATCGCATACTGGTGCTCGAACGCAGCCAGAGGAATGTGGACGCCGATCTTCTCCGACAGCGCCGGCGACCAGATGTTGGCGGCCAAAACGACGTGCTCGCAGTCGATGCGCGGAAGTTCTGCATTGTTCGTGAGCACTGCCGTGACCCGACCGTCGGTCACCTCGATGTCCGTCAGTCCCGTGTTGGCGTGCCATTCGAATCCACCCGTTGCCTCGGCTCTCGCCAGGAGGTCGCCAACGAGGTGGTAGCCCCGGACGGTTGCGTTCATCGGCGAGAACAGCGCAGCCGTGAATGCGTTCGGGTCGAGGTACGGAACCAGCTCAACTGCCTCGGCCGGCGACAGCAATTCGGTCGGGATGCCGTTGGCCTTGCAGGTGCTGTAGAGCCGTTTGAAGTCCGCAGCGCGACCTTCGGTGCGGGCGACTTCCAGGCCACCGAGCCCGTTGAAAGCGAGGTGCTTGTCGTCGATGTTGGAAAGCTCGGCGTAGAGGTTCCTGCTGTACTCCGCGAAGCGAGTCATGATCTGACTGTGGCCGGCGACGACGATTCCGCCAGGAGCGTGTGACGTAGATCCAGGGTTGTACGGAAGGTCGCCCTGCTCGATCAGCACGATGTCGCGCCAGCCGTGCTTCACCGCAAGTTCGTAAGCTGTCGCCGCCCCGACGATCCCGCCACCGACGATCACTACACGCGCTGTTTTCGACACTGCCGTTTCACCTCGTTTGCTGCGGTCTGCATCGTGGCGCGTCCAAGCACGCAACGCAACGAGTCCGATCTGTTCTCACAGTCAGTAGTTGCGTTGAGCAGCAGACCCGCGCGTCGAAATTCGTTCGGGTAGGTTCCCTCGTAGTGAGGGAGGGCTCCTGATGATGCAAACTACGCAGCGGAAATTCGATTTGTCGCGAATACTTCGGAAGACCGTTCTGCTGGTCTTCGCCCTGATCCATCTCGTACTGGTTTCGAGGATCCTGCTCGACCTCGGGATAATCTCGAAGGACAGCGGACTGGGGGAGTTCGTCATCACCTGGAGCGAGGTGCTGGCTGCCCCCGTCCAGGGCGTCGGCAGCGGTGTCGACTCTCTGTTCGGCGGAGGTGGCTTCACGGCGATCGCAGGCGACGGCTTCGATCCGGCGATCATCGCCGCCCTCATCGGATGGTCCGTCGTTCAATCCCTCGTGATGCGTGTCGTCCGCAAGTTCGACGAGATCTAGACAGCTCCGCCGAACAAGACACGACCGGAGGCCTTCCTAGAGTGTCACCATGACCAGACAGCTCGGAGCAGTCGAGGCCGGAGGAACCAAATTCGTCTGCGCTGTCGGCACTGGGCCAGAAAACATCGTCGCCCGCACCAAGGTGGCGACCCAAGATCCCGCCACGACCATCGGCAACGTGCTCTCCTTCTTCGCAGAGCACGACGTGACCGCCATCGGCGTCGCCAGTTTCGGCCCGCTGGAACTCCGTCGGCGACACGAGCTGTACGGGTACATCACGACGACCCCCAAGCCCGGGTGGAGCAACACGGAGATCGTCGGCCCTCTCGAGGCGGCCACCCGCGTGCCCATCGGATTCGACACTGATGTCAACGGCGCAGCACTGGGTGAAGGACGGTGGGGAGCTGCTCGTGGCCTGTCCACCTTTGTGTACGTGACGATCGGCACCGGCATCGGGGGCGGGGCCGTGGTGAACGGACAAGTTGCTCACGGTCTTGTACATGCCGAGATGGGTCACCTGTCCGTGCGGCGGAAACCTGGCGACGATTTCGCCGGAACGTGCCCATTCCACGGCGACTGTTTCGAAGGAATGGCCAGCGGACCTTCGATGGCGGCACGTTGGGGCACCCCTGCGGAAACGCTGACGGGCGATGCACTCGAGGCCGCGATCGAAATCGAAGCCCACTACATCGCAGAAGGCTTGCGCAACATCGTCTACGCCATCGCACCAGAACGCATCATCGTCGGCGGCGGAGTGTCGTCCATCGACGGACTCCTCCCGCAGGTGCGACGGAAACTTACCGAGTCGCTGGCCGGCTACCCCGGACTACCGGACCACGAGAAACCAGACTTCGTCACGCCACCCGGTCTCGGCGACGGCTCGGGTATCGCCGGTGCGTTCGCCCTTGCGGAGACCGCCCTTGCGGAGCGCCTCTGACGTCACAAAGCACTCAGGCGAAGAAGACTTGATGCCGATGACTAGTCCCATGCCTGCGCACAACCCCCAAACGCTGCCGCAGATCGTCGTCGGTGCCGGCCTCAACGGTCTCATGGTTGCCGACCATCTGCGCACCAACGGTCCCGTCATCGTTCTCGAAGCAGCCGATCGTTGCGGTGGTTTGCTCGGCTCGTTCGACTTCGGTACCCATGGCAGGTTCGATCACGGCACCCACATCTTCGCCGAGACCGGCGAGGCCGCACTGGACGCCTACCTGCAAGGACTGCTGCCGTCCGAACAATGGGTGCAACTTCGGGGCCATCGACGCAACTTCGCCGGCCTCGTGTTCAACGGTCATGTCCAGCACCACACGCTCTACCCCGATCTGACCTCCCTCCCCACCGACCAATACCAGGCGTGCCTCGACGGCTTGCCCGTCAACGACCTGGGGAGTGAATCGGCGCCGAATGCACTCGAATATCTAGAACGCAGATACGGCAGCGAGATCGCCAAGTCGGTCGGAGTTCCGATCGTCGAAGGCTTCGCAAAGGCACCGGCCGCCGACCTGAGCCCTCTCGTCACCCGACTGTGCCCGCTCGATCGACTGGCACTCTTCGACGGGCCAACGACCATGCAGAAACTCGGCGATCCGGAGATCAGCCGCCGCATGGCGTTCGTCGATCAGCGCGAACTTCCGGAGTCGGAACAGTCGCCCCTGGCGTCGTTCTACCCCAGGACCAGAGGCATCGGACAAGCTGTTGAAGCGTTGGAACAGCGGCTCGTCGACGCCGGCGTCGACATCCGCACCGGCGTGAGGATCGAGAACCTGGACCCGACCGACTTCGGTGTCGAACTGACCATGCAAGACGGCACCGTCCTGGCGGCCGCCCATGTCTACTGGACTGCGAACCCTTTGACGATGGCGGGACCGGCAGGTGTCGCCGTCGACTACTCGATGATGGATCGACCGCTGACTGCCGTCCTCTGCCACCTCGTCCTCGACGAGGCCCCGGGTCTCGGCGACGTCCACTATCTCCAAGTCGCCGACGCCGAGTACAGCACCTACCGCTACACCAACTACGACGCGTTTTGCCCTGAAGGACATCAAACTGGTGTCCCGATAACCGTCGAGCTACTCGTGGACGAACCAGGCGACCCCACAGCCCTACTCGAGGTTGCACTGACCGAGATGGCGGCAATCGGCATCACCGATGGCGCCCCAGCCGTTCAATTCTCAGCGGTGAACGTGCTCCCTTACGGCTTCCCACGTCCAACGCTTGCCAACATGGCGGCGATCTCGAAGGTGCGAAACGCATTGGCAGATGCGGTTGGCGACACGGTGACGATGCTCGGGATCGGCTCTCGTGACGACCTGTTCTTCATGACCGACGTCCTCCTGGCATCGTTTGTTCACGTCACCCAACATCAATCCGCAACGGTGGGCCGGTAGGGTCGACCTCTCGATCGATGGAGACCATGTGAGCGCGGTGGCCGTCATACAGGCGAGGGTTGGTTCGACTCGCTTGCCGGGAAAAGTCTTGTTGCCTCTCGCCGATCGATCCATCTTGGCTTGGGTGGTTCGGGCAGCCTCGGCGGCTCACAATGTGGACCGCGTCGTGGTCGCCACTACTACCGAGCCGGCAGACGACGCCATCGTTGCAGAGTGCGAGCG
>JABDJC010000181.1 GCA_013003395.1 Acidimicrobiia bacterium
TTCCCGCGTCGTCTCGAGTGCCCCGGTGACAGGTCCGCGCTCCTCCTCCCTATCCTCACTTGCATGTTGCACCAATCACCCGAGGCGTATGACCTCATAAAGAACCTCCGTGTCGTCCGTCGCTACGAGGCGCGATCATTGTCCGATTCGGATGAGCGGGCGATCCTCGAAGCCGGGAGGTGGACCGGAAGTTCGAAGAACACCCAGAATTGGCGATTCGTCGTCGTCCGTGACGCCGAAACCAAAGCTCGACTCGCCGAGTGTGGAGCGTTTGCTGGGTTGTTGGCTGGTGCAGCGACGGTGATCGTCCCGGTCCAACTCCCAGACGGATACGAATTCGACATCGGGCGAGTGTCCCAGAACATGATGCTCGCGGCCGCAGCACTTGGAGTCGGTTCCTGTCCGACGACGATGTACGAGTTGGACAAAGTGCGCGAGATCCTCGGCGTGCCAGAAGACCATGTACCTCGCTATGCCCTTGCCTTCGGATACCCAGACGTCTCCGGAGAGCAAGTGGCTCGCAAGGGAGCGAAGGCTGCGGGCCTGAGCGGCCGCCTGCCATTCGACGAGGTCGTCATGATCGGGAAGTTCCGTGACTGACGATCGGCGGTTCGTGAACGGTCATCCCTTTGTGCGTCACGAGTTCGAGGCTCGGCCGGCTGACGAGATGGTTGAGCGGGCGGACTCGTTCTTCGATGAGATGGACCGGCGCCGCTCGATTAGAGACTTCAGCGACAAGCCGGTTCCGCGAGCGCTCATCGAGAAGGCGATTCAGACCGCTTCCACGAGTCCCTCCGGAGCGCATCGCCAGCCATGGCGCTTCGTGGTCGTCGGTGAGCCCGGGCTCAAGTCCCAGATTCGCAACGCGGCGGAGGCCGAGGAGAAGGTCAATTACGAAGGTGGTCGCATCAACGACGAGTGGCGTGAAGCTCTGGAGCCCCTCCAAACCACTTGGGAAAAGCCGTTCCTCGAAACCGTGCCATGGATCGTGGTGGTGTTCGAGGAGCGCTACGGCATCAACCCAGACGGCTCCAGACGACACAACTACTACGTCAAGGAGTCCGTCGGCATGGCGTGCGGGATCTTCGTTGCGGCGCTCCATCACATGGGCTTGGCGACCTTGTCGCACACCCCATCCCCGATGGCGTTCTTGACCAAGCTGCTCGGGCGACCCGAAAACGAGCGTCCTTTTGCCCTGTTTCCCATCGGCTTCCCGGCCGACGAATGCTGGGTGCCCGACCTAGTGCGTAAACCGCTCTCTGAGGTCATCGCAGAACCGTGAATCCAGTTGTCCGTTGCCTGGCGGTCGTCGTCTGCTCACTCGGTGGATTGATCCTCCGGCGAGGCGGCAACGTCTGATCCCGCTTCGGCGTCGAGCAGCGCGGTGATCTGATGAACGTCCGGATTTACGAGTGCCGTGTCGCCCACGGTCACGGTCGGAACCGTCTCGTATCCTCGAGCCACGGACCGGACGTACTCAGCCGCTGCCGGGTCCTCCCAGATGTTGACCTTTTCGTATTCGAGCTCCGCTGCATCGAGGTCCCGTTGCAGCATCGAGCAGAAGCCGCAACCGGGCCGCCAATACATCGTCACCGCCACCATCGAAGCCTCCTACCTGCCCCTGGAACTTTACGGCAGGTTCGTTGCCGTGATGCCATCGACTCTCAGGCCGTGATCGGTCGAGAGTTGTAGCGGCCGGAGGTCGAGGCCGTTGACGGCGAAGCGACCCAATTCGTCGGTGCGCGTTCGCAGCGTCGTGTCGCCCTGGACGACGACGATTGCCACTTCGGCCGGGGGTGAAATCTGGCCGACCAGCCGTATTCCGCCCGTGGTTCGCTCGGCCATCAAGTCGAGGGTGACCTCGCCGGCGACGTAGCTCACCTCGCGGGTGGTTGCCGTTGACCGCACGCCGACCAAACCGTCGGCAGAGTCGTAGACGAGCTGGGCAACGATGGCATCCACGTGATGCAGGTCAAAGTGGTCGAGGGCGCGCTGAGCGATCAACAGAGGTGGTGGATCGACGGTGTCGAAGAGTATGCCGATTGCTCGGAGGAGCTCGTTGTCGTCCATTGTCGTTCCTCGATCCTGACCGGGCTCGGCGCGTCGGGTGCGCCCAACCATCGTGTCATAGGAGCACGCTGGAGGCTCCGAGATACAACGAGCTGGTCAGGGCAACTGCTCGACAAGCGCCAGAACGTGCTGGAGGGGCACGACGGTCGTCTCGCCAGAGGTTGCGACGACCATGAGGTGGTCTTTGGCGACGATGTCAACGGTGCCGGACAGGACGTGATCCCTGCCAGAAACGTGGAGTTCGACGACGTTCGCTTCGAGTTCGCACTGGCGGAGCCGCGCCACGAATGACTCGGCGCCGTACTTGTCGAAGGACTTGCCTCCTGTGGTTGCCCGCTCTACCACGGTGATGGAGAACGCGCCCTGGAGATTCACGTGGATCCGGGAACCCGCCTTCGTGTCGACGGTGGCCAGAGTGCCTCGGGCGTGGCTGACGATCCCGGTATGGACATGGCCGGCTACATGGACAGCAACGGTGTCGCCTCGGCTCATGAGTTCGAACATGACCTGGGCGAGGTCTCGAGCGCGAAGCGCAGCCAGCCGAGCGTCGAACTCTTCTTCTTCTGCGGCGCGGCGGAACTCCCCGGCAACTTGCGTCCGGAGCTCTTGCCCCAGCTCCTCCAAGGGGTCGTTCATCATCAGACTCGAAGTGTACCGCACGATGCACTAAACAACCATCAACTACTTCACAACGTGCTCAAATCATGTAGAGTGTCTCAAATGTCGGAGGAGAGGCAGCAGACATGGCACAAGCTGACTATCCACAGGTGCTCGACACGGCAATGGTTGCGGACATGCTTGGCATGAACGTGCAAGTGGTGCGACGTATGGCTCGGGAAGGTTCGCTCCCTGCGTACCGATTCCCGGGTGGTAGGTCGTTTCGCTTCTTCCGCGACGAGATCATCGATTGGCTGAAAAGCCATCCTGTGGAGATAGACGAGTCGATAGAAGAGTCCGTCGAGAGGTGACCGGGGCCATTAGCCGTCCCGGATGGCTTCCTTTATAGTCCAGGCCACGTCGCCACTGTAAGTGGTTGCTGATCGCAACCCGCTGTGGCGCTGCGTGATGGCCACGTGGCGATCACAGACGGGGTGAAGACTCGGGCGGGTCTTCATCAAGGGGAGGAAAAGTGACGCAGACGGTGGAACGTTCCGATCGCACGGCTTTGCCGATCGGTGATCCAGTACCGAAGCGCCGACTTGCGAGTCGATTGTCGCTGGGTCACCTCATCATGGTGGTGGCAGGTCTCACTGCGTTCATCTTGGTGTTGGCGGTGCTGCGAGATCGCTCCGAGGTGGTACAGGTTGCCATTGCCTCGACGGACATACAGGTCGGAACCCGTGCATCGTCCCAGCTGTTCGACATCGTGGACATCTCCGGCGGCGACGGTCTGGCGCAGCAGTTGATCACCATCGAGGACGCAACACGCCTGGTCGAATCTGGTCAGATCGCCACGCGAAACGTCGCGGCGGGCGAACCTATCACGACCTCTTCGTTCGATGAACCGAGCGATGCCACTCAAGTTCGCGCTATGAGTATTCCGGTCAACCCGGCACACGCCGTCGCCGGAGCGCTCACGCAAGGCGATGTCATCGACCTCATCGTGGTTTCAGACGGCGTGGCGCGCTACGTCGCCACGACCATCGAAGTCATCGCCGTGTCGGCCGACGGGAGCGGGATAGGCAGTTCCTCCGCAATGACGATCACGGTGGCAGTCGATGCAGAACTGTCGCTGCGGGTCGCGTCTGCGTTGAACTCCGGCACGTTGGAGATCGTGCGCGCAAACGGCTCGCAGCCTGCACCGCAAGACGGCTTCTACGACCCAACGCCTGTGAGTTCATCCGGATGAGAGAACCAGCGATCATGCTGGCCCATTCTCCTCGTCCGTGGGCCCAGGAACTGCACTTCTTCCTGATGGACCATGGTGGAGCAACCGTCCGTGGCTACGTGATGACCGCTGAGGACGCCAAGGCCGAGTCCTATGACGTGCTGATCGTCGATGACGTCACCTCTTTTCTGTCGTCGCGCTTGATCTCGACGCTGCAGCGCTCCGGAACGAAAGTGGTGGGCATCTTCGACGGCGAAGACTCTGAAGGTGCAGGCAAGCAGCGGCTGGGCGAACTCGGCGTCGACGAAGCGGTCGCGCACAGCATCACCTCCGCGGAACTGGTTCAGATAGTGCATCGCGTTGCCGGCCCGGTCCTGGACTCAGCGGCTCCGATGCCGGATCTCCTGGCTGAGTTGGCAGAACGCCAGGCAGACACCGGGACCGTTGCCGCTTCACGTCCGGAGAGAGGAACCGTCGTCGTGGTTGCTGGTGCAACCGGAGGCGCCGGTGCCACCGAGGTAGCGATTGCGCTCGCTCCAGAATTGCGTTCGCTCGGTCCAGCAACCGTTCTGGTGGACGCCGATGATCAAGCCCCGGCCGTGGCGCAACGACTTGGTTTGGGCCTGCATCCGAACCTCCGGACTGGCGTGGATGCGGTTCAGCACGGCTCCGGGTCGTTGGACCACTCGCTCACACGAATGCCATCGCTCGGAATCGAGGTTCTCTGTGGCTTGCCCAATCCGAGGGATTGGTTCGAGCTGCGCCCCGGTGAAGTGGCAGAAGTGGTTCGAGAGCTGTCGCGGACGAGAGGGTTCGTGGTCGTCAATGTTGGCTCGCGAGTTGAAGACCTTCCCGAACTGGGAGGTCCAGCTCGCTTCGGCGTTGCGAGAAGCGTGCTGTCGATCGCCGATGCGATCGTGCTGGTCGGCACCCCATCCCCGGTTGGCGCCACCCGCGTCGTCGATTGGCTGGCCGACACCCGGTCGATCATCGCTGGTGCAAGTCTGCACGTAGTCATCAATCAGCACCCCGGAGGCACCTACACCGCCGGGGAACTCGAGTCCGAGCTCACGAGGACGGTTTCGCCCGCTTCCATCAGGTTCGCGCCGTATGACAAGCGAGTCCTCAGAGCAGCGTGGGAGGGCGAACCGGCGGCACGTGGACCGTTCGTGAAGACAGTGTCGCAGCTCGCCGCTGCACTGGCGGTGGTCCCTCAGGTCGTGCGCTCATGACGGCAGCCGGACTCAGCGCATACGAGTCGATCAGGCGGGCGTCTCTCGAGTTCATCGACGGCGAGAAGCTCGATCCCGGCACGGACGACGGGCGCATCGCTTCTCTGGTGGCGCACGCTGTCGAGCAATACCAGGCGCAAGCGCACCAGGGAGCGGCCGGCTTGCGCACACTGCGCGACCCGAACGAAATGGCCAGACGCGTGTTGCGATCGATCACGGGCTTCGGTCCTCTGACCGAGCTGTTTCAACGACCCGAGATCGAGGAGATCTTCATCGAGGGAGAGCGTGTCACGTACATCGACGGCGATGGCCGGCTTCAGTCGCTTGCCACGCCAACCACAGAAGAAGAGACCACGCAGGTGGTCGGCAGGCTGTTGGCACAGACCGACCGCCATCTCGACACGGCCAGTCCCATTGTTCAGGCGAGGGTGCTGGACGACTCGGCGCGTCTCACGGCCGTCATCCCTCCGGTGTCCGACAAGGTCTCTGCAACCATCCGGCGATACGCCCTGCGTCGCGAAACCCTGTCGTACCTGGTGGAGCTCGGCTCGCTCTCGCCGCAGGCCGCTGGATTTCTCTGGGCGGTGATGCAGGGCACGACGTCGGTGTTGTGTTCAGGGCCTCCAGGAGCAGGCAAGACCTCGCTGCTGTCGGCGCTACTCGATGCGTCGCCCGCCACTCATTGCGTGCGGTGCGTGGAAGAGGTGCGTGAGTTGCACGTTCCCCTCAGTCCGCACAGTTCGTACTACGAGGCCCGTCCATCAGGACTCGACGGGCGCGGAGAGATTTCGTTGCGCACGCTCGTCAAGCTCGTACTCGCCATGCGCCCCGATCGAATTGTCGTTGGCGAGGTTCGAGGGTCGGAAGCGTTCGAACTGACTCGCGCGGCCAATGCAGGTTGTGGCTTTTGCTGTACGGTCCACGCCAACTCGGCACGTGACGCGCTCAATGCGCTTGTCAACGCCGCGTTGATGGCTGGCGAGAACGTCACCGAGTCGATTGTGCGTAAGGTCTTTGCTTCGACGATCGACTTCGTCGTCCATCTCGATCGCGATGCCACCACGAGGGTCGGCGACAGCCTCAGGCGGCAAACGATGGAGATACTCGCCGTGGCACCCGCATTGTCGGACGACTTCACGACCGAGCCGATCTTCGTGCGCGAGGCGATCGGCAAACCGCTGCTGTGGACCGGAGCCCTGCCGCCAGAACCGATCACGGCGCGAATCGATGCGGCGATCGGCGACAGGTTCACCCTGAGGGCCATATGCGAAGGCACGGTCAACCCCCTATGAGGGTTCTCGCCGCCCTTTCTGCCGCCGTATGCGCGTACCTGCTGGCCGGCTTTCTGACCGGGAATGCACCGCACCTTTCTTGGCGACTGCGCGACAAGGTGGATACCGTGAGCGACGGGCAACTCTGGTTGCAGCAGGCGGGCATCCGCACGACGCCTACTCAATTCTGGGCGGTTTCTGGTGGCATGGCGGCCATCGCCTTTCTCGTCGGGCTTTCCGTGACGGGCGCGCCGTGGGTGGCTCTGCCACCAGCCGCGGGAGTCATGGCAATGCCGCGGTGGTACTTCGCTCGCAAGCGGATTCAGCGTCTCAGCGAAGTACAAGAGGCATGGCCAGACGGCCTGCGTCACCTCATCGCGTCGGTTCGCAGCGGAATGTCGATGTCGGTTGCACTGGAAGAACTGTCCAAGACTGGGCCCGACGCCCTGCGCCAAGCCTTCGGCCGCTATCCGACGTTGGCCAGAGTGTTTGGAGTGCGTCCAGCACTCGAGTCGATTCGAGGCGACCTGGCTGATCCGACCACCGATCGAGTCGTGGAGGTGCTGATCCTGGCGTACGAGCGAGGTGGGCCGTTCATCACGGAGATCCTGCATGAGCTCGCAGAGGCCACGAACCAGGATGTCCGCACGCTCGAGGAGATCAGAACCAACAGTCTCGAGCAACGCATCAACGCTCGGATCGTCTTCGCGGTCCCGTGGTTCGTACTGCTCCTCATGACTTCTCGGCAGGGCCTCTATCGCGACTTCTATCAGTCTTCCGCCGGGTTCCTCGTGGTGGTTGTTGCGGCGGTGCTCTCGCTCGCCGGGTCGTGGATCGTGATGAGACTGTCCAGAGAGCACGTCGAGGAGCGGGTGTTCGGCGGAGCGACGGCGGGCCTGAAATGAGCGATCTCTTCGGACTGCCCCTGCTCGCTGCAACGGCCGCCGCCGTAGCTGTTGCGTTGCTGGCCGGGGTGCTGGTGCGGCCGCGCCAGCGTCTCGCCGGCCGGTTTCGTCCATATACGGTGGTGGCCCGCAGCATGCTCGGACGCACGGTCGATGTGACGGCCGTGACCGGTCAGTCGGATCTCGGCACCCTGCGCCGCATCTTCGGCCCACCGCTCACCGCCCTGGCGTCTCGGGTCGGCCGCATCATCGACTCGACGACGGAGGAAGGGCTTCTGCGCAAGCTTCGCCAAGCCGGGATGCTCCAATCGACGCCTGAGTCCGTGCGGGTCCAGGAGTACCGGGTGCGTCAGCTTGCACTGTCGGTCGTAGGCGGTACGGCGGGCTTTGCGTTTGGCGTTCTCCTGGCCCGGCCGACGGCGATTGTTCTCGCGTTGTCGTTCGCCGGCTTCGTGGCCGGGGCTTCCTATTGGCGAGCCAAGGTGGATCGTGCGATCGAGGCTCGTCAGAATCGCATGCGCATCGAGCTCTACACCACCAACCAGCTCCTCGCAATGCGGATTCGGGTCGGCGGAGGCGTGGTTTCTGCGGTCCGCCACCTCGTCGAACGCGGTAGCGGTGCGGTAGTCGAGGAGTTGGCCGAAGCGCTCAGACTGCACCAGAGCGGCATGCCGGCTTCCCAAGCATTCAGGCGCATCGCCGCGCTCACCCCCGAGCCTCACGCCCGCCGGGCGTACCAAGTCCTCGCCAGCGCGGACGAACGCGGCTCCGATCTTGCCGAAGCGCTCCTCGCGCTCAGCGAAGACATCCGAGATGATCGTCGTGAGGCCATGCGTCGTGAGGCGACCCGTCGCCGCGCCACGATGCTCATTCCGATCATCGCAATTCTTGCTCCCGTACTGATTCTGTTCGTGGCGGCGCCGTTGCCATGGATCGTGTTGCGGGGCTTGGGATGAAGTCAACAAGGATATGGAAGGAATGACGATGCAGAAACTGGACGCATTGTTCGTCGGGCTGATCAGCGCGACGAGCGAGAGAATCCATCGTGACGAAGAAGGGTTTCAGACTGCCGAAGCGATTGGGATCGCTGCGGTCGGGTTTCTCGTGCTGTTCGCCATATGGGGCGCGCTCGAAGCGCTCGGCGTCGATGTCATCGAGTGGATTCGGGACCAGTTTGGCGTCCCATCGTCGTCCCCCTGAGACCGACGACCATGTCTGATGCGGACGACGGGTTCACTTCGGTCCAATGGGTCATGTTGATCAGCTTCACCATGGTGTTGCTGCTGATGGCCGCCAACATCATCGCCTGGCAGTACGGCAGAGGCGCCATCCGTGCAGCGGTGGACGAGTCGGCGCGCTACGGCGCTGCGCTCGGCCGCGACGCAGTCGATTGCCAGGCTCACGGCTTCGACATGCTGCGCGGGTCTAACGGACTCCTTGCGGGCCCTATGGGAGATTCGGTGGTCCTGAGTTGTGCCGACGTCGGCGGGGTGATGACGGCGACCGCCACCGGAGCGTTCGAGTGGTGGGTTGGCGGCATTGCGCCGATCGACTTCAACATCGTCGGGCACGCCGTCGTCGAGGTGGCACCGTGATGCGTGATGATGGCTTCACGGCTGTCGAGTGGTCACTTGGGATCGGGCTCATCGTCTTGCCGCTGTTGATGGTGGTCACGACGCTCGCGCCTTGGTTCGAGCGGGGCTCGATGGGCCGAGTCATGGCCACCGAGACAGCTCGCCAGATCGTGTTGTCGGACAACTGGGCCGACGGTGCGGCCCGCGGAGAGGCGATGGCGGCACAGATCGCTGCCAACCACGGATTTGGGTCGGCAGATTGGAACTGTGGACCGGATTGCCTTTCGATGACGGTGCTGTCGGTCGATTCGGCCGGCACCCCGGCCCTCTTGCTCGGCCGGGGGTACGAGGTGACCGTTACGGTCAACGTCCCACTGCCAGCCATCTCGATCCCGTTCATCGGTGACGTTTTGTCGATCAGCTGGCCGACGTCGCACACCGAGCGTGTTGACGATTTCAGGAGCTTTCCTTGAGCGCGCTCGAGCACGACGACGGTTTCTCCATGCCGGTGGTGATCTGGATCATCGCCATGATCATCCTGCTGTTGGGTGGTGTCTCGGTCGACTTGTGGCGTGTGCTTGGCGAGTATCGAACCGTCGCTGGGGTAGTTGACGGCGCCTCCATCGCCGGTGCCACTGCAGTTGACCTAGATCAGCTCCGGTCAAACCCTGGCCAGCCGCCAGTTCTCGACGTCGACGTCGCCTTTGATCGTGCGTGCAACTATCTCGTCGAGCACGCGTCCGTCTCGTCGTGTTTCAGCACCGATGTGGCGATCATGCCCACCGCCTCGAGCGTGACTGTCACCGTCACACGCGACGTCGACCTGACACTCCTTCAAGGCCTCAATGCTTTCAGTGGTCCCACAGACACGTCACCGATTCGGGTCACTGCCTCTGGCACGTCCAGCGTGCTGCGAGGTCTACCGTGAGGTATCCATGAGTGAGTCGCCGTGGCGGGTGGCGCTAGCCCTGATCCTGATTGGCAGCATGGCGGGCGGGGCGTTGTGGCTGCTCCTGTCCGATCGCCAGGGCGACTCCGGTCTGGGTTCGGTTCCGCCGCCGGTCGCTACGTCGATTCAGACGAGCGACACCTCACAACCTGGGGAATCTGACGGAAGTGCGGTCGCGAGTTCGCCGACGAGCACCACGACCGGTCTTGCCTCGGACGAGAGCGCCATTTTGCTCGCCGCAACCAACGCCCTCACCGCCTGGGGTGAGTTCGCCGTGTCGGGGGACCTCGCCATCGTCCAGCCCTACTTCGCGACCGACGGTCTTCAGATGGAGCAGTTCCGAGATGAAGCGCCGGCACTTGCCGCCGACCCGGCCGGTCCGCCGCCATACGACTTCTTGTTGTCTGACCCGTCGGTTGCGGTCTTGCAAGATTCGGCGGTGGTGTCGGTGTTTGTCGTCATGAGCAGGGCGGGAGAACCAGACCAGATGTTCGACTGGGACATAAGCCTCATTCGCGACGGAACCGACTGGCTGGTATGGACAGTCAGCGATCGAGCTGGCTGAGCGCAGTCGTCATTCCTCCATCGGGGGAACGACCACTGTCTCGCCGGGGTAGATCATGTCTGGATCACCCGATGTGAGGGCACTCGTGTTTTCCGCGACGAGCAGGCGCCAGTACCGAGCTATCGACCGATCGTCAGGTGTTCCGCCAGTCGCTTCGCTCACGACTCGGGCCGCGATCGTCCAGAGACTGTCGCCCTTCTCCACCCGATAGCTGCTGCCGATCGGGTTGGCTGCCGGCGTAACGATCACGACCGGTGCGGCGATTGAAGCGACGCTTGATCCTGTACCCGCGGGGGTTGGAACGTATCGAGGCGAATCTGCCACTTCTGTCGTCGGCAGAGGAACGATCCGCGATAGCGGCACGCCTTCTTCGACGTCGTATACGACTGGTGCTGGCTCGGTCGCTATTGCGGGAGCCAACGGTGTCCCGACGGTTGTCACAACCAGCGAGAGCGCCGCAACCCGGTCGACCGTTCTCCGAACTGCAGGAATGGTGGCCCACTCGACCGCCCTGACGGCCGAAGGAAGACGCGACACACTGGCGAGCAGGTAGAGCACTGTCGAGCCGGCCAGCCAATAGGCAAGCCCGAGAGCGACGAAACGCAGAAGCGCAACGAGGGCGTCCTCTGCGGCGGTGCGCTCCATCCAGGTACCGAAGTCACCGAATGGAATCTGCAGCCAAGAGTACGAGCCGATTCGATGCAACACCGCAATCGCGCCGAACTCGAAAGCAAGAAGAAGGACCAGCGCCATGAAACGTCTCATGAGGCGACAGTACCCAGCAAGCCGCGCGCTGTCAATCGAATTGAAACGTTAAATATCGCTAAATGGAGTCCAGGAACGTGGCGATCATGGCGGAGACCTTCTCCGTATCTATCAAGAAGCTGTCGTGCCCGTGCTCGCCTTCGAGGATCTCGAAATCGGAATCGGGTATGCCGGCTGCGAGTTCTCGCTGTTCTACGACGGGGAACAAGACGTCAGACGTGATGCCGATGACGAGTGCCCTGGCGGTTATCGACCCGAGTGCGGCGGCAATCGACGCTCTCCCTCGA